>JANOKZ010000322.1:0-10394 GCA_031419515.1 Hyphomicrobium sp.
AACAATGACTGCACTTGGCGCGGCGGTAAACTCCCTAACGGGCGCAACTTGTGAAAAAGCCGCGGTGTGGCCCGGAAGACTCGACGTATTAACAAGAGGTTAATACTCTAACCCGGCCCTTCTTCTTTCTGCCTCATTGGGCTTCAATAGCCTTGCAGACACTGGAGGCCACAGCTTGATAGCAACCGAACTCTACCTTGTGCTCGAAATCGATGAAAAATCCGGCGCCCATTCCATCGCCGCGCTTGATGCGGCCCTCAGCGCCGCACCGTTCGCGAGCGTCCTCATTACGGCGCCTGCCGGCCGGCCAATCGCCGTGCCTCAGGCAAACTCCATCGTCGAGCTTCTGCAGGCCAAGAACATCGCCGCATTGATTGCGGACGACGCCAATCTCGCGCGGCAATTGCGCGCCGACGGCGTGCATCTCTCGTGGTCCAAGGATCAAGCGGAGCGTTTCGCCGAGGCGCGCGACATTCTAGGCGAGCGGTTTCTTATCGGCGTCGATGCAGGCCGCTCGCGTGATGACGCCATGACACTGGGCGAGGCGGGTGCCGACTACATTGCCTTCGGCATTCCTCCGCACGTCGAAGATCGCGCCACCGCCGCGCAACGGCAGGAAGATTTGGTCACTTGGTGGAGCGAGCTTTTTGAAATTCCGTGCGTCGCGTTCGACGCCGCTGATGCCGGCGCTGCGGCGCGGCTTGCCCGCAGCGGCGCAGACTTCGTCGCCGTGAAAGTCAAAGCCGCCTACACGCCAGACGCCGCGCGTGAGCAGGTCAAGTTGTTTGCTGCAGCCGTCAATGGCGCCAAGGAGATCGTTTGATGCGGTACAAGACTGCAATCGCGTTGGCGGCAATTGGCCCTGCATTTGTTGTGGGGGTGATGATCGCTACTCTTCCGGCCCATTCCGAAAGTAGCTCGTGGTTTGAAAAATCTGATGCGCCGCCTGCGAAGAAAGCAGCGCCAGCAGCCAAAGCTCCCGCAGCAAATTCAGGGACAAGCGCGCAGAAGAAAACTGTTCCTTCAACCGTCCCCGCAACGGGAGAAGACGCGGCTTATACAGCGTTTGATCAAGGTCAGTATCTGACAGCATTGAAACTCGCCGAGGCCGCAGCTGCAAAGGGCGACGCCACGGCGCACACTCTGATTGCACGTATCCATCAAGAAGGTCTCGGCGTCGCCAAGGATGAAAAGACTGCCGCCAATTGGTACACGCGCGCGGCCGAACTTGGCGACGTACCGGCCATGTTCTCGCTCGCCTTGATGCTGGCTGAGGGGCGCGGCATCGAAAAAAACCGCAACGCGGCGGCTGCCCTTTTTGAAAAAGCAGCGCTGACGGGTCACGCGGCGGCCAACTACAATTTGGGACTATTGTTCCTCAAAGGCGACGGCAAGCCCGAAAACCCATATCGGGCATTCCAGCACATCCAATATGCCGCCGAGAAAGGCATCGCGCAGGCCCAATACGATTTGGCGGCGCTGTATCAGCGCGGCGAAGGTGTTCGGCCGAATGCGTTTGAAGCTGGCCGCTGGTTATCGAGAGCGGCTGAGCAGGGTCATGATGCCGCGCAATACGACTATGCTGTGCTTCTGCTTAAAGGTATGGGCCTGACGCGCGATGAGCCCAAGGCCCTCGGCTACTTGAAGGCGGCGGCCGAGAAAGGCATTCCCGGCGCGCAGAACCGCCTGGCCTACATCCACCTTGAAGGCGTCGGCACCGACAAGAACCCGGCTGAAGCCGCGAAATGGCGAATAATCGCCAAGAAAAATGGCGTCGAAGATGCAACACTCGACGACACGGTGGCCAAGCTGTCGAAGGCAGACCGGGCGGCTGCCGAGAAGGCTGCCTCCGACTGGTCTGATCGCATTCAGGTGCAGCCCTTCGAGTAAAGCATTAACGCAGCCGCAGGCCTGTCTGCCGTCTGCCTTGTCACAGGATAGACACGGGGTAGATAAGCCGCTAGTCACCGCAGACCCGGCATACCGTCGGCAGCGATCACGCGGACCCCTCAACAATGCCTGTTTCACCGCTCCTCAACGTGATGATCACTGCGGCACGCAAAGCCGGGCGCAGCCTGATCCGTGATTTCGGTGAGGTCGAACAATTGCAGGTCTCGGTCAAAGGCCCGGCGAATTTCGTTTCAATCGCCGATACCAAGGCCGAAGAAATCATCTACAAGGAATTGAACAAAGCGCGACCCGCCTACAGCTTTTTGATGGAAGAGCGCGGCCTGGTTGAAGGCGCTGACAAATCCCATCGCTGGATCGTTGATCCCTTGGACGGTACCACGAATTTCCTGCACTCGAACCCGATGTTCGCCATATCAATCGGTCTCGAACGCGAAGGTCAGCTGGTCGCGGGCGTCATCTACAATCCGGCCAGCGACGAACTCTTCACCGCTGAAAAAGGCAAGGGCGCATACGTCAACGATAGACGCCTGCGCGTCGCCAACCGCAAATCGATTGCCGACGCTCTTGTCTCAACTGGTATCCCGCATCGCGGAAGGCCGGGACATCCCAAATTTCTCAAAGAAATGGAAACCGTGATGCGCGAAGTTTCGGGCATCAGGCGCACCGGGTCCGCAGCCCTCGATCTTGCGTTTACCGCAGCCGGGCGCTTTGATGCCTATTGGGAGCGGAACTTGAAACCGTGGGATCTTGCTGCCGGTATCGTCATCGTGCGCGAAGCTGGCGGATTCGTGAGCGATTTGAACGGCAACGACACGATGCTCGATACCGGCGACGTGATCGCGTCGAACGGTACGTTAATCAAGGCGCTTTTGCCCCTTGTTGGCTCCGGACCACAAAAGCCTTAGCCATTATCCGTCTTCGAGGGATTTCGCGAGGGCCCGGCTTGATCTTGCCGGTTTTCGCTGCCATTGCCTTTGGGTAACATGGCCTTCGGGTAACATGGCGCTCGTATAAGGCGCGAACGCGGGGACGACGGGGACATTATCCGGGGAGGATGAGGTATGGCCAAGAAACGCCAGGGAGATGCTGCGATCGCGCCCATTGCCCGCCGCCTGACCCCGCCAGGCGTGTTTCTGCTGCGCATGGTCATCTTCCTCACGCTGGTTGGATTTCTGGCCGCCATCCTTTTCGAACAGCTGCAGCGTTCGCTCCTCACTAACCCCGGTCTCAACGGTCTCATCCTTGGCGTACTGGCCCTTGGCATTGTTTACGCCTTTCGCCAGGTCATGCGCCTCTATCCTGAAATCCGCTGGGTCAACGCTTACCGCATCGCGGATCCCGGATTATCGATTGCGCACAGGCCCGTCCTACTGGCCCCTATGGCAACCATGCTGCGCGACCGAACCGGCGTCCTGTCGCTCTCAACGGCCGCGATGCGATCCTTCATGGACTCAATCGGCTCGAGGCTTGATGAGGCGCGCGACACGGGCCGCTATCTCGTCGGCCTGCTCGTGTTTTTAGGATTGCTCGGAACCTTCTGGGGCCTGCTCGAGACCATTCAGTCGGTCGGCAAGGCCATTGAATCTCTTGGCACACAAGGATCTGACAACGCCCAATTATTCGGCGAACTCAAAGCCGGACTTGCGGCGCCGCTCAAAGGCATGGGCACGGCGTTTTCAGCCTCCCTTTTGGGTCTTTCAGGATCGCTCGTGCTTGGCTTTCTTGAGCTGCAAGCGAGCCACGCCCATAACCGCTTCTACAATGAACTTGAAGAATGGCTCTCGGGCATTACCGAACTGACGCCCTCTGGAGCGACCGGCTCGGCGTCATCCGATTTCGTCAATCGCCAGCTGCTGAGTGCTGTGGTCGATATGCAGCGCGCGTTGGAGGAGTTCTCCAATCGACTTGGCGAGCAACCGATCGCACCACCCAATGTTCTCGCAGCAAGTGCCGCACCTGCGGGCGACGAAGTCCGCGACCTCGCGCGCGGGGTCAATCAGCTCGTCAGTCAAATGCGTGCCGAACAAAAGGTCGTGCGCGAATGGGTCGATGAGCAAGCCTCTCAGCAAACCGAAGTGGCCAACATGCTGAAGAACCTCGCCAGCAACATGAAGCCCAGGAGCTAGCAGCCGATGGCGCGCGGCCGCAGCAGACGCAGTGCCGTGTATGGCGAGTTTTGGCCCGCGTACGTCGATGTGTTGTCGACGCTGCTGCTTGTCGTCACGCTGCTGATGTCGATCTTCATGATCGCGCAATACTTTGCCGCCGAGGAAGCGAGCGGCAAGGACAGCGCGTTGAAGCGCTTGACGCGCCAGATCAGCGAATTGACCAGCATCCTCAATCTGGAAAAGGGTAAAGCGAAAAGCGCGGAAGACGAACTTGCCGCGTTGCAAGCGTCACTTGCCGTGCTGCGCGATGAAAACGCTAAACTCTCTGGCACGGGCCTCAGCGCCGAGGAACAGGCCAAGCTGGCGGAGGGACGTATCACTGCACTCTCGGCTGATCTTGAGTCCCAGAAAAATGCGTCCAACGAAGCGATTGCAAAAGTCGATCTACTCAATCAACAGCTGCTTGCTCTGCGCCAGCAGATTGCCGCATTGAACAACGCGCTTGAGGCGTCTGAAAATAAAACAACCGATAGCGACAAGACCATCAAGGATCTGGGCGCCCGCCTCAATGCAGCGCTCGCGCGCGAAGTGCAGGAATTGCAGCGCTACCGCTCGGACTTCTTCGGCCGCCTGCGCGATCTTTTGAAGGATCGCAAGGATATCCGCGTCGTCGGCGATCGCTTCGTGTTTGAAAGCGAAGTCTTGTTTCCGTCAGGTTCGGCCACATTGACGCCGGAAGGTCTCAACGCCATGGATCAATTGGCCAACGCCATCAACGAACTTCAAAAGCAAATCCCGGCAGAAATCGACTGGGCACTGCAAGTCAACGGCCACACCGACCCCCGGCCGATCTCAAGCCCCCAATTTCCATCCAACTGGGAATTATCGACGGCGCGTGCGTCTTCGGTCGTGAAGTACATGATCTCGAAAGGCGTACCACCCGATCGCTTAGTTGCGGCTGGCTACGGCGAGTTCCAGCCAATCGAAGCGGGATCGTCTGATGACGCCCTAAAGAAAAACCGCCGGATCGAGCTGAAGTTGACGAACAGGTAGCGTGCATCGAATGCTGCCCTACCGTGCCCGCGCAACGTTGCGGCAGATAACTAACTCACGGAATACTAAACCCGCACGCTCACCTCACGACTGATGCCGCGCGTTTCAGCGCACCGCTTCAGTCATCATCCTCAGCTTTTTTCTGCCCGCTTGCGCGCAAATGCTGCTTGACCAGCGGCGGGGCGGATTCATCGAGTTCACGCTGCTGATTGCGCGCCGGATCGTTGGCGGCAATGCGTTGTGCAGGGACGCCGGATAGCGCTTGAATGATACGTTTGTCGTGGCCGTAGATGTCATCAAGTTTTCTCAGCTTGCCGTCTTCGCCGGGTATCAGCGTGAAATAGACGTTATGGACAGGAATGGGGCGAATGAGATCAATCTTGTTGCTCGGCTTGTCCCAATTCAAAAGATTTTTTTCCACCTTCTTTTTATCCCAGCCCTGATCTTCGCCAAGGATCAGCTCGGCAAATTTCTGAGGGTCTCTCACGCGAATACAGCCGTGGCTGAACGTGCGCTCGTTATGCTTGAAGAGTGCGCGATTGTTGGTGTCGTGCATGTAGACGTGATGTTTGTTGGGAAAGAGAAATTTGACAAGACCAAGCGGGTTTGCGTCGCCTGCCCTTTGATAAATTCCGATATCCCGAATGTCGACCTTGTCCCAGTTAAAGCGTTCCGGATTTAGTTCCTTGCCCTTCAAGCTGAGAATGCGCATATCGCGGCGGTCAAGAACGTCAAAATCCCCGTCCTGCAATTTCGGCAGCAGATCGTTGATTTTGATTGACGGCGGCACGCCCCATTCCGGCTGGAATACAACCTGACTCATAGGGGCCGAGAATACCGGCGTTTGAGTTTCTGGCTGTCCGATGATGATGCGCTCTTCGTGTATAAGAGCGCCATCCTTTACAACGCGCGTCATGAACTCTGGCAGATTGTTCCAGATATGGAGCCGTCCGAGATCTGTTGGCACCCAGCGCCAGCGTTCCATGTTGGCGAGAATCTGATCGAGATCGGATTTATTTGGTGGCGGCGGCGGCCGGTTGATAACTTCCCGTACGCGATCGTCGATAACACCCCATCGCATCCGGATGCGGGCCTTGCCCATATAATCGTGGAGCGCACTGGCTAAGTCTTCATCGAATTGGGATTCAAAGCCCGCAGTTGCGGCAGAACCTATACGCTGCCGGATGATGATGACATCGGGGTGCCACTGTCCCACTTTGAGTTTGGCGCCGGGCGCAAGAATGGTGGCGGCATCGTGCCGGGGCGGCGATATAATTTCCTGGCGCATCTTAAGATACGCTTGGCGCAACACTTCAAAGGCTGGCGATTGGGGATGCATCTTGCGCAGCGCATCGCCTGCGTCGGTGTGCGAAATCACCTCAATCATCACGCCGGTTGCGAATGTCGTCACCGGTGCATGATCAAGCCAAAGGCTAAGAGCCGATGGATCGATGCGCCCGCCGCGGGCTTGATCCGCGTAGTCCACGACGGCAAGCGAAAACGCGATCTCTGCGTCGGCCAGGTTCTCAAGCGACGTGATGTCTGCGTCGAGCTGCGGAACCGGAAAATCAGAGGCATCTAGCCCCCAATCATTAGCGTTGGCCAGTTCGGCTGTTGCCGAATGAGAAAACGCATTGAAGCCGCGACTGTCGACCCAAACCGGTGCACCAGAACGCGAACTATAGAATGACTTCAGCTGCGCCAGCCAAGCCTTCTGTGTTTCGCTCCCGGCGACATCCCTTCTAAACGCCAGCTTATTGTCGATCGCCGCAGCAAACGCTGCTGGTAAACCACTTGCTTGCAGCAAGCCCGTATTCAAGTTTACCGCAACCGGTATTGACAGTGTGCCAGCCGCACGGCTTGCGGTCTGCACCACCAACAGAGATGCGCTTAGGGCCAGAATATATCGAAACAGTACGCGGAACATTAATGCAACTCGCCCCTCGGCAGGAGACAGTTCGATTGTGCCCCGTAGTAGCCCCTATTCAAAGCCCTGAGGTGGGAATGTTACCAAAATGGTTGAGGGTGACGGAAATCTGCCACGCAGTGGCCAAAATCGCACGATCAACGGTTAACGGTATCGGCGATAGATATGGGCGATAAGTGCGAAAAATGAATATCGCGCGCGCGGTCTACTCGGCTGCTTCGCGCCCAAATTGCAGGTCGGCGAGCCGGGCGTAGACACCGCCCTTGCGCATGAGCTCCGCATGCGTGCCCGCTTCAACTATTTTACCTGCATCCAGCACAAGGATGCGGTCGGCTTTCTGAACCGTCGCAAGCCGGTGGGCGATCACAATCGTGGTGCGATCCTTCATGACGCCTTCAAGCGCCCGTTGCACTGCGCCTTCGTTTTCCGCGTCGAGGGCACTTGTTGCTTCATCCAAAAGGAGGATTGGGCTGTCGCGCAAAATAGCGCGGGCGATGGCAATGCGTTGGCGCTGGCCGCCCGATAACGTGTCGCCGCGCTCGCCCAGCTTGGTGTCGTAACCCTCTGGCAGCGCGCGTACAAATTCGTCGGCCTGGGCGGCGATCGCAGCCTCGCGGACTTCGCTCAACGTAGCGTTAGGTGTGCCATAGCGGATATTCTCGGCAACCGTATCGGCAAAGAGCGCAACGTCTTGCGGCACCACGGAAACGCGAGCCCGGAGCTCATCGAGGTGTGCTTGCGAAACGGGAACACCATCGATGCTGATAGTTCCCGATTGGGGATCGTAAAAGCGCAGCAACAAACAGAATATCGTCGATTTTCCTGCGCCCGACGGGCCAACGAGGGCGACCGTTTCGCCCTTCGCTACGTTGAAGGACACGGCCTTCAGCGCTGGCGTATTGGGACGGTTTGGATAGACGAACGACACCATGTCGAATGCCACGATGCCGAGCGGCGGCTTGGGCAATGCGACCGGATTTTCGGGAGAACGGATGGCCGGGACTTCGGCCAGGATCTCGGCAATGCGCTCAGCGGCACCTGCGGCCTGGTTCATTTCTCCCCAAACTTCAGATAATTCGGCGAGGGCACCAGAGGCAAAAAGCGCATAGAGCACGAATTGACCAAGACGGCCGCCCGTCATATCCCCGGCGATGACCGACGACGCTCCGTACCACAACACCGCCGTCACACTGGCAACGGTCAGAAAAATGGCGAGCCCTGTCAAAAAGGCCCGTGCCTTGAGGCGCGCACGCGCATCCTCGAACGATTGCTCGACGGCTTTGGCGAAACGCTGACTGACCGGAACCTCATTGGCAAAGGATTGCATGGTCCGGTGTGCGGACAAGTTTTCAGCCGCATAGGCCGACGCCTCGGCGAGACTGTCCTGGGCCCGGCGCGAAAGTTTGCGCACCATCCGGCCAAAGCCGACAAGCGGTAGGACGATGATGGGAATGGCGACGAGAACGAGTGCCGACAATCCTGGACTGGTGATGAACATCATCACCAAAGCACCAATCAGCATAATGGCATTGCGGGCGAATTGGCTGAGCGCCGTTCCGGCTGCCGCCTTCATTTGCGTTGTGTCGGCCGTCAGGCGGCTCATCATTTCGCCTGAGTGGCTCTTGTCGAAATAAGCGGATCCGAGCCGCGCAAGATGGGCGAACGTATTGGCGCGCAGATCCGCGATCACCCGCTCGCCCAGCCAATTCACGGTGTAGAACCGCGAGGCACTCGCGATCGCGAGTACCAAACCAATACCGATGAGCGTCAGGAAATAGTTGTCGATCAGCTGCGCATTGCTGGCACCAAAGCCATTGTCGATCATGCGGCGCACAGCGAGCGGCACGCTGAGCATGGCGAGCGCCGAAACAACCAGCGCAACGGCTGCTGCAGCAAGCATTCCCTTGTGCGCGATGAGATAGGGCTTGAGCTGCAGCAGGGGCCGGAGTGAGCGGCTCTTTTTGCCATCCTCTTCAGGTGCGGCATTCGCGGTTTGGGCTTGGCCCCGGTCTTGGCTCGTCATCGCTATGTGTCGCCCTATCCGGCACGCAATGGGCTGGCACATTGAGAACCGAGCCCGGGCCGATTTTGCCTATTTCCTAGCGGCATAGAGCCGGTTGGGACAGTCGAAGCGGACCATGCCCCAGCCACGGGGCTCGCTCAAGAGACATCAAGACGCTGGGAAGCGCTTTGTTTTGCTGTAAACCCACCCTTGTGCCAGGGCTGCATCTCGGTTAGAGAGAGGCCTGAATTTTCAAGAATTCGCAAGGCGCGCCGGCTGAGCTTGAGGCATCAAGCCCCGGAGGAAGCGTTTTTTTCGTGAAACAAAGGCGGAGTGCCATGAAGAAAGACGCAGACGTCCATCCCGATTACCACCAGATCAAAGTGGTCATGACCGATGGTTCGGAATTCATCACGTATTCGACCTACGGCAAGGAAGGCGACTCGCTCTCGCTTGATATCGACCCGAATACCCACCCAGCCTGGACCGGCGGCGATACAAAGCTGATGGACCGCGGTGGCCGCCTGTCGCGGTTCAAAAAGAAGTTCGAAGGCATCTTCTAATCTGCCGTCGCAGCCAGGCGCTGCGGGCAGCGCGAAACAACAAAGGCCCGGATTTCCCGGGCCTTTTTCTATTTCCATCATTTCAAACCGCAGCGGACCGGCGCTGAGGTCAGTTGGCCTTCGATTTGAAGGCGTGCTCCAGCATCGACATCTGCTGAGCAACTGGATTTTCCGGGCGCTCCTGAACGGCATCGGGATCCACGCCGACGCTCATGGCGCGGTCGAGTTGGACGATCCGGTCATGCAGCGAAAAGCTTTCGTCGATCAGCGCTTTAAGCCCATCGGGAAGATCGCTGTAGCCTTTGACGTGTGCTGGTCGCCCGAACGCCTGAAGCTTGACGCGACGGCGCTTTTTGGACGCCTCCTCATCCGTGATCTCACCCTCTTTCAAGGCCCGGCGAATAAGCAGCCAGGATGCAAGATCGAGAAGCCGCGTTGTGAGCCGCATGCTTTCGGTTGCATAGAGGACTCCGGCTCCGCCCGCGAGTGCCTTGGCTTCTTTACGGCCCGGCCCATCGAGGTACGCAGCTGTACGCTCGACGAGCGCCATCCCCTCTTTGAAGATGTGATCAAACTGTTCCGAAGATTGAAACCGCTCGCCAAAGGAGACGGTTGTAGAGCTTCCCAAGAGGGAGCCATCGACTCGATACTTGTTGTTCATGACCCTGTACGACACAAACGCTAACCCACCAATTACCAATACCACGCATTCAACGTAGAACACCATAGTTAACAACAAGGCCCAAAACGGGGCACTTTTTGTCTTGCCTGTGGACAATGCAAAAAAAGAGCCGCGTCTTGCGAAGCGGCTCGAAGTCAACAGGGAGGCG
>JANOKZ010000323.1:0-10427 GCA_031419515.1 Hyphomicrobium sp.
TGCGCTGAGTGATCTCCAAGCCGCGACGCAATGAACGCCTCCGCAACAACCTCCGGCGCGTAGGCGCGCAAAAGTGCGGCGGCCGCGAGCAAAGCCAAGCCTTCGGTCATCAACCGGGCGCGCGCTTCAAACAGATCCGGCTCTTCGAGCAGCTTGGTCCAGCGTTCAACTGCGGACTTGATGTGCCTATCAGCGCCTGAAATTTTGTTGATTTCCGCCAGCACAAGCAGCGCACACTCGGGTTCGCGTTTCAGAACGCGCACAACGTCGAGTGCCATGATGTTGCCCGAGCCCTCCCAAATCGAGTTGACGGGCACCTCGCGATAGATGCGCGCCAGCGGCGCTTCTTCAACGTAGCCATTGCCGCCGAGACATTCCATGGCTTCCGCCACGAACGCTGGCGCGGTCTTGCACACCCAGTATTTGATCGCGGGCGTCATGAGGCGGCGCCACGCGTTGCTGGTCTCATCTGCGGGTGTATCGAAGGCGCGCGCCAGCCTGAAGCTCAGCGTAGTCGCCGCTTCAGAGTCGAGCACGAGATCGGCAAGGACGTGTTGCATCAGCGGCTGGTCAATGAGTTTTTTCTGGAACACGCTGCGCTGGCCCGCATGATGCAATGCGTGCGCAACAGCCGACCGCATGAGCGCCGCAGATGCCACCACGCAATCGAGCCGCGTCGCCGTCACCATTTCGATGATGACGCGCGTGCCCTCGCCTTCTTCGCTCAAGGCCAACGCATAGGCGCCGTGAAACTCCACTTCCGACGACGCATTCGAGCGATTGCCGAGCTTCGCTTTCAAGCGTTGGAATTGCAAAGCATTGACGGAACCGTCTGGGCGAAAACGCGGCATGAAAAAGCAAGTGAGGCCGCCGCTGGCTTGCGCCAGAATTAAAAACGCATCCGACATCGGCGCCGACATGAACCACTTGTGCCCGGTGATCGTGTAGGGGCGTGCCGTACCGCTTTGCCCATCCGGGACAGCGCGCGTCGTGTTGGCGCGCACATCGCTGCCGCCTTGCTTCTCCGTCATGCCCATGCCGAAGGTGGCGGAAGATTTTTGCTCAACGGGGAGAAATCGGCGATCATACGTGTCAGCCGCTGCCTTCTGCAGCCACGGCCCCGCCGCTTCTTCCAGGCGCTTCAAAACCGGCGCGGCGGCGTTGGTCATGGTAACCGGACAGCAATGTCCCGCCTCCATCTGGGCACACAGATAAACCTTGGCGGCGCGGATGACGTTGGCGCCAGGACCGCGATCAAGCCGGTGTGCGCCTTCGGCAAAGCTCGTTTCCATGAGCACATGATAGGCGGGATGGTACTCGACAACATCGAGCCGGTGCCCCTTGCTGTCGTGGGTGCGCAAAACGGGTGGATGCTCGTTGGCGAGGCGGGCCCACTCGGCCGCGTCCTTGCTCCCCGCAATGGCGCCAAGGCGCGCGAGGCCCTCTTCGGCGCCAATCCCCCCTTCGCGGCGAACGGCGCTGAGGAAAGCCTGATCAGACTGGTACAAATTGACGTCTTCGAACGGCTGCGACTGATTGAGCACATCATGTGTTGCGGTTGGGTGCGTTGCGTTTGGCTCGGCCATGGCGGTTCTGCGCAGTTCTGCTTTGAGATTGATCCAATTTGCCCGAAGTCTACATCAGCCGTTGACCATTGTGGTGAGAAGTCCTGCGAACCTGCCGCAGATAGCTTGCCCTCGCCCCAGACTCCCCGTATAGACACCGCTTTAATGGCTAAATCATCGACGACAAAAGAGCTGACGCGCTTCCCGCGCCGCCACCTGTTGACCTGCGAAGGTCTAACGGCACCAGAAATCGATTTTCTCCTCGACATCGCCGACAAAGCCGCCGACCGCACCCAAAGCGGGGGCTCCAAGCGCACCGTGCTCGCGAACCGCACGCTCATCAACCTGTTCTTTGAATCCTCGACCCGCACACAGGCGTCGTTCGAGTTGGCGGGAAAACGCCTTGGCGCCGACGTCATGAACATGAACGTCGCCACCTCCTCCGTCACCAAGGGCGAGACGCTGATCGACACGGCCATGACGCTGAACGCCATGCGCCCCGATATCATCGTCGTGCGCCATCACGCGGCCGGCGCCGTAGAACTCTTGTCGCAAAAAGTCGATTGCTGCGTCATCAACGCGGGCGACGGCGCGCATCAGCATCCAACACAAGCGCTGCTCGACGCGCTGACCATCCGCCGCGCCAAGGGCCGCATCGCGGGTCTCACCGTTGCAATATGCGGCGATATCCTGCATTCGCGCGTGGCGCGCTCGAATATCAACGTGCTGAACACACTCGGCGCCAACGTGCGCATCATCGCGCCCTCAACGCTGCTGCCGAGCGCGCCGGAGCGCTTAGGCTGCGAAGTCTATACCGATATGTGGAAAGGCATCGAGGGCGCGGATATCGTCATGATGTTGCGCTTGCAGAACGAACGCATGGAAGGCTCGTTCGTGCCGTCGAGCCGCGAGTTTTTCCACTTCTTCGGTCTCGACATAGAAAAACTCGCCCGCGCCAAACCGGATGCGCTCGTAATGCACCCAGGCCCCATGAACCGCGGCGTCGAGATTGCCTCCACCGTTGCCGATCACTCCCGCAGTGTCATCCGCGAGCAGGTCGAGATGGGCGTCGCGGTGCGCATGGCCGTTCTCGAAGCGCTTGCCGTCCACTTGCCCGCCGAAGGCGGCAACACATGAGCAGCACACCCAAAACGTTTGATAAGGCGCGCTCCAACGGCAAGCCTACTGTCTTTATCAACGCGCGCATTATCGATCCTTCGTCGAACCGCGACGAACCTGGCGGGCTTCTTGTCAAAGACGGCCTCATCGCCGACATCGGCGCGCACTTGCGGCGCAATGCCCCCGAGGGTGCTGCCGTGATAGATTGCAAAGGGCATGTGCTCGCGCCCGGCCTCATCGACGCGCAAGTTTTTTCAGGCGAACCAGGATTCGAGCATCGCGAAACTTTGAAGACCGCAAGCCATGCGGCGGCGGCGGGCGGCGTCACGACTATGGTCGTCATGCCCGAGACAAATCCGGTCATCGATCAGGTGGCGCTCGTCGACTTCATTCAGCGGCGCGCCCGCGACAACGCGGTTGTCCACGTCCACACCATGGCGGCGATGACCAAGGGCTTGAAGGGCGAAGAGATGACCGAGATCGGTCTTCTGAAACGCGCCGGCGCTATCGCCTTCTCGAACGGCAAGACCAGCGTCGCCAATACGCGCGTGATGCGCAATGTTTTGAACTACGCAAAGGACTTCGGCGCGCTGATCGTGCATCACACCGAAGACCCGTATCTCTCCGGCACAGCATCCATGAACTCGGGCGAAGTCGCGGCCAGGCTCGGCCTGCCGGGGGCTTCAAAACTCGCTGAAACTATCGTGCTTGAGCGCGACGTGCGCTTGGTCGAGATGACGGGCGGGCGCTATCACGCGGCAACCATCAGCTGCGAGGAAAGCTTGGACGTCGTGCGCCGTGCTAAAGCGCGCAAGCTCGCCGTCACGTGCGGCGTCTCGATCAATCACCTGACCTTGAACGAGAACGACATCGGCTCGTACCGCACGTTTTTGAAAGTACGCCCGCCGCTACGGCGCGAGGAAGACCGCGTGGCGATGGTGCGGGGCGTTGCCTCCGGCGACATCGACATCATTGTTTCAAGTCATGATCCGCAAGACGCCGATACCAAGCGCCGGCCGTTCGCGGAAGCGGCAGACGGCGCGGTTGGTCTTGAGACGCTGCTGCCAGCTGCGCTGCGGCTGATGCATTCGGGCGATATTCCGCTGCATGTTCTCCTGCGCGCCATGACTATCAATCCTGCAAAGCTTTTGGGGCTGCATTCCGGGCGCTTGGTCAAAGGGGCGATTGCCGATCTCGTGCTGTTTGATCTTGGCGAGCCTTGGGTCGTCAACAAAGACCTTTTGAAATCCCGCTCCAAGAACTCGCCCTTCGATGAAGCCAAGATGCAGGGCCGCGTGCTGCGAACAGTCGTTGCGGGCGAGACAGTGTTTGAATATGCGGGTGTGGAGAGGACGTAGTTTTGATTCTTGGGGAGCCGACGAGAGCAATCCACGCATTCGCTCTAATACTTGCCTCAATTGCGATTGCCGCCTGCACAGAGCAACCGTCGCCGCCTGACGTCCCTTATGTATCTTCGGACGCCTATTTTGAGATCGCGGGTCATCCCTTCGTTCTTCCTGTTGTCGCGATCCCGAACATGAGCCGCGATTCGATCGAGGGTCACGCCAGAAATTCTGACAAACCGTTTCGCGTCGATCGGTTGCAGTTGCAGATTCTACGGTATGGGACCTACGGCGAATTCTTGGCATCTCGTGAGATTTGCCCGCGTTTGACCCGCCGCTGGTCCCAGGACTTATGCCGGGGCGAGCAAAAAGGAACTCTCGCTCGACTCCCTCAGAACTTTGATCTCTTCGATCGCGGCAGGCTGGATCTTCTGAAGCAAACGTTCACGGTGGGCCGCGAGTCTGCATACGATCAGGTCCGAAACCTGCAACTGAAGCTGGCAATGCCTGAAACTGAATGTGATAAGACGACCAAGTTTTGTAAGGCGGCCGTTGAAGCACTGCCCGGTGTCGTAGCGGTGTGGACCGTTTGGAGCGACGACAAGCAGACCGCCCAGCAAATGGCAGTTACGCAGGGAGCCGCCATAGTTGAGTTTGTGACTCGGGCAATAGGAAAGACAGAAGACGAAACCTTCGCTAACTTCTGACCGAAGTTTGCGCAGCCCGCATGTTGAAAATTGCCGTGGGTGGCCGCCTTCGCGGCCATGACGGAAGTGGGTGGGCAATAGAGGTGTGGTGATCAACTATCGGGAATGCTCCTGGCGGCGCAACTATCTCTGCCGTCATGGCCGCGTCGCGCCAGCGATCATGCCAAAGGCATGACAGGCGGCCACCCACGACAAGTTTCAGCTCGGGTGATGTTGATGTCAAACTGGGGCCATGCCGCATCGCTACACCGTGCAAGTGGATGATTGTCGTGGGTGGCCGCCTTCGCGGCCATGACGCCGGAGTTGCGAGTTTCGAGTACCGCCGGGATTCCATCAACCCCGGTTGCCATCCAGCGCTGCACCGCATACCCTCCCGCCGCATAGCAACCACAGGATCTCCCGCCCAACCCATGAGCCCGCTCTCCTCCTTTATGACCCTGATGGCCGGAGGATTGGCGACTTGGCTCGGGTTCGCGTTCGCCCTCGGTTACCTTTTCGGTTCCATTCCCTTCGGGCTCATCCTCACGCGCGCGGCGGGTCTTGGCGACGTTCGCAACATCGGCTCGGGGAATATCGGCGCGACGAATGTGCTGCGCACGGGTAACAAGAAACTTGCCGCCGCCACGCTGCTGCTCGACGGCCTCAAGGGAACACTCGCTGTACTCCTCGCGCGGCACTGGTGGGGTGAAGCGCCCGCGTTACTCGCAGGGCTCGGCGCGTTTCTCGGGCATCTCTATCCCGTGTGGCTCAAGTTTAAAGGCGGCAAGGGTGTTGCCACTTACATCGGCGTATTCGCGGGATTATTCTGGCAATCAGCATTCGCTTTTTGCGCCGTCTGGCTCGCGGTCGCCTACCTCTCGCGTTACTCGTCGCTTGCCGCATTGGGTGCCAGTGTTGCCACGCCACTCATTCTGTTTGTGATGGGACAGCCGGAACTGGCGGCACTCGGCGCGCTGATGTCGCTGCTGCTGCTTTGGAAACATCGCGCCAACATCGGCCGCCTCAGATCCGGAGAGGAGACCAAAATCGGTGCCAAAGCGTGAGCCGCCAAATTTGTTCACGCCCGCGCCGCTTCCAACCGCGAAGCTTGCCGAAGCAGAGCAACTCGCGTGTCTCAGGCTCATCCGGTCTGAAAACGTTGGGCCCGTCACCTTTCGCCAATTGATCAACAATTTTGGCGGCGCCGCGAAAGCGCTTGAGGCCTTGCCGGAACTCTCGCGGCGCGGCGGACAGCGGCGGCCAATTCGCATTTGCCCAAAGGGTGACGCGGAAGACGAGCTGTCACGCGCCAAGAAAATCGGCGCGGAGCCCGTGTTCACGATCGAGCCTGGATATCCGGGCGCACTCGCGGCGCTCGATACACCTCCTCCACTTCTGTACATCAAGGGGCGGCAAGATTTGTTGAACCGGCCGGCGTTGGCCATTGTCGGCTCGCGCGAAAGTTCGGCGGCGGGCGCAAAACTCGCGCGGCAGTTTGCCCACGCCATTGGAGAAGCCGGTTACGTCATCGTGTCGGGGCTCGCGCGCGGCATTGACGGCGCGGCGCACGAAGCGGCGCTGAAATCCGGAACCGTCGCCGTGCTCGCGGGCGGCATCGACAATGTCTACCCGCCCGAGCACGAAAAATTGCAGGCGCGGATTGCGAGCGAAGGGTGTCTCGTCAGCGAGCAACCGCCCGGGTTCACACCGAGGGGGCAAGATTTCCCGCGCCGCAATCGCATTGTGTCGGGCATGTCGCTCGGCGTCGTCATCGTCGAAGCCGCGGCGCGCTCCGGCACGCTTGTCACCGCGCGCTTTGCCAGCGAACAGGGACGCGAAGTTTTTGCCGTGCCGGGTCACCCGCTCGATCCCAGAGCAGAAGGCACGAACCGGCTGATCAAGACGGGCGCAACGCTCGTGACCGAGCCCGCCGATATTCTGGATGCCTTGCGGCCGCTCTCAGGTCTCAGTGAATTGGCCGCGCCAATTGGGAGGCCGCACGAATTTACCACCGCACCAGAGCCATCAATGCCGGACGTTGGCGACGGCGAGCGGACGCGAATTCTAGCAGCCCTGGGTCCAGCGCCCACCGACCTCGATGCCATCATCCGGGTAACGGGGCTGTCAATCCGCGCCGTGCAGATCGGCCTGATGGAACTCGAACTCGCTGGGCGGTTGAACCGCCCGGGCCCCGGCCTGATAGCCTTGCAGATGGATTGAGAGTCCTTTGCTTCAGCCCGCAGCCGCCTGGGCCAATCGTCGAGCCTCGGCCTGCGAAAGGGCCAACAAGCCTACCAAGGTTGCCTGAAGTTCCGGATGAAATAGAGCCTGGAGCTCACTCAACAAATCCGCAGCGTACATGAGCCGGTCGCTTTGTGACACCGCACCGAGACTCTCCCCCTCGGGCTTCCCTATAAAGTCACGATCGCCGTGCATGAACTGGCCCCTATATCGTCGATTCCCGCAGTGCGTGTGCGTTACGTTTAGAATATACCCTCTTAAGTTGCAATACGAGTAGTCCTCCCTTTGGCATAGGTCTTTTGCCTGTCGGTTTGCCGCAGGTTTGACAGGGCGGCGTTCATCAACCATGTTCCCGCGCCCATACCCCCGCGCTTCGAGGCCAGGGCCCGGAAATCCGCAAGCTAGCGAATCGCTGGCCCATTTCTCGGCCCCTCTGCGAAAGTTCAAAATGAACGTCGTTATCGTCGAATCGGCCGCTAAGGCCAAGACAATCAACAAGTATTTGGGGTCAGGCTACAAAGTCATCGCCTCCTATGGGCACGTGCGCGACTTGCCAGCCAAGGACGGGTCGGTGGAGCCGGACAACGATTTTGCCATGCACTGGGACATCGACGCCCGGTCGCAAAAGATCGTGCGCGAGATCGCGGAGGCCGTCAAAGGCGCCGACAAACTCATTCTCGCGACCGACCCCGATCGCGAAGGCGAAGCCATTTCCTGGCACATCCTCGAAATTCTGATTCAGAAGAAGGCCATCAAGAAAGGCCTCGAGATCGAGCGCGTGGCCTTCAACGCCATCACCAAGCAGGCGATCCTGGCGGCGATGAAAGAACCGCGCCAGATCGATCAGCCGCTGGTTTCGGCCTATTTCGCCCGGCGCGCGCTCGACTATCTCGTCGGCTTTACGCTCTCGCCAGTGCTATGGCGCAAGCTGCCGGGATCGCGCTCGGCGGGGCGCGTGCAATCTGTCGTGCTACGCATCGTGTGTGACCGGGAAGCGGAAATCGAAGCTTTCAAGACGGACGAATACTGGACCATCGAAGCCATGCTGGCGACGGCAAAGGGCGAAGATTTCAAGGCGCGCCTGACCGCGATTTCTGGCACCGCGCTGAAGAAACTCGACATCAAGGATGAGACTTCAGCCCACGCCATCAAAGCGGCGATTGAAAAGGGCGGCTTCCGCATTGCCAGCGTCGACAAGAAAGCTGCCAAGCGCAACCCCTATGCGCCGTTCACGACCTCGACGTTGCAAATGGATGCGTCGCGCAAACTCGGCTTCTCGGCGAAGCAGACAATGAACGTCGCCCAACGCTTGTACGAGGGTGTCGATATCGGCGGCGAGACGGTTGGTCTCATCACCTATATGCGTACCGACGGCGTGCAGATCGTGCCCGAAGCGGTCTCTCAAATTCGCGATGTGATTTCGTCCGAGTATGGCCGCAACTACACGCCCTTTGCGCGCGAATACAAATCCAAGGCGAAGAACGCGCAAGAAGCACATGAAGCCATCCGCCCGACCGATCCCAAACGCAAGCCGGATCAGGTGCGCAAGTTCATGGAAAAGGATCAGGCGGCGCTTTACGAACTTATTTGGAAGCGCACGATAGCGAGCCAAATGGCCTCCGCCGACATCGAGCAGACGGCAGCCGAAATCGAAGTCAAAGGGCGCGATGGCAAAACTTATGGCCTGCGCGCGAACGGCTCGGTCATCACGTTCGATGGCTTCCTGAAAGTCTACGAGGAAGGCCGCGACGACAAATACCGCGTCATTGAAAAGGGCAAGGACGACGCCGAGGACGACGACAGCCGCCGCTTGCCGCCGCTCGCCCAGGGTGACGTGCTGAAAGACAAGGCTATCGACGCCGACCAGCATTTCACGCAGCCGCCGCCGCGCTTTTCAGAAGCAACGCTGGTCAAGCGCATGGAAGAACTCGGCATCGGCCGCCCCGCGACCTACGCGTCCACGATCGCCGTGCTGATCGACCGCGATTACTGCCGGATCGACAAGAAGCGCCTCATCCCGGAAGACAAAGGCCGCCTCGTCATCGCCTTCCTCGAAAAATTCTTCGCTCACTACGTCGAATACGATTTCACGGCCGACCTCGAACTTAAACTCGACCTCATCTCCAACGACGAACTGAAGTGGAAAGACGTGTTGAAGGATTTCTGGCGCGACTTCACGGGTGCTGTCGAGGAGATCAAGGATCTGCGCGTCGGCGAAGTCCTCGACGCCCTGAACGACATGCTGGGGCCCCACATTTTCCCAGAGCGCGAGGACGGTGCCGATCCGCGCACATGTCCCAAATGCACGAAAGGGCGCATGAGCCTCAAGATTTCGGGAAAATACGGCGCCTTCATCGGCTGCGAAAATTATCCCGAGTGCAATTTCACGCGCCAGCTGACGAACAAAGCCGGCGACACGGGCGGCGACCGCGAACTCGGTTTCGATCCCGATACAGGATTGGCCATCGCTGTGAAATCAGGGCGCTTTGGCGCCTATCTGCAGCTTGGCGATCAGAAGGACTACGAGGAGGGCGAGAAGCCCAAGCGCTCGTCATTGCCCAAGGGCGTCGATGCGGCGACGGTCGATCTGGAAAAAGCAGTGCAGCTTCTGTCGTTGCCGCGCGAAGTCGGCCAGCATCCGGAAACTAACACGCCGATCACGGCGGGGCTTGGCCGTTATGGACCGTTCATTCTGCACGATGGCACGTATGCGAACGTCGAAAACATCGAAGAAGTTTTTTCGATTGGCATCAACCGCGCCGTGACGCTGCTTGCGGAAAAGCGCGCTGGCGGGGGCAAGAGCCGCTTCCAACGGCAAGCGGCAACGGTGTTGAAGGACTTGGGCGAACACCCAAGCGAAGGCGGCAAGATCCAAGTTTTGGACGGCCGTTACGGAGCCTACGTCAGCCACAACAAAGTCAACGCCACGGTGCCGAAATCGAAGGCGCCTGCGGACCTGACGGTTGCTGAAGCCGTTGCACTTCTGCAAGAACGCATCGAAAAGGGCGGCGGCAAAAAGCCTGCGCGCAAGGGCGGGGTCAAAAAGGCTGCTAAAGCCAAACCTGCCAGCGATGACGCACCGGTCGCTGGCAAAAAAGGGGCTGCAAAGCCGGCGGCGTCTAAAAAAGCGCCTGCTGCTAAGAAAGCACCAGCCGCCAAGGCGGTGGCCGCAAAGAAGGCACCGGCAAAATCGAAGGCTTAGTCACCGGATATTCTGCCATTTACCCTAACGGCCTGATCGGATCGATTCCGGCCGGGCCGTTTTCGCGTGCAAAAACAGAGGGCTGAAAAAAAGGGTTCTGAGACTTTTCACCGCCCCCCTCCCACGCGCGCATAATGGCGTCAGGGAGGTTTGGTTCTTGAGGAAAAGCGATGCTGGTATTGTTCTTTGTCACCAGTTTGACTTTGAGCCTCGTCGCCGCAGTTGCTGCCCTCAGACCAGCAGCATGCACGGCAGTCCTTGACAATCGGGT
>JANOKZ010000324.1:0-1766 GCA_031419515.1 Hyphomicrobium sp.
CTGCCGCAGACTTGCAAAGGACTTCGAAAATCTCGCCCGCTCCCATTCCGCATTTATCATCCTTGCGATGATCCGCATCATGCTCAGGCGACTCGCAAGAGCCCGGAAAACCTCATAAAGGTTCCGGACGGACTCTTAGTCCTTAACAGTGGTTAAAGGCGCGGCGGCAGATAAAAATTGAAGTTGAAACGACTGTCACGCATCGAAGGGCTGCGGTTCGCAGTTCTTGTCCGTCATCAGAAGTCCCCGGCGCGTCAGATGCACCGCCCGCCATCGACTTCGATGGCCGCGCCCGTAATGAAGGCGCTCGCCGGATCGGCGAGGAACAGCGCCGCGTTGGCAATGTCAGAAGGTTTTGAAAAGCGCCCCAAGGGAATGCCGCCAATGAACTTCGCGCGGTTTTCCGGCGTATCCGGCATGCCCATGAATTGTTCGATCATACCGGTTTCGCCAATGACGGGGTTGATGGCGTTGACGCGGATGTTTTTGGGCGCCAGTTCAACGGCCATGGATTTTGTCAGAATGAGCGCCGCGCCTTTGGAGCCGTTGTACCAGGTGAGGCCTGGGCGCGGTCTGACGCCGGCCGTCGATGCCGTATTGATGATCGTGCCGCCGCCGCGCTTTTCTATTTCGGGAACAGCAGCAAGCGTCGTGAGGTATATCGATTTGACGTTGACGGCATAGATACGGTCGAAGTCCTCTTCGCTGACGGTCATCAACGATTGGTTCTTGTGCGTGACACCAGCGTTGTTGACCAGGATATCGAGCCCACCGAAAGTCTCTACTGCGGCGCGCACCATTTCCGCGACGTCTTTCTTACTCGTGACATCGGTTTGGATGGCAATTGCCATGCCTGATGGAAGTGACGCCGCAACGGCGCGCGCGCCCTCGCCGTTTAAATCCGCAATGACAATTCTGGCGCCTTCAGCCGCGAAGAGTTCGGCGATGCCGCGCCCGAAGCCAGAGGCCGCACCCGTGACGATGGCGACTTTGTCTTTGAGACGCATCTCAGCTGACCCTGCCAGGGCGCGCGAGGCCAGCCGCTTCCTTGCGATACGGGCTCGCCGGATACGTGCCGAGCAGCGTCAATTCGGTCGAGAAAAACGACAACTCTTCCAACGCCAGCTGCACGGATCGTTCTACCGGATGCCCGTCGATGTCGGCGAAGAACATCGTGGCGTTGAAGGTGCCTTCGGTCTGATAGCTTTCAAGCTTCGACATGTTGACGTTGTTGGTCGCGAACCCGCCCAGCGCTTTGTAGAGGGCGGCCGGCACGTTGCGCACGCGAAAGATGAAGGTTGTGATCACTGGTCCATCGCCTGGCTCCGCGTCGTCTGGGTCTTTGGCGAGCACGACGAAGCGCGTGGTGTTGTGGGCTTCGTCCTCGACGTTCTCAGCCAAGATATCGAGGCCATAAAGTTCGGCGGCCAATTTGGGTGCGAGGGCGGCGCGTGAAAGATCAGCCCATTCGGAAACCTGCCGTGCGGCGCCCGCCGTGTCACCCGCAACATGCGCGGCGGCGCCAAGCTTGCGCAGGATCTTGCGGCATTGCCCAAGTGCATGCACGTGGCTGTAGATGTCCTTGATGTCGCCGATCTTGGCGCCCTTAGGGGCCATAAGCTGAAAGCGGATCGGCAAAAAATGCTCGGCCACGATATAAAGGCCGGCGTCGGGCAACAAGTGATGGATATCGGCGACGCGGCCCGCAACCGAATTCTCGATCGGGATCATGGCGAGGTGCGCCTCGCCCGACTTAACCGCCGTCA
>JANOKZ010000325.1:0-9024 GCA_031419515.1 Hyphomicrobium sp.
GCTGGCAAATGGCGGATAGCGGCGCCGGCGATGATGAAGCCAAACGTGTGGATTGGGTAGGTTGGATTGGGCACCAGCACCACGTCGCCCGGCGCCGTGATGGCCATCGCCATATTGGCAAAGCCCTCCTTAGACCCGAGCGTCGCTACGACTTCCGTATCGGGGTCGAGCTTCACGCCGAAGCGGCGCTCGTAATAGGCGGCTTGCGCGCGGCGCAACCCAGGAATGCCCTTGGAGGCCGAATAGCGGTGCGTGCGCGGCTTGGTGATCGTCTCGACCAGCTTGTCGACGATGTGTTGCGGCGTCGGCATGTCTGGGTTGCCCATACCGAGATCGATGATGTCGGCACCCCGTGCGCGCGCTGCCGCCTTTAGCCGGTTGACCTCGGCAAAGACATAAGGCGGCAAGCGCTTGATACGGTGGAATTCTTCACTCAAAGGTTCGGTCTCTCGCGCCGCACTTGGGGCCTCAAACATAACATTTTGAACCGGCACGGCACCCACCGGATCAGTGTTCTTGCCCCCAGTCTTTACGCCCCTTCTTTACGCCCCTTGCCGCTCTGCCGTCCAGTGTCCTTTCCCTATGCCCCCCCTATGTCCCCCGTGGTCCCCCCATGCTCCCACTGCCTCTTTTTGGAAAAGGTTGGCGGGGGCATGTTGCGGCGCACGCAAATGTCGCATCGCGCGGGCAAAGTGTGCCGTTGCCCGCATCGAGCCAAGCTGCGAGTCACTCGTGTCATTGAACGCGGCCAACTTTGGCAGGGCACGCAGCCACGACACATACTCTTCGGGGCTGGCTCTTCGGGGTTGGCAATTCTGGGCTTGATTACGCGCCGTCACAGTCACACTGTATAAAATACATATCAACCGGCAAGAAGCCTTCGGAGTAGCGGCCGCAGTCGCCACGCCGGGCTTGGGAAAGACCATTTCAAAAATGCAGCAGGAAAACCCTGAACCACGCAGTCTTTTTTCGGACTACATGATCCCGAACCCGGAAGAGTTCGCGGCCAACTTATTGAAGGCCTACGAGCACGGCAGCGAAGCTCTTGCGAAATTGACCGAACGGCCCAGCGCGACGTCTGGCCCGTATTCCCAGGCCAGCGAATTGTCGGTCGCAACCAAAACGATTTCGGAACTCGTCCGGCGCTGGCTGTCGGATCCGGCACGTCTCGCAGAAGCACAGGCTCATGTCTTTAAACAATCGGCGGAACTGTGGAACAACGTGATGCAGCGCATGTTTGGCATGCGCGTCGCGCCGCTCATCGAGCCGGGGCCGGGCGACAACCGTTTCAAAGACCCCGAGTGGTCGAGCAATCCGTTTTTCGATTTTTGCAAACAAGCCTATCTGCTCGCCTGCAAATGGGCGGAAGACAGGCTTAAAGAAACCGAAGGATTAGCCGATCGCGACCGTCACCGGGCCGAATTCTATCTCCGCCAGTTGACGAGCGCCTATTCGCCAACGAATTTCATGGCGACCAATCCCGAGGTGCTGCGCGAGACGTTCAAATCCAACGGCGCTAACCTGGTCGAAGGCGTCAAACTTTTAGCGGCCGACATGGCCCGCTCGACCGATCTGATGAAGATCAGTCAGACCGACACGACCGCTTTCGAGATCGGCCGCAATCTCGCGATGACGCCCGGCAAGGTCGTCTATCAGAACCGGCTGCTGCAGCTCATTCAATATGCCCCGGCGACGGACAAGGTGCGCGAGCGGCCATTGCTGATGGTACCGCCGTGGATCAACAAATTTTACATCCTCGATCTGAACAAGCAGAAAAGCTTCATCAAGTATGTTGTCGATCAGGGCTTCACGGTGTTCGTCGTCTCGTGGGTCAATCCCGGCGAAGATCTGGCGGAGGCTACCTTCGAAGACTACATGCTCGAAGGCATCCTGTCGGCGGCGGACGCCGTCAAACAAGAAACCGGAATAGATAAGATCAACGTGCTCGGCTACTGCGTTGGCGGCACGGCCTTGTCTTGCACGCTGGCCTATCTGGCCAAGCGCGGTGAAGAACCCTTCAATTGCGCGACCCTTCTGACAACCCAAGTCGACTTTTCGCTAGCTGGAGATCTCCTGCTTTTCACCGACGACGACCAGCTCGCCTCTCTCGATGAGCTGATGACAGAGCGCGGCTTCCTTGATGGCTCGCGCATGGCCAACGTCTTCAACATGATGCGGCCGCGCGACTTGATCTGGCCCTACATTGTCAACAATTACATGCTCGGCAAGAAACCGTTCCCGTTCGATTTGCTCTACTGGAACCAGGATTCGACGCGCATGGCGGCCGCGAACCACAAGTTCTATCTGCGCGAGTTCTACAATGAAAACCGGCTGGCGAAGGGCGAGATGGTTATTGCCGGCAACCGGCTTGATCTCAAGCAGATCACACTGCCGATTTTCGAAGTGGCGACGCGCGAAGATCACATTGCGCCGGCCCCTTCTGTCTATCGCGGCTCAAAACTTTTTGGCGGCCCCGTCGAGTTCGTGCTTGCGGGGTCCGGGCACATCGCCGGCGTTGTCAATCCTCCGGACAAAGTGAAGTATCAGTACTGGACCGGCGGCGCACCGGAAGCTGATCTTGCCGGATGGCTGACCACGGCAAAAGAGCACCCGGGTTCTTGGTGGCCGAATTGGACCGAGTGGCTCGGCAAGCGTTCTGGCGGCTGGACCATTCCACGCGTCCCCGGCCAGAACCTCGGCACGCTCGAAGACGCACCGGGCTCTTACGTCAAGGCGCGCTGACGGGCGTCAGGGCGCGCTGACGGGCAGCGTCAGGCCACTACGAATTCGCCTTCGAAGTCTGCGGGCCAGAGGACGGTGTAGTCTTCCCCGCCGCTATCGCGATAGGCGACGGCTGCAATTTCGAGATCTTCGCTGGCAGCCGTCTCGACCAGCGGCTCAATCTTTTCCCAGACCTTCGATGGGTTCTTGGTGTTGAGGAACAGATTGACCACGCCCTCGCCCGGCTCGTGGCCGTCGACTTCGGCAATCTTCGATCCGTCGAGCACATCGATCAAATGGTCCTCAAGTTCGATGACCTTGTCGATCGTCTCTTCGTCATCGCCCTGAAACTGCAGCACAAGCTGATAAATCATTACCACCCCCCTCTATTGGCCCGTTCAACCCAAATGCCAAATCCAGTCTCAAACCTGATCTAAAGCCTGACTTAGATCGGCAATAATATCGGCTTCGTCTTCGATCCCAACCGAAAGGCGCACCACTTCTGGCCCGGCGCCAGCCGCCGCCCGCTGCTCGTCCGTCAATTGCCGGTGGGTCGTGGAGGCCGGATGAATGACGAGGCTGCGCGTATCGCCGATATTGGCCAGAAGTGAAAAGAGCTTCAAGCCGGAAACGAATTTGACGCCCGCTTCATAGCCGCCCTTGAGGCCAAATGTGAACACCGCCCCCGCCCCTTTCGGGCAGATTTTCTTATGGAGTGCATACCCAGCGTTACCCGGCAACCCAGCGTAGTTGACAAATGAAACCTTGGGATGCGCTTCCAGGAAGCGGGCGGTGGCCAGCGCATTCTCGCAATGGCGCTGCATGCGCAAGGGCAACGTTTCCGCGCCCGTTAGCAGCAGAAACGCGTTCAGGGGCGCGATGGCCGGTCCAATGTCGCGCAGACCCATGACGCGCGCCGCAATCGCGAATGCGAAGTTGCCGAACGTCTCGCCCAGCACCATTCCGTTGTAGGATTCATTCGGTTCGACAAGAGTTTTATAGCGATGCCGGCTCTTCATCCAATCGAAGGTCCCGCAATCGACAAGCGCCCCGCCAATCGAGTTTCCATGACCGCCGATGAACTTCGTTAAACTATGGACGACGATGTCGGCGCCGAAGTCTTTCGGGCGGCAGAGGTACGGCGTTGCGAGTGTGTTATCGACAATGAAGGGCACGCCAGCCGTCTTGGCGATGGCCGCAATCGCGGGGAGATCGATGACGACGCCGCCGGGATTGGCGATGCTCTCGCAGAAAATTGCCCGCGTGCGCGGCGTTATCGCGCGTTCAAAGGAGGCGGGATCGAGCGCGTCGGCCCACTGCACGCGCCAGTCGAATTTCTTGAACGAATGATTGAACTGGTTGATGGAGCCGCCATAGAGCTGACGGCCAGCGATAAACTCGTCGCCCGGCTCAAGCAATGTGTGAAACGTTAGAAATTGCGCGGCATGGCCAGACGCGACCGCGAGGGCCGCTGTGCCGCCTTCAAGCGCCGCGATGCGCCCTTCGAGCACGGCTTGGGTCGGATTGGTGATACGCGTGTAGATATTGCCGAAGGCCTGCAATCCGAAAAGCGACGCCGCGTGATCTACGTCGTTGAACACGTAAGAGGCAGTCTGGTAGATCGGCGTCGCCCTCGCGCCCGTTGCAGCATCGGGGCTTGCGCCGGCGTGGACCGCAAGGGTTGAAAACTTCGGTTCAGACGTGGATGGCATCTCGCAATTCCTCACTTGGCAGCTTCAACCGCCAAGGAGGATGAGGCGCGGCTCCCTGTCAATGGGCGCGCGCAAATTTGCAAGGCTCAGATCTTCGCGATCTGACCCGCGATACCACAGTGCCACTTCTGGATCGTCCAGTTCGGGTGGTCGCCGATCCACTTGGCCATCTCCATTTGGCCATAGCTCATGCACTGTTGCGCAGTGACACTTTCGGCTTCAAAGTTGAGATAGACGTCCTTACAGCGGGACGGTTCGTCAACCATGCAAACGGCAACAACAAGCTCAATCATTCTACACCCCCAGGTGTTGAAAGGCCGATCGCTCGGCGAGCGATCTGGTCTTGGTTCCTGGGCGTGTCCTCGATGAAGTCTTTTTATGTCTTACAATGTTGAGACGAGAGTATGCAGATTGGGTTAATTGCTCAAGATCTCGGCGGACACAGTTTCTGCCTGGTTATCAACCACTGACAAATACCAAAATTTATGTGGCGATAATGCACCAAGAAATTCCTTGTTGTTGCCCAATCACCGCAGAACCAGCGCTCAAATCTTTGGCACACTTCTTGTTACCTCGCCGATCGCGCCAAGGCTGCGTGCGGTGTTTGGGTTCGGGGCGCCACAGTTTGATTCGGAATAACTGTAAAATTCCGAATCCTCATTGCGTCCGCTGATCATTCTGATGCAATCGAGCCTCGGGTTAGGTGTGCGGCTGGCGGTTCTGAAAAGTATCTGAGGGGTCATGTTGAATTCGCAAGGATCGGCACCGGTCCAAACAACCACACGTGCTGAACGGTTGACGCTGGCGTGGTTCGCTAAACGCTCGGTGCTCTGGGCCTTTATTGTCGCCACCGGCATAGGAGCGGCCTGCTTCCTCTATGCCATTGCCGGAGAACAGGGTAATGCTGCCGCCTCGGGATCTTCGGCCAATGTTACGGCCGCGCCAAGCGGCTGACACAGTGCTTTCCCAGCAGGGTCCCAGCAGGGTCATAGTTTCGCTCAATCGGGCTGCGAAACACGCCTATGACTTGGTTAACTGTCTTGCGGTTCAATGCCTCGCAGCACAGCCAAAACCTCACCGGCTCTGGGCGCATGATACGGACACAAAATATCGCAACTGCGGTCGCGGCAGCGGCACTTATGGTTGTAGCCACAGCCAGCGTGCGGGCGGGTGCGCCCTCCTCGTCGCATAGCGGGGCACCAGCCGTTGTGGCGGCAACAGGCAATCCTAACAAGCCCAACCCACAGCCCACTGCCGTCCCCAAGCCTGCGCGGGACACACTTTTGCTGTCCGCCAAAGGGCGCGCCACGCGCCAAGCCGCCATCTCCAAGGTCAAGGTCTGGGCGATGCAGCTGCAAAAATTCGACGTCGCAACGGCCAAGGCCACGAACGCCGATATGCTGGTTACCGACGCAACCACTGCATCCATCACGGGTCAGCCCTTCACGACCAACGACGTTGCTAGTCTGAAAGTGAAGCCGGATGGCAGCAAGCGGCTCGTGATTTCCTACCTTTCGATCGGAGAAGCCGAGGACTACCGGCCCGACTATTTCACGTCCGAATACATGGAAGAAGACGCGCCCGATTGGCTCCTCTCAGAAAACAAGGTCTGGAAGGGTAATCGCATCATCCGTTTCTGCAACGAAGGCTGGCAGCAAACAATTCTCGGCGACGAGAATGGCATGAGCGTTTACAATAGCGTTGAGTTTTCCCCGCTCTATAAGCTCCTCGAGCTTGGCTTTGACGGTGTTTATCTCGACCGCGTTGACGTCTACGCCGAGGTCGAGAAGGACTGCCCCGACGCTGCCAACAAGATGGTTGCCTTTGTCGAGCGGCTCGCGGCCCATGCGCGCAAACGCAATCCCAACTTCATCGTTATTCAACAGAACGCCGAAGAGCTGTTGCAGCACAAGAGAATGGTTGACGCCATCGACGCCGTGGCCAAGGAAGACCTGTTTTACGGCGCCGATCACTCGCAAAGCGCAAACCCGCGCTCCATGGTCGACAGCACATTGGCCAATCTTGCGTACGCCAAGGCCGCCGGCCGGCCGGTTTTTGTTCTCGACTACTTGAATGATCCCGAGCGGCGCCGTATCGACAGGGCCAAGATCGAAGCCCAAGGGTTTGTGCCGTATATCGGCCCCCGGCCGCTTGACCAACTTTGGCTTCCGGGCGCGGATGGCTCGTGAACGCAATTGCTTCTCACGAACGAGCCGGATAATCATTTTCGTAATGCGCTTATTGAGCATCATACCAATCTTAGCTGGCACGCTTTGCGTCGTGTGCGCACCCGCCGTGGCCGCACCAGATCGCGCGCCGGCCCCACGCCCGAAACCGCATGCGTCGGTGCCCGATACGAGTGCTCCAGCCCGCGAGCGGCGTGCATTGCTATCGCCAGTGAAATCCTGGACGGTGCAGCTGCGCTTTATCGATCTCGCCGCCGTTAAAGCCGCGCCCGTCGATCTGATCGTCATTGACCACGCCCGGCACCCCAAACAGGTTGCGGAAGTCTCCTATACACCGGCCGACATCCAGCCGCTCAAGACACAGCCCGATGGCAAACGCCGGATTGTGCTCTCATACCTTTCGATGGGTGAAGCCGAGCGCTACCGGGATTATTGGAAACCCGAGTGGGACGACAAGGAAACCCGCCCCCAATGGCTCGGCCAGGAAAACGCCCAGTGGCCCGGTAACTTCCTGGTGAACTTTACCGACCCGGATTGGCAGTCGCTCATTTTCGGAACGCCCGAGAGTTATCTCGACCGCATCATCGCCGCAGGGTTTGACGGCGTCTATCTTGATCGCGCCGACGCGTTCGAGGATGGCGATGGGGCAACGCCTGTCAAAGCAGATGCCATGACCGGCTATATCAAGCGTCTCGCCGATCATGCGCGCCGCCTCAATCCGCGTTTTTTGATTGTGATGCAGAACGCAGAAGCCTTATTGCGCGATGCCTCCCTGCGCGCCAAACTCGATGGCGCCGCGAAGGAAGACCTCTTGTTTGGTGTCGATCATTCTGAAACCGCCAACCCAAAAGATATGGTTCGCGAAAGCCTCAATTACTTGCGGCTTGGCAAGCGCTCTGGGCTCAAGATATTCCTGCTTGAATACATCAAATCCCGCGATTCAATCGCGAGCTTGCGCACCCTGGCGCGGCGTGAGAATTTCCTGCTGCACCTCAGTGAGCGCCATCTCGATCACCTCACTCTTGATGAGACGGGCGACGCAAAGCCTGCAGCCTCAGGGACGCCTTGAGTGACGGCGCTTTCTTTTTTGCGTATTTTGCCAGCGACTTGACGTAGGTTGGCAGCCGATTACTCGTGTTCTTATTCGCACGCGGCTGTTGCCATCTCTGGAGGAAAACTTATGCCAACTTGGCTATGGACGATCCTGCTGCTGTTGCTGGTTGCGGCCTTGATTTATGCGGCGTTTTTGTTCGGCCGTTCCATGGCCCGCCAAGGAATGGCCAGCCAAGGACAAGCATCTCCCGCGAGTGCGCCTGAAGCTGCCTCTAACGAGAGGAATACTGAGCCAATGGCTGAGCGGCGCGCACCGCCAAGCCCAACGGCTCCGCCGCCGCCAGCGCTTGCTGGATCGCGCGACGGTCAGCCCAGCACTCAAGCGGCAGCGGCGCCGAAGCGTAGCGCGCCGCCGCCGGCCGCTGCCGCTGGTTCCACGGCTACTTCCGCGAGACCTGGGTCGGCTGCCCAACAGCCAGAACGCCGTGCCGCGCCACCACCCGCTGCCACTTCAGGCGAGAGAACAGCCACAGCCAGCCAGCAATCGCAGCCCCAGCGCACGGCCGCCCCGCCACCCGCACAAGCGGCATGGTCCAGCGGCAAACCAGATCCCACAAAAAAAAGCTGAGGCCCAGCGTCAACGGATAAAATTAGCAACGGTCATTGTGCGCGAAGCTTTCGCGCAGCCCGCCACAATCCATTCGCTCGGCCGCCGATTGATGCCATTCGCGACGGTGCCGAGCCAACGATTGAGGGATTGTTGCCGATGAAGGTCAGATAGTTGAGCTTCGCCATGGTGCGATCGGCGGCGACGAGGGCAACGCCGCTGGAAATAAGCGCCGCAAGAAAATAGCCAGCGCCGTAGTATTCTTCTCCCCACTGCACCGACACATAGGCAAAGGCCGCGTTCAGCGCAAAAAAGAGGCCCTGCAGGGCGAAGTAAATGCGCCGCCGGTCAAAGAACACGACAATCGACGTGGCCGCGATGAAGATGAACATGAAGACCGAACCGATGGCGCCAAAACGCAAAATTGCGACCTGGCGGAACTGCAGGTTCAAAATCTCGACGATAGCCGGGGCGGAGAGCGCGAGAATTGCAGCAATCGCCGCCTGGGCAACCGTGATCAGCGCAAGACTCTCGAAAGAAAATCCTTCAAGACTGACGCGCGCATCTTCTATCTGATCGATAGTGCCATGGCCCTGCACCGTGCCGAAGTAGGTTTGGTAGCGCTCAAAAAATTGCGTTTCGAGCTTCATGACAAATTGGGCCAACGCGGGAATGATGACCAGTGACGCTATGAACATTGCGCCATCGTAGAGTGGCGCGTGAATGAGCCCGCCTTGAACGCTCA
>JANOKZ010000326.1:0-9581 GCA_031419515.1 Hyphomicrobium sp.
CCGCAGGGGCATGAGGTCCATAAACAACGTTGAGCGGAATTCCATAACGGCCGAAGCTCGCAAGGAACGCGGAGATTTTCGGATCGGGCGACGTCCAATCGGCCCGCATCGGAACAGCCGCCGCGCTGATACGGTCACCAACAATTTTCGTGTTGATGACGAGCTTTTTGTTGGATTGACAGACGACACACCAGTCCGCCGTCACATCGACAAAGACGGTCTTGCCTTGGGAAACCAAGCTCTTGATCTGGTCGCGGTCGAATGTGGTCCAAGCGATTGAACCTATCTCCTTGCCGGCCGCCGTCGCCGGTAAATTAGAGCCTTTTATAAGGAGCGGCAGGCCGATAGCGGCTAGCCCCAGAACCGCTGCGGCGGTGCGGCCTGCAATGTGCGGTAAGTTCGGCAGCCATCTTTCAGACGCCAACGCAATCGCCATCGCTGCGATCAGGCCGGCAACGGCAAGCATCCCGCTGAAACCAATTTGGTTCGGCAATATCGACAAGAGCCAAACCGCCGTTCCCGCAAGCGCAAGTCCAAGAACTTGCCGTAAGCGAACCATCCACATACCGGGCTTTGGGATGAACTTTGCCACCGACGGGAAAGCGGCAATCGCCAGATACGGCAGCGCGAGGCCAACACCCAAGGCGAAGAAAATCATCAGGATCTGAGCGGTGCCGCCAGCCAGGGCGAAGCCAACGGCCGTACCAACGAACGGCGCGGAGCAGGGCGTAGCCAGCAAAGTGGCAAAAGCGCCGATCACAAAGTTGCCGATGATGCCGTCGCCCGTCCCGGCCGTGCCCGCGAAGTTCGAGAGTGACGGCGGCAATATGATTTCAAAGAAGCCCCACATATTGCAGGCGAACAGCGCCACAATGACGGCGATCGCCGCAATGAATACCGGCTGTTGGAATTGAATGCCCCAACCAACCGAGAGCCCAGCTGATTTCAGGGCAATGAGCCCGGCCGCGATGAGCATGAGCGAGAACACGATTCCCGCCGCAGTCGCCAAAAAGTTGACCCGGACGCGCGCGGGTGGCGCGTCCCCGTGATCTACGAGCGACATCAATTTGAGAGACAAGACCGGCAAGACGCACGGCATGAGATTGAGAATGAGGCCACCCAGAAGCGCAAAAGCAAACATGGCGGCATTCAAGGCTAGCGAACTCCCAAGGCCAGGGCCGGTACCTGCCTGGATCTTCGTCGAATGCTCGCTGGCGCGAGACCCGTCGATCAAGGTGAGCGTGACACCGCGTCCCGCGAGCGATGTGCCAGGCGGAAGCTCACTGGTCAAAGGCAGGTTGAACGTTGCGCGATGCCCGCCGTCCGAGAGGCTTACCTCAGGCGCGGCAAAGGCAGCGGCGGGTTCCACTTCAGCCACGATGTCGGGTGCCGAAAAGGCTTCGGATTGCGTGAAAGCCGTGACCTCGAGATAGTGCTTTCCACCAATTTCGCTGGCGCGTACCTCGCCTATTTGCATGGCGCTTGACGCGCTGGCAACCGGCACTTGGGACTCGAAGCGGTTGATGAGTTGGGCTTCTTCTCCTGGATCGGCGGCACCCTCGGGTATCCGAAGGGTCAGGTCCAAGTTTTGGGGCACGCAAATGGACTCGCACACCAAAATGTCGAACTTGGCGTTCAAATCGAAAGCACGGCCCGGCTCGGTCACGGCGGCGCGGATCGGAAACACGACCTGATCTTTGTAACCGAACGTCTGGTGATTGAATAAAGTGAAGCGATGGGGTGCCGGATAGGCGAGGGTCGCCGACTTGAGGTTGTTGGATCCCGTCCAATCGAGCACTGGGGGAAGTCCTGCATCGCCCGGCGACCGCCAATAGGTTTTCCACTTATCCTTGAGGCGAACTTCGACACCGAGCGGTATTATCTCAAGCTGGCCCATCCCCTTGACGGCCGAGACGAGGCGCGCCTCTACAAATTCGGATTTCTGCCATTCGCCCGAGGCGGCCAAAACTTGTGCCCCGCCGGATATGGCCTGAAGCAACAGGGCGGCCGCAAACAAAAATTTCGGGGCACGACGGTGCATCGGGTTTCTCCGCTTCCGAGCTCGCTATTATTGCCGGCTCCGGTTCATGACTTGGGTCCAGCGGCATCCCCCACGGACGAACCAAGGACATCCTAGCTCGCGAATACCTTGCGCGCAATCTTTCTTGCACGTAGAGTTCAGCGTCATCGCACAAATGTGAACGCCAGTTTTGGAAAACAGAGCACAAGCAGCCCAGTTACGCCTGCCATCGGTCGATGAGGTACTGCGCCACGAGTTGTGCGTTGCGGCGGCGGCGCAGTATGGACGCTCCCCGACCGTTGCGGCAGCTCGTCACACCCTCGACGGGTTGAGGGCCAGAATGCGCACGGGCGACATCGCCGCGCTGCCGGAAAACGCGATCGCGATTGAGGTTATGAGCCGTCTCTCGGCCAGCGAGACGCGCAACCTGCGCCGCGTCTTCAACCTCACCGGCACTGTCCTCCACACCAACCTCGGCCGGGCACTCTATGCCGAGGAGGCTATCGCGGCCGCCGTAGAGGCGATGCGCTCGCCTGTCGCTTTGGAATATGATCTCGCCAGCGGAGGCCGCGGCGAACGCGACGATGCGGTCCGCGGGCTACTTTGCGAGCTGACCGGGGCCGAAGACGCCATCGCCGTAAACAACAATGCCGCCGCGGTCATCCTGGCTCTGAACACGCTGGCGGCTGGCAAGGAGACGATTGTCTCGCGCGGCGAGCTGATTGAGATTGGCGGCGCCTTCCGCATGCCCGACATCATGGCGCGAGCCGCAACCAAGCTTGTAGAAATAGGCACCACCAACCGCACCCATCTGCAGGATTACAACGGCAACATTGGACCAGCGACCGGTTGTCTGATGAAGGTCCACACCTCCAATTATCTCATTCAGGGCTTCACCAAAGAGGTTGAGGGCCGCGAACTTTCTGCGCTGGCCAAAGAAAAATCAATTCCGTTCCTCGATGATCTAGGCTCGGGCACACTCGTCGATCTGTCGCGCTATGGCCTGCGCCGGGAACGTACCGTCCAAGACGCTATTCATGATGGTGCCGATCTCGTGACCTTCTCGGGCGATAAGCTGCTCGGCGGGCCGCAAGCGGGCTTTATTGCCGGGCGCAAGGACTTGGTGCGGGCCTGCGCCAAAAACCCATTCAAGCGGGCCATGCGCCTCGACAAGGTGCGTCTCGCAGCACTCGAGGCAACGCTCAGACTCTATCGCGATCCGGATCGTTTGGCTGAGCGTTTGCCGACGCTCAGGATGCTGTCGCGTCCCGAAGCAGAATTGCGGGTCGTGGCCGAACGCCTGCTTGGGTCCGTGCAGCACGCGCTCGGCGACGCTTTTGATGTCGCGATTACGCCTTGCGCCAGCCAGATCGGCTCGGGGGCCCTGCCGCTTGAGACTATTGCCAGTTGTGGACTTTCGATGGCGCCCCGGGACAAGAAAAAGGCGGGACGCTTGCTCGCGGCCCTTTCGCAAGCATTGCGGTCCTTGCCAATTCCCGTCATCGGCCGCATTGCGGACAACGTGATGATTTTCGACCTTCGGACCCTTGACGATGAGGCGGCGTTCGTGGAGCAGATGGGGAAATCCCCTCTCCCTGCCCCTATGCGGGGAGAGGGTTAGGATGAGGGGCGGCCACACATTCGGAGCAAGCCGCCGCCCCTCACCCCATTCCACTTCACTTGGAATTGGGAGAGGGGGAAAAGAAATTGGAGGAGAAGCGCTCCCTGGTGGGACGTCCGGACTTCAAATCCGGGAGGGGCGGCTCAAGCTGCGTCTGGTGGGTTCGACTCCCACTCTCCTCCGCCAATTTTTCGAGTGGGCCGGCAGTACGAGTTGGAACAAGCACTACTAATGCATTCATCCCCCATCACCACGGATATCGTTCTGCTTGGCGGCGGGCATGCGCATGTGTTCGTGCTCAAGGCCTTCGGTATGAAGCCTATGCCCGGCGTGCGCTTGACGCTCGTCGCCAAGGAACTTGCTGCGGCCTATTCGGGCATGCTGCCGGGGTTCGTCGCCGGGCATTACACTCTGGACGAGTGCCAAATTGATCTGGTGCGCCTTGCGCGCTTCGCAGGCGCGCGTGTCATTCATGGCTCTGCGACCGGCATCGATCGGGCAAACAAACGCGTCTCAATCGAAGGCCGCCCGCCCATTCGCTACGACCTACTCTCCATTGATGTCGGTATCACGCCTCTGATCGGCGACATCGCCGGCGCTGCCGAACACGCGCTCGTTGTCAAACCGGTTTCTGTCTTTGCGCCCAAATGGCAGGCCCTCGAAGCCTGCGCTCTGGCGAAAGACGGTCCGCGCAGGATCGTGGCAATCGGCGGCGGTGCGGCGGGTGTGGAACTGATTTTGGCAGCCCGCCATCGCTTGAGAACACTGGCCCCGTCAGCTGGGCTCGATCCTGGCACGTTCTCGTTCTCGCTCATCGCGGGTGGCAGTCTGCTGCCGAGCCACAATGTCCGCGCCCACAAGCTCGCCCGTGCGGCGCTCACAGATGCTCGCGTCGAGATTATAGAGAACGACCTTGCGGTTCGAATTTCGGCGGCAGTTGTCACGCTTGCCAGCGGGCGTTCAGTGCCCGCCGAAGCCGTGCTGATATCGACCAAAGCGGCCGCCCCGGCGTGGTTCGCGGCGACAGATTTGTCGCGCGATCCTCAGGGCTTTCTGGCTGTTAAGTCAACTCTACAACTGATCGATGATGATGATGTGTTTGCGGTAGGCGACTGCGCAACGGTGCTCGAACATCCCCGTGCCAAATCCGGCGTATTTGCCGTGCGTCAGGGTCCTAGGGTTACGGACAATTTGCGAAGACGGGTGGCAAGCATGCGGCCACTACCGTTCTTTCCTCAGAAACAATTCCTGACGCTACTTTCGCTCGGAGCCAAACGCGCCATCGCAGCGCGTGGGCCATTTGCAGCGTCCGGCCGATGGGCCTGGAATTGGAAAGACCGCATCGACCGGGCCTTCATGGACAAGTTCAACGAATTGCCTGCTATGAACGGAATCGAAGGAAACGGCGAAGTTCTCATGCGCTGCGGCGGTTGCGCGGCCAAAATTGGCCCCGTGACCCTTGCGAAAGCGCTTGACCGACTTTCAGGCACCTCTGAATCGCCCAAACCTGCATCGCGCGACGATGCCGCGATCGTCGACGAAGGCGGAAATTCACTGCGGCTCGAAACGGTCGATTTCTTTCGTGCCTTCTGGCCGGACCCTTATGTACTCGGCGAGATCGCGGCCAACCATGCGCTGAGTGATATCTACGCAATGGGTGGACGCCCGAATACGGCACAAGCCATTGCTGTACTTCCGCACGCGCGTCCAAAAATCGTCGAAGACGATCTGTTTCAGCTCCTCAGCGGCGCTCGCGCCGTTTTTGATCGCGAGGGTGTCGAACTTATCGGCGGACACTCGAGTGAAGGTGCTGAACTTTCGGTTGGCTTTGCGATTTCGGGCTCTGTAGAGCGAGAAAAGCTTTTGCGGAAGTCTGGACTTCGGGAAGGCGACAAACTGGTGCTCACCCGTCCGCTTGGCACCGGGATAATATTCGCGGCTGAGATGCGCGGGCAGGCGACGGCCGACGCAATTCAGACTGCCATCTCGAGCATGCGTCAATCCAATCGCAGTGCCTCCGAATGCTTGGCACGGCATGGCGCCACGGCCGCGACCGATGTCACAGGTTTTGGCCTCGCTGGACATCTCATCGAAATGCTCGAAGCGGCTAACGTCTCGGGGGAGCTGAATCTGGATAACGTCCCGGCTTACCCGCAAGCTGTCGCACTTGCCGAGACCGGAATGGCTTCGACACTGCTGCCGGAAAACCTTGCACTTGCCTGCCGCCTGAGCGGAGACACGCAGCATTCCCCCGCCGTCCTCGCCCTGCTTTTTGATCCTCAGACCTCAGGCGGCCTCATTGCGGGCGTCCCGGCGGACCGCGCTCAGGCGTGTATTGACGACATGAAACGTAATGGAATGCCTCACGCCGCCATTGTTGGCGAGGCGCTGAGATCCACCGGCGATCAAACGGGCCAACTGCGATTGCGGGGAGCCTTCAGCGAATGACGTCAGCCTTCAGCCGGCTCGGTCAACGCTTCCGCGCACTCTTCACCGAGCCGGCCGATGAGGCTCATCAAGTCTGTTCGCAGCGCCAAAATCTCCTTCTCGGACATTTCGAGCCGGCAGGCCACAAAGCGGCGCGACTCGAGCGCCAAATCCTGCAGATCAAGTCCCTTTGGACTAAGCCAAACTCTAACTTCGCGCTCATCGGTGGTTCCGCGTTCCCGCTGGACGAGCTTCATGCCCTCCAGCCTTTTGACGAGCGGCGTCAGGGTCCCGCAATCGAGCATCAACCGCCGGCCGATATCAGAAATCGTAATGCCGTCTTTTTCCCACAACACGATGAGAACGAGGTATTGCGGGTACGTCAGCTCCATCGGCCCAAGCGTCTGGCGATACGTCTTGGTCATCGCGCGCGTCGCTGCATAAAGTGCAAAGCAAAGCTGATTGTCGAGGCGAAGCAGCTCAGCCCCGCTCTTGTCCGGACGCACCTCTTTCCTCTGTCGCACCGCGTTGATCAAACTCCGGTCATGCGAGGCGCACTCAACCCCTGCGCCGTTATGGCGGGCAATTAGGTGACAATGTATTCAAACGAGATCACTGGCAGACTATGCTATGCAAGGCCAACCCGTCCACCTCAAGGTGCAAGGATGTTTCATAAATTCAATAAGATCCAGCGTCTCGCTACTATTGTTGCGGCCCCGCTTCTGGCCCTTTTCGCATGTCCCGCGCTGGCTGAGGGTGACCCCCAAAAGGGCGCGCGAACATTCAACAATCTGTGCTCGCTATGTCATTCGGTGGCCCCGGACCGGCATATGTCGGGGCCAAGTCTGGCTGGTGTCGTAAACCGCAAGGCTGGGTCCGTTACCGGTTTTGACCGCTACTCAAAAGTACTGCCTCAGAGCTCCGTAGAGTGGAACGAGAAGACGCTGACCGCGTGGCTGACCAATCCGCAGGCGCTGATTGCAGGAACGTCAATGCCAGGTATCGCCGCCGATGAACAAGCCCGCGCCGACATTGTCGCGTACCTGTTGACCACTCAAACACCAGGCACGCCCCCGCGCGATGACATCCCGAAGCCCCACGAAAAAATGCACGACTTGAAGGCCGCAGGTCCTGCGACGCGCATCGCATCAATCGGTCTCTGCCGCGATACCTACGCTGTCAAAATGGAAAATGGGACAACGCTTCTTTTTTGGGAGCCAAATCTGCGCTTTAAAACGGACTCAAGCAAAGACGGTCCTACACCCGCCAAACCTGTTCTGGTCCCAACAGGCATGCACGGCGACCGCTCCTACGCCATCTTTTCGTCGCCTCAGGAAATCAGCGGCTTCGTGAAATCCGAGTGCACGGGACGTTGACCGGCCTCGGCCGGACGCGATAACTTGCGCGCGATTTAGTTGCACGTTATTGATTTTGGATGCAATGTGCCAAGATAAGGTGCCAAGATACAGTGATGCTGGTGGGGGGGATTGCGTGATGAACTTGACTAGGAGATCGGTCTTGGAGGGCTCGGGCGCGTTCGCTGCTACCCTCCTTTCATCGCGCACAGCTTTTTCGCATACCGCATTTTCACCAGCGCCCGGCGCGTGGCGAACCTTCGAGACTGTCGTACGCATCCAGATTGCAAAACCCGAGGGCCGGGTCCAGGCCTGGGTTCCCTTACCTGCCATTGATCAGGACGAATGGATGCGATCTGGCGAAAGTGCGTGGAAGGCGGACGGTGCTGTCGCAAAAGTTGTGGCAGACAACATCAATGGCGCCAAATTGCTGCATGTTGAGTGGGCAGACGGACCCGCCACCGCAATGGCCGAGGTGACGAGCCGCTTCTCAACACGCGATCGCGCTGTCTCGCTTGCCGCACCGGGCAGCGCAAAGAGCCTGCCGGAAACAGAACGTACCGTCTACACGCAAGGGACGGAGTTGATCCCGGTTGATGGCATCGTGAAAGAGACCGCATCACGCATTACAGCGGGCGCGAATTCAGACATCGACAAGGCACGCGCCATTTACGATTGGGTGGTTGATAATACCTTTCGTAATCCAAAAACGCGCGGCTGCGGTCTTGGCGACATCGCCTTTATGATCAAATCAGGCGATCTTTCAGGTAAGTGCGCCGATCTCAACGCGCTCTATGTGGGCCTTGCACGCGCGGCTGGACTGCCCGCACGTGATGTTTACGGGCTTCGTCTTGGGCCGTCGAAATTTGGCTACAAAAGCCTCGGTCCATCGACCGAAGTCGTGACCAAGGCGCAGCACTGCCGCGCCGAAGTTTTCTTGGACGGATTTGGATGGGTTCCGGTCGATCCAGCCGACGTGCGTAAAGTGGTTCTAGAGGAGCCCCCCGGCAATCTCGCGAACGACGATGTCAAAGTCGTACAGGCCCGCGAGACTCTATTCGGCGCTTGGGAAGGAAACTGGCTGGCCTACAATTTTGCCCACGATGTCGCGTTGCCGGGCTCGCAGGGGCCGAAGCTACCGTTCCTGATGTATCCGCAGGCCGAGACGGCTGCTGGGCGGCTTGATCCGCTTGATCCCGACAACGTCAAATACACCATCACGGCGCGTGAAATCATTACCTGATCCGCGACGATTCGTTTTGGCATTCAGCCTTTGCCTTGGCTCAAACAGTAGTCGGGCCTATGACCCTGACCGGCCTACCCTTGTACTTGTTGTCTCGAACTCTTGAGCCAATGTCTGCAACCAAGACTCCGCCAGCGAAGTTTGCAGAAGTCCGCTTAAGGTCAGATGCGTCCGTCGGTAACCACTCGCGGGAAGACATCTGCCGAAACCGGACGTCTAATCAAATACTTGGTCTGAACAGGTGCATGCTGTTTTGTCTCTCTAACAAGGAGACAATCCATGGAGTAGGAACCTGCATTCACAGACAAATTGCCGACACCCCGCGCCCCTTGGAACAAGGGCAAGTTGATCGGAGGTAATCCCCCCACAGGTTAGCGGGATTTGAAGGTAGAATTTTCTCGGCACCGGAAAGACCAGGTGGATGAGGAGGTTCGCACTCCAAGATATCGCGGCTCAAAGCCCAACGAAAAATCGCCCGCACCATTTCGAACACGCGATTGGGCCGGTGCGAAAGTGTGCGGGTGTTAGAGAGAACCGGCATATCGAGCGCATTGCGACTTCGCCCGGTTTTTTCTTCAACCGGGCATCGCCGCGTGCCGCGATGCGGTCGAGCATGCGGATAATATCGCGCTTGGTGGTGTCTATTGGCTTATCTGATCCGGCCAAAGAACAATTGAGCGTGTGGGTTAATTGGGGGTTCTACATCGCGCGCAATTGATGACGAATGTTGGCCAGAAGCAGAAATTGAGCCTAATCACCCGAGATTCATTGGCGACTAATACCAGTCCGCAATGAACCCGACTCACGGATTCACATTCGCGGCAAGTTGTGATTCCGTTTCTTCATCGACGTGATTCGAGGAGGGAGCCGATGCCGCCAGTGCCGCTGAACGAGGGGATGAGTTCTGCCGGATTC
>JANOKZ010000327.1:0-9199 GCA_031419515.1 Hyphomicrobium sp.
TTCCATGGTGACCTGAATGCCTAACCCACCCGCCGCACTGCTTTTCCCAGGTCAAGGCTCCCAGTCCGATACCATGCTCGACGAGCTCTCCCGTTTCGAGCAGTTTTTCAGGGGTCCAATTGCCCTCGCAAGCGGCGTCGATTTGAGGCGCGATGTCGTTGAGTGTCCATGCAAACGTCGTGAACACGCACAGACCCGAAGAATCGACCGCAGCGGTCGCATCCTGGAACGCCTTGACGAGAGCTGGCTTGCCGTCCGTGGTCAACGGATCTGTCTTGACAGGAATGCCAAGGATTTCCGACGACACGGTGTAGGAGCGCAGATGGCATGCGCCGCGGTTTGACGTTGCGTAAGTGAGTCCCATGCCCTGGATGCCGCGCGAGTCGTAGGCCGGGAATTCCTGGCCCTTGACGGTCATGGAGAGATCGGGACGGCCGTACTTAGAGCACAGACGCAGCGAGCCGAGACCCAGCTCCTTGCCGAAACCTTTGCCTTCGCCCGTCAATTCCGCGCAGGCGACCAGCGCTTCAGCGGAGCCGAACTTCAAGTCGATCCCGCCAGTAGCCTCTTTGGTGATGAGACCGAGTTCATAGAGCTCCATGGCCGCCGATACAGTCGCGCCAAACGTGATCGGATCGAAGCCCTGCTCGTTGCACAGAAAGTTGACGTAGGTCAGTGCTTCGAGATCGTTGACGCCCGTGTTGGATCCGAGAGCCCATGCGGCTTCGTATTCCAATCCGCCGGACGCTTTCCAATACTGCGGCTTGTTCTTGATGGTGAAGTGGTTCTCATCGATTTTCGAGATGCGCCCGCAGGCGATGGTGCACCCGAAGCAGGCCTGGTTGGTCAGCAAGTTCTTCTTGCCGTCCGACTTGCGCGGCGTGCTCATTGCTTCAGCCGAGATGTCGTGCGCGCCTTCGAACTGCACTTCGCGATGGTTGCGCGTCGGCAGGGCACCCGCTTCGTTGATGACGTTCATCAATACCTGCGTTCCGTAAGCCGGGAGGCCTTGGCCAGTAACGGCGTTGGCCTGCAACACTTTCTTCGCAGCATTTGTCGCCGCCATAAAGGCTTTGCCGTCTTTCACTTTGACGCCGCCCGTGCCGCGTACGGCAATGGCTTTTACGTTTTTCGAGCCCATGACGGCGCCGACGCCCGAGCGTCCGGCCGCGCGGTGGAGATCGTTGACGACAGCTGCATAGTAGACTTGATTTTCTCCCGCCAAGCCAATGCTTGCGACGTGCAACATCGGATCTTGATGTTCTTTCTTGATCCACTCTTCGGTTTGCCAGACGCTGGTGCCCCAGATGGCGGACGCGTCCTTGATCTCGCACTTGTCGTCGGCGATCGAGATATAGACCGGCTTGGGCGATTTGCCTTCAAGGATGATCATATCCCAGCCCGCGAACTTCAATTCGGCGCCGAAGTAGCCGCCCGAGTTCGAGCAGGCGATGGCGTTGGTCAGCGGACCCTTGGTGACGACCGAGTAGCGGCCGCCTGTCGAGGCGGCAGTGCCCGTCAGCGGGCCCGTCGCGTAGATGATCTTGTTGCCGGGCCCGAGCGGATCGGTTTTCGGATCGATTTCCTCGATCAAATACTTGGACGCGAGCCCGCGCTGACCCAGATATTTCTGCGCCCATTCCATATTCAGCGGTTCCGACTTAACGGTGCCGCTCGTCAGATTGATCCTTAGGATCTTGCGTGCCCAGGCCATCGAGTTCTCCTTTAGGTCGTTTCACTGCGTCTGTTCGGGCCATACGGCCGCAGAAGACAGAGCAGTTTTGGTTTCAAAGCCTCGTTGTGGAGCTGGCCGCCGCAAACCTTAAGGTCCGCGGGGTCAGCCGCGCTTAGTGCTTGGCGACGGGCGCATTGGTGTTCGTGCGGTCGGCTGAAGCGCCGGCCTTGCCAGCCCACATCTTCATTTTGTCGAAGCCGGTCTGTTCGATGTCTTGATAAGTGATCGCGCCGGTCGGGCAGGCGTCCGAACAGGCCGGGCTGCCCTGGCACAGGTCGCACTTGATGACTTTGCCGGTCGATGCGTTATAGTTGATTGTGCCGAACGGGCAGGCGATCGTGCACACCTTGCAGCCGACGCAGAGGTTCTCATGAACGATCTTGACGCCAGTTGCGGCATCCGTCGTGATGGCATTGACAGGGCAAGCTTGCTGGCACCAGGCTTCGGCGCACTGGGTGCAGGTGTAGGGCACCATCTGCCCTAATTCATGAAAGTCGAAGACGCGGATGCGAGACTTAGAAGCGTTAAATTCCCCCTCATTTTCCAATGAACAAGCCATCTCGCACTGCTTGCAGCCAGTGCATTTGCCGGGATCAATCACAAGTGCCTTAAGCATCGTTCGGTTCCCTCCGAGGAATCATTTTACGCGCTTTGCCGCGCTTCTTTTGTCGGATAACAGTAGTCAGCAATCGGGCGAGACGCAAACATGTTCCTTGGTCCAATACCCAATCAATTTGCAGCCAAGTCCCCGGGATATAAACGACACCTCGTTATGTTTTCTCGGTTACATCGTGCATGAGTGATCTAGGCAACGCCTTCACAACCGCTTTCAGCCTGATTGCGACACTTGACCCGCAGTTGGTGGAGATTGTTGTTCTATCGCTCAAGGTCAGTCTGACCGCAGCCTGTCTGGCAGCCCTGATCGGCCTCCCGCTCGGGGCGGCGCTGGCCGTGACCCGTTTTCCCGGCCGTCGCGCCGTCATCGTCGTCATGAATGCCCTAATGGGACTGCCGCCCGTTGTCGTCGGGCTTCTGGTTTATTTGATGCTCACCAACCAGGGGCCACTTGGATCGTTCCAGCTGCTCTATACGCCAACGGCCATGATTATTGCGCAGACCATTCTCATCACGCCCATCATCGCAGCCCTGGCGCGCCAGACAATCGAAGATCTCGACGGCGAATACGACGAGCAACTGCGCGCCTTCGGCCTTACCACGATAGGACGCATGCAAACGCTGCTGTATGAAGGGCGCATACGGCTCACCACAGCTTTTCTTGCGGGCTTTGGCCGCGCCATTGCCGAGGTCGGTGCGATCATAATTGTTGGCGGCAACATCAATCACGTCACGCGCACAATGACAACGGCGATTGCGCTTGAGACCTCGCGCGGGGAATTCGCTCTAGCGCTGGCGCTGGGATTGATCCTGCTGGCACTGGCGCTTGGCATCAACGCCCTGCTGACGAGCTTGCAGCCCGCACCGAACGCTGCACCACGATTTGGCGCGAGGCTGTAACCGATGCAGCGTGCCAGCAAATCTACACCGCAAGCGCCAATGCCAAAGTCGCACGGTGCAACAAGCGTTCTGCCGGTTGCAGGCAAGGGTCTGATTGTCACACGGTCAGGCCGCATTATTTTGGATGCAATTGATCTTGCGCTCGGCACGAAACCCCGCACGACGATTATTCTCGGACCGAATGGAGCCGGTAAAAGCGTCCTCATCCGCGTCCTTTGCGGATTGCTGGCGCCTGACGGGGGCACTGTGACATGGGGCGGAACAGCGCCGGATCGCACCCGCGCGAACAAGATCGGTTTCGTGTTTCAGAAGCCTGTTTTGCTCCGCCGCTCGGCGCGCGCCAATATTGAATACGCGCTCGCAGTGACGGGCACCCCAAAGAGCGCGCAGCGTGACCTTGCCAGTGATGCACTCCGGCAGGCAGGCCTCGCACATTTGAGCGAAACGGATGCCCGCGTGCTCTCAAGCGGCGAACAGCAGCGTTTGAGCCTGGCGCGCGCAATCTCGGTTCAGCCAGATATTCTCGTACTCGACGAGCCGGCCGCAAATCTTGATCCAGCGTCAACAGCTGCCATCGAGGCTGTCCTCGGCGGCATTCGCGCCGCCGGAACGCCCATCGTGCTGATTACCCACGATCTCGGACAGGCGCGCCGCTTGGCGGACGAAGTTGTTTTTCTGCACAATGGCCGGATCATGGAACGAACGGGGGCGGCTGAATTTTTCACGCGGCCGAAGTCACCTGAGGCGTTGGCCTACATTAATGGCGATATAGTTCTTTGAACTATTTGCGCGCCTTGCGAACCGCCTTTTTCGGTGGCGCTTCGGCCGGGGCATCGGCACGCTTCAATACGGCATCGATGAAATCCATGTGGGGCTGGGCCGACTTGCGCGCATTGCCGATGACGGCGTTGCAGTGATTGAGCAGCAGCTTGCCGAAATCCGTCAGATGTGCGCCGCCGCCGCTCTTGCCGCCGGTTTGCGACACGACCACGGGCTCCTGGAACGACGTATTCAGCTGATCAACAAGTGCCCAGGCTTGGCGGTACGACATCTTCATCGCCCGGCCGGCCGCCGAGATCGATCCGAGTTCGTCTATCTTGGACATGAGCGTCAGCTTGCCCGAGCCCAGCCGTCCATGAGGTCCCAAATCGATACGTACAATCAGATTGGTCATAGCGCTTGCGAATCCTAAACGTCGTCGTCGTGGCCATTGTGCCAGTCCTGCCCAAAAGCACAACGCTTCGCTGGCCGTACTTCGCCGGATGGGTATTGACACGCGCTATTCCGCATATGTTATAGCGCAAGAAAAGATCGCCTGCGAAAGCTAGACTTGGCCGGGCCCGCGCACTTTGAATTGGGAACACATCAGATGATCACGCGCCGTTTCGTCATGACACTCGCAATGTTGGGTGCGCTGATACCCTCAGCGGCACTAAGGGCGGAAGCACCCTTCATCATCCTGCAATCCACAACCTCAACGGAGAACTCCGGGCTTTTCGGATATATCTTACCGATCTTCACGGCGAAGACGGGGATTGACGTCCGCGTCGTGGCGGTTGGTACGGGCCAAGCCCTGAAAAATGCGCAAAACGGCGACGGTGACGTGCTGCTCGTGCACTCCCGAGCGGACGAGGAGAAATTTGTCGCTGAAGGTTACGGCGTCGCGCGCCATGACGTCATGTTCAATGATTTCATTATCGTTGGACCTGCGGCCGATCCGGCAAAAATCGCCGGCGGGAAAGATGCGGTCGCGGCGTTGAAAGCCATTGCTGATGCCAAGGCCCCTTTCGTCTCGCGCGGCGACGATAGCGGCACGCACAAGGCTGAAATGAAACTATGGAAGTCAGCCTCAGTCGATGCAAAGGCCGCGTCCGGCAAATGGTATCGCGAAGCCGGCCAAGGCATGGGTGCAACATTGAACATGGCGTCCAGCATGGGCGCCTACGTTCTCTCAGACCGCGCGACCTGGTCGTCGTTCAAGAACCGGGGCGACCTTAAAATCGCGCTTGAGGGCGATCCGCCGCTCCATAACCCTTACGGCGTCATTCTGGTAAATCCTGCCAAGCACCCGAATGTCAAAGCCAAGGAAGGCCAAGCGTTTGTCGAGTGGATCGTCTCGAGCGAAGGACAAGCCGCCATCGCGGCTTTCAAGATCAATGGCGAGCAGCAGTTTTTTCCGAGTGCTCAGCCGGCGCCATAAGGGCGTTTGCACTAAAGTGTGAAACTAAAATGTTACGCGCTTCCGGAGATTTTCCGGCAAAGGCAGCGCCGGACTAGACGTTAGTCTCGCCTTATGCACAAAAACACATAACGAAATGCTGAAGCCCTTCCCTGCCAAGGAAAAGCGCAAATGTCCGCAACGTCCAATCGTATTGCTATGTCATCTGCCGCCGCCCTCGTGCTGTCGGCATTTGGAATAGCCCCTGCCGCCGCAGCCGACCTCGGCGGAAATTGCTGCGCCGATCTTGAGGAGCGCATCGCCGAACTCGAAGCGACGACGGCGCGCAAGGGCAATCGAAAGGTCAGCCTCGAAGTCTATGGCCAAGTGAATGAAGCCGTCATGTACTGGGACGATGGCGGTGAAGACAACTTGGCGGTGGTCACGAACGACAACGGCCGCGGCCGTTTCGGCTTTCGCGGCAAGGCTAAGATCGACGGCGAGTGGGAAGCTGGCTACCGGTTTGAGATTGGCGTGCGCTCGGTCAACTCCAAACGCTTTACACAGGACGACCCTCGTGCGGCCGCAAGCAGCGGGTTCGACATGCGCGACTCCCACTGGCACCTGAAGAACAAGACGCTTGGCACTGTTTATATGGGGCTCGGCACCAGCTCGACCAATGGGATTACGGAAATCAACCTGATGCAGACAGGGCAGATCTCGAAGTATTCGGACGTCGAGGATAGCGGCCTCGGTCTTCGCCTTCGCAGCAGCGTCAACGGCGGATTGAGCGCACTCAGCTGGTTCCGCCTTCTGGGCGATGGCGGAGATCAGCCCGGCGAAGGCGAGCGCGCTTTGAATCTCGTACGCTACGAATCGCCCAGTATTGGCGGCTTCGTTGCCGGTGCCTCCTGGGGCGAGGACGACATTTGGGATGTGTCTCTCAAATACGCGGGCGAAGGTGCCGGCTTTAAATATACGGCAGGCATCGGCTACGGCGTGGTGCTCGAAGCGCCCCAGACGGCGACGGTTTGCGCGACCGCCTCGGGCGCAGGCGGCACTGACACGAAGTGCGAAAACCTCGGCGGCTCGATCAGCGTCCTTCACGAGCCGACCGGCCTCTTCGTCAATGCAGGCACGGGTATCAAGACGGATGACCTGCTCAATGGCACCGCGAGCTTCATTGGCACGGGCGCCGATGACGAACAGACATTCTGGGCGATCCAGGCAGGCGTCGAGAAGAAGTTCAGCGAGTTCGGCAAGACGACGATCTACGGCGAGTACTACGATTATCAAGGCGGCGCGAACGGCCGCCGGACGATTGGCGCCACCGATGCAATCAACCCCTTAGGCGCAACGGCGGCGATCTGGTCGAGCGGCCTCGAAATGTTCGGCGCAGGCATCATCCAGGGCTTCGACAACGCTGCGCTGCAGATTTACCTCTCGTACCGCCACTATGAAGCAGATTTGGCGCTGCGCGGGCTGGTTGGAGGCGTCGCATCTGGCGCAATTGCTGACGCCGCCCTTGAGGATCTCGACATCGTCATGACCGGCGCTATCATCAAGTTCTAGCGGATAGCGGCTGGCAACCTCAAAGCTTCGCCACTTGCCCGGCGGGACGGCACGACCATTTGGCGATGCGCCAATTAGGATGTTCCTCGGTCCACTTCGCGAGTTCGCCCTGCCCGTACATCATGCAGGTGTACGGCGTGATCGTGGCTTCCTCGAATGTGAGGCTGATATCCTTGCAGCGCTCAAGTGCGCTGATAAGACAGACGGCGGCTGCAATCTCGATCATGGTGGTATCCTCAATCTGGTCCGGTGTGGGCCTCATCCTTCATTGCGAGCGTTAGCTCCTTGTGTGCATGAAAACAGAAAACGCAGGCGCGTAGGGCTATAGGTTCGATAGCTGGTGTAGGGCGAGGCGTTGAACTCAGTTGGCGGAGGCCGACTTCGACGACGAGCGATACTTGGCGAGATCGGCGGAAGAAATTTCGCCCGCGCCTGCGAGTGCTTCGACGCAGCTCTTCGTTAGTCCGAGGCCAACCTTGCGCATGCACTGGCGTACTTCCTGGCTGCCTGGGGTGTAGGCGCTGCAGTGGGCGTAGTAGTCGCTAGCGCAGGCGAGCTTGACGCGCAGGCTCAAGGCCGAGGCGTTGCCGGTCATCAGCGTCAGTCCGGCGAGTACGAGGGCTGCCTTCAAAGCGCTGCGGCTGGACGTTGAGATCGAGGATTTAGCGGTCTGGGTCATGTTGGACTGGGTCATGGCGGTCTCCGGGGCCTCAGTAGAGGCGGTTGATTGTCTGTCGCATCATGAGTACCGGAGGTTCAGGGGCGCCGCTGTTCCCCGGGGAACCGGCCCAATTGATTTGGCGGCAGAATTCGACTTGTAGAGGCCCAGCGGGGTTAACCGCCGGAATTTCCGGCACGCGGCAGTAGTGCCCGTTGACACCCTGCGGGGCCTCCCTATGGTGCCCGCGCCCATCCAAACCAGCATTGCACTTCAAGATCTAAGGATTTCGCGCGCTATGGCCTCAACCCGCACGCCGGCCAAACATTTCGCTCCCCTCGCCATCGGGTCGCCAGAACCCTACCGCGCATTGCCCGTTCGCATTGAGCGCATGATCCATTTCATCCCTCCCCACAACGAGAAGATCCGGGCCAAGCTGAAGGACACGATTTCACAGGTCGACGTCGTACTCGGAAACCTTGAGGACGCAATTGCGGCTGGCGAAAAAGAAGCCGCACGTAAGGGCTTCATCTCCATGGCGCGAGAATTTGATTTTGGCACGACGGGTCTTTGGACGCGCATCAACTGCCTCAACTCGCCTTGGATGCTCGACGATGTCACCGAGATCGTCGCCAACGCCGGCAGCAAGGTTGATGTCATCATGCTTCCCAAGGTCGAGGGCCCTTGGGATATCCATTATCTCGATCAGCTGCTGGCGCAGCTTGAAGCCAAACACAAAGTGTCGAAGCCGATCCTGATCCACGCCATCCTGGAAACAGCCGAAGGCGTGAACAACGTCGAAGCGATCGCCGCCGCGTCGCCGCGCATGCACGGCATGAGTTTAGGTCCGGCCGATCTTGCGGCCTCGCGCGGCATGAAAACGACGCGCGTCGGCGGCGGACATCCGGACTATGGCATTCTGGCGGATGCGGGCAGCGACAAGGCCGCGGCGAGAAATTTCTACCAGCAGGATCTATGGCACTACACTGTTGGGAAAATGGTGGACGCGTGCCTGGCTTACGGGTTGAAACCCTTCTACGGCCCGTTCGGCGATTTCTCGGATAGTGCTGCGTGCGAAGCCCAATTCCGCAACGCATTCCTGCAAGGCTGCATGGGCGCATGGTCGCTGCATCCCTCGCAAATCGACATCGCCAAACGCGTATTCTCGCCAGATCCCAAGGAAGTGGCATTTGCGAAACGTATTCTGGACGCCATGCCAGACGGCACGGGCGCTGTCATGATCGACGGCAAGATGCAGGATGACGCCACCTGGAAGCAGGCCAAGGTGATTGTCGATCTGGCGAAACTCGTGGCGTCAAAAGATCCCGAACGCGCCGCAGTTTACGCATTGTGATATGAAGTATGCTCAAACGGCCACCGACAATTGCCCGGGGAACGCGACGACGATGACCGAAATTAGACTAGGTCACAAACTCATAAACTGACTTTGCAAATCGCGCGAACAGTGATTCAAGATCCCAAATGGGGGAGCTTGATATGGCACGCTACGAACTTTCAGACGCCGAGTGGAAGATTATCGCACCGCTGTTGCCGAATAAGC
>JANOKZ010000328.1:0-9980 GCA_031419515.1 Hyphomicrobium sp.
TGCACCACACCCCGAAATCCGCGACCCAGGACACTTGGGCCGTCTCCTTCTCGCTCCCCTACATCGCAACAAGCTATGCCCGCGCAGGCGACGGCCTCTGGTACGTCAAGACTTGGTTGACGGCCGAGCAAATCAAGAAGCGGCTTGCCGTCCTGTTTGACGAGTCCGACGAGCTGCACATCCAAGAGCTTGGCCGTGACGTCGTCATGTTGAACAGCCGCATGTCATGGCTCGATGGCCGTCTCGAGATCGAAGACCCGACGCTTGAGTCTTTGCTCGATGGCCCGCGCGCAGCCTGGGCTGCGTTTCAAGCGCTTGTCGCGGATATCGCACAGCCGCTAACCGCTAACCCCGCGGCCGCCACGTCGAGAAATTTGCGAGCAGCTTGACAACATTTTCGTCATTCCCGCGCCGCGCACATATGTGCGCGGTAGGACGGCGGGAACCCAGGCAAGACTCAACTTTGCGTTCCCGGAGACCGCGTCGAGCGCCAGCGACACAATGCGGTCATCCGGGATCACGTCCTTGCTATTTCACCGAGGACGTGACCCCGGCTCTCCGCGAACTTGGCTATCGCGGCGTTCGCTCGGCCGGGGATGCAAGCGGAGATGGCGTCTCAAACCTTCCACGTCAAGAAATTTGCGAGCAGCTTGAGGCCAAGCGTCTGGCTTTTCTCCGGGTGGAACTGCGTGCCGGCCATGTTGTCATCAGCGACAATGGCCGTCACCGCTCCGCTGTAGTCCGTTTCCGCGACCACGACGCGCCGCTCGGTTGCGGCCAAGTGATACGAGTGCACGAAGTACGCGTGCAGACCCTTCTCGCCAGTTGCGATGCCGTCCAGTAAAGCGTGCGGCGTTGCAGTTTCAAGCGTGTTCCAACCCATGTGTGGGATCTTTAAGCTCTTGTCCTTAGGCTCGATCGCCCGCACTTCACCCTTGATCCACCCCAAACCTTCTGTCACGGCAAATTCGCGGCCGCGTTCGCTCATGAGCTGCATGCCGACACAAATGCCTAAGAACGGCCGGGCTTTCTTGCGCACCACATCTTCGAGCGCGTCGCGCATGCCCGGCACCGCGTCGAGACCGCGCTTGCAGTCGGCATATGCTCCGACACCCGGCAATACGATGCGATCGGCCGATGTCACATCTTCAGCGCGCGCGCTGACAATGATTTTGGAATTCGATCCGCCTTCACGCGCAGCGCGCTCGAACGCCTTCGCGGCCGAGTGCAGATTACCCGATCCATAATCGATGATGACGACGCGCTGCATAGAATATTATCTAGACCTTGGCGCCGAACCCCAACCGCCAACGGGCCAGCCCACGTCGGCTTTGCCATGTGAGCCCGATGACTTATTCGCAGTGATGATGGGCTGATCGGGCAGCCATGTTTCAAAGAAGCGGCGCTCGCATTCAGCCAGATTGCGGCCCGTGACTGACCCAAGCGTGCGCCACCCATTGCGGTCGAGATGATTTCGTTCGAGGCTTGAGACTTCAAAACCGAGATAGACGCTGAGCGCCGCAACGAACAACGCGATCCAATTCGAATTGAGCCCAGCCCAGTGCAGCAAACTGGTGACGAAGCTAACAATCAAAACATAGCCGAGAAGTTCCAGCCACAGCCGCTTGGACATAAATCCAATGGGCGGAAACAGCGCCGTCAGCCAATGAAAGCCGTCCTTGACGAACACCAGATCGCTGGCGCGATCGACACGATCGGCGGCGGTATCGGGCGGTTCATGTACTGTATACGTGACCACGGCTGATCTCATGTTCATGCGGTTACTCTGAAGCGCTTCGCAAAATGTTCCGTCGCCATCAACCCGTCAACATGCCCTTGGTCGAAGGTATGCGTCCAGCCTGGCGCGGATCATGGGCAATCGCCAGTCTGAGGGCCCGCGCTAAGCCTTTATAGCAAGTTTCGGCGATGTGATGATTATTCTCGCCGTAAAGGTTTTCAACGTGCAGCGTGATGCCCGCATTCTGCGCGAATGCCTGGAACCACTCGCGGAAAAGTTCGGTATCCATTTCGCCGACCTTGTGACGCGAGAAGTCCGCCTTCCAGATCAGGAACGGCCGCCCCGACACGTCCACGGCAACACGGGTTAACGTCTCGTCCATTGGCAGGTGAACGTCGGCGTATCGCACGATGCCAGCCTTATCGCCCAAAGCCTTGGCAATCGCCTGGCCGATGACGATGCCGGTATCCTCTGCCGTATGGTGGAAATCGATATGCAGGTCGCCCTTGGCCTTGAGCGTAATATCGATCAGCGAGTGGCGCGCGAGTTGTTCCAGCATGTGGTCGAGAAAACCGATGCCGGTTTTGATGTCGTAGGCGCCGGTGCCGTCAAGATCGACGGTTGCCGAAATCTCGGTCTCTTTGGTTGTCCGGGTGATGGTCGCTTGCCGCTTCAAAGCCGTCTCCGGTCTCTTGTGCTTCGTCCGCCGATCATTCACGCAACAATCGGGCCGAAGCTTGCTTCGCTGTCCCGCAGCGTTTAACAGCTTCACCCACTCAAGGAAAAGGCCGGATTGTGCCGGCGCAAGCCCTTGATTGCCGCAGTGCAATCCTTAAGTGACGCGTGGACCATGACCGCACACCCGCAAAATGCCTCCGATTCGTCCTGGCACGCCACTACAATCCTGACAGTCCGCAAAGGCGGCAGCGTCGTGATTGCGGGCGATGGGCAGGTGAGCCTTGGCCAAACCGTCATCAAATCCAACGCCCGCAAGGTGCGCCGCCTCGGCCGTGGCGACGTAATCGGCGGCTTTGCAGGCGCAACTGCCGACGCTTTTACCCTGTTCGAACGCCTCGAAGCAAAACTAGAGCAATATCCAGGCCAGCTGACGCGCGCCTGCGTCGAACTCGCCAAGGATTGGCGCACCGACCGCTATTTGCGCCGCCTTGAAGCCATGATGCTGGTTGCCGACAAGGACGCGACCCTCGTCTTGACCGGCACGGGGGATGTGCTCGAACCTGAAGATCACGTGATGGGCATTGGTTCGGGGGGCAACTATGCGCTCGCGGCCGCGCGCGCGCTTCTTGATCAACCCCTCGACGCCGAACAGATCGCGCGCAAGGCGATGGCAATCGCGGCCAGCATTTGCGTTTACACAAATACCAACGTCGTCATTGAGAAACTAGACTCGAGCCGTTGAGACTTTTTTGTCCACCTACCGGCACTTCGCAACAGGCCCCACCGGAAAACATGACAACCTTCTCCCCCCGCGAAATCGTCTCCGAACTCGACCGCTACATCGTTGGCCAGAACGACGCCAAGCGCGCCGTTGCAATCGCGCTTAGAAACCGCTGGCGGCGGCAGCAATTGACGGGCGAGTTGCGCGAGGAAGTGCTGCCCAAGAACATCCTGATGATCGGCCCGACTGGTGTTGGCAAAACGGAAATCGCGCGGCGGCTTGCAAGACTTGCTGGGGCTCCGTTCCTCAAGGTCGAAGCCACCAAGTTCACCGAGGTCGGCTACGTCGGGCGCGACGTCGAGAGCATCGTGCGCGACCTTGTTGAGGTCGGCATCGCCCTTGTGCGCGACGCCAAGCGCAAGGACGTCCGCGTCAAAGCTGAAAAGGCCGCAGAAGAGCGGGTCTTGGATGCTCTTGTTGGCGCACAATCTGGGCCCGCGACGCGCGAAAGTTTCCGCAAGAAGCTTCGCGGAAACGAGTTGAGCGACAAGGAGATCGACATTCAGGTTGCCGAGACCACGCCGTCAATGCCGATGTTCGAACTTCCCGGCGCCTCCATGGGCTCAGTCAATATCGGTGAAATGCTGAGTAAAGCCATGGGTCAGCGCACAAAATCGCGGCGCGTGACGGTCAAGGACAGCTACGAGTTTCTCATTCGCGAGGAAAGCGACAAACTTATCGACCAGGACGAGATCACAGCTGAAGCCATACGGGCGGTCGAAGACAACGGCATCGTGTTTCTCGATGAGATCGACAAGATCTGCTCGCGTGGCGACGGCGCGCGCGGAACTGCGGACGTTTCACGTGAAGGCGTGCAGCGCGATCTACTCCCCTTGATCGAAGGCACAACAGTTGCCACCAAGCATGGCCCCGTCAAAACCGATCATGTGCTCTTTATTGCGTCCGGCGCGTTCCATGTTTCAAAACCCTCCGACTTGCTCCCGGAGCTGCAGGGCCGCTTGCCGATCCGTGTTGAGTTACAGGCGCTGACTCGGGATGATTTCAAGCGCATCCTGACCGAGCCCGAATCAAGCCTCATCAAGCAATACATTGCGTTGATGGAGACGGAAGGCTTGAAGCTGCATTTCACCACTGACGCCATCGACAGCCTTGCCGACATGGCCGTTGCCGTGAATTCGAGCATCGAGAACATCGGCGCGCGCCGTCTGCAAACAGTGCTGGAGCGCGTGCTGGATGAGATCTCGTTTGAAGCATCCGACCGCGCCGGCCAAGCCGTAACGATTGACGCTTCTTATGTTCAAGAGCGGGTCGGCGCACTGGCCAAGAACGCCGACCTCTCGCGTTTCATTCTTTAGTGCGCCGAACCGTCACAGTGGCGGGAACAAACCTATCGCGCGCCGCACGCAGCGGGCCGGCAATGCGTTGCCACACGGTTGCCCCGTGCCCTGGCTGCAGTATCGAAATGAGTTCAACTCCGGTCCCGCGCTGCAATGCGGCTTCTATGACAGCCACACGTTCCGCCGACTCGCGCCGGTCGAAATAGATGAAGTTATTGATGTAGCGCCCGACCTTCACTGAGTTTTCGAGACTGGCAAGATCCTGGTCCCGTGTTACGTCGAAGGCCGAGATGGGCCGCATGGTCAAGCCGTCAAGATAAAATCCCGCGTATCCGAGATCTTCCAAGTAGCTCCGAATACGCGCGACGCCACCTTCGCGGTGCCGCTCCTCGACTTCGACGAGCACAGTCGGGCGGTAGCGCGAAATGGTTTCGTTTGCCCCTTCAAGAACCGCAAGCTCGTGCCCTTCAACGTCAATCTTCAAAAGTGCGACGTCGCGCAGCCCTAAGCTGTCCAGTGTTTTGAGTTCGACTTCATGCTCTTCAATTGGCGCGTCCGTGGTCCACGTTTCGCTCGTGTGAGATTCAAGACTTCCCAATTCGATGAAGCCGCGCGGTAATCGCAACGTCGCCGTGCCCGGCGCGTTCGACAGAGCGGCAGCGTGTATGGTGACGTTCGCGGGCGCGGCCTCTTTCAAATACGAGGCGAGCTGCGGCAAAGGCTCGAAGCCGTACACGCGCTGGTACGTGCGGCTCAAATGATAGAGAAACACACCCTTGTTGGCGCCCGCATCGACCGCCACGCCTTTGCGGCGGCTGAGCAGAGGAACGAGCGCAACTTCCGGCTCCAAGACCCATGTGCGATGTGCGAGCAAAGCCAGCGTAAAGCGTGGAAAATATTTCTGAGCGAAACCACGCAACCACCACTTAAATCGACGCATAGCATACCCTCCCGATGTGCCAACTAAGGAAATCCGGAAGTTATTTAACACAATTCCACGACGGGAAAATGCGACCCTGTCGACGAATCATTGGTGCGCGTATCTCCTTGGCAGCCGAAGCCACTAGATTCGTTACCGAATAAAAAATGCCGGGCCCTCCCAGACCCGGCATTCATTACACAAACGAAATATACAGCGAATCCGCTAGGTCAAAATATCGTAGCCAACATCGTGTACATCCACGCCCTTTAGCGAAACGACATCGACCCAGGTGCCCTTGATGTGCCCCTGAACAATGGTATCGCTACCTCCATCAACAAAGCGAACTTCGTTCGCCGTGCTGGCCTTGCCCTTTAAAAAGTCTTTCAGATCAAGGCGATCAACGCCAACTTGGAAGTCAGTGATCGTATCGACGCTGCCGCCGGCCGTATCTTTCTTGAGGAACGCAAAGATGTCGGCACCCGCGCCGCCGGTCAGCGTGTCGTTGCCGAGATTACCGCGGAACCAATCGTTGCCCGCGCCGCCGTTGAAATGCTGCGCGTTGCGGTCGCCCATAAACTTGTCGGCAGAGTTTCCGCCGATGACAGTTTCAAAGCCAGAGACGAAGTCCGTCACGACGTCCTTACCGAAGGACACCTTGGCGGTGTGGCGGCCAAGATCGACATCAACCTTGCCAACAACCAACGAGAAATCAAGTTCGTCATTTCCCGTTCCGCCCGAGTAATAGTCACGACCCGAACTGGCCAAGACAACGTCATCGCCCGAACCGCCGAACACTTTGTCGTTGCCCTTGCCGCCGAACAGCCAATCGTCGCCGCTCATGCCGTAGAGAACGTCGTTGCCGCTGCCGCCGGACATGACATCGTTGCCGGAGTTGCCGTCGAGTGCGTCATCGCCCCGCCCGCCCGCTAGGACGTCGTTGTCCTTGCCGCCCGACAGCACGTCATTGCCTTCGCCGCCTAAAATAGTGTCGTCGCCAACTGTGCCCTTGAGGGCATCATCGCCGCTATCGCCAAAAATGCTGTCATGTCCACGGCCGCCCACGAGCTGATCGGCGCCCTTGCCACCGCGCAGCACGTCTGCGAGCTGACCACCCAACAAGTTGTCATCTCCGCCATGCCCGAACAACGCATTCTCCTCGTCGAGAACACCGCCAAGAATATCGGCCAGTTTGCTTCCGTGCTTTTCAGCCATCCGTTCGTTCCTCGTTTCCGTTGCTGCCTGTTCCGGACGACGTGTGCCGGTTAATGTCTTGGCTTCAGTTAAGCTCTTGGCTTCAAATGCCAACAAGGACTAACCGGGTTGCCTCAAACGTCAGCCGTGCCGTTCACATCTGCATCACAAACTGCCAGGAACCTCTTGAGAAAATGCTCAAGCGGGTTCATCAAATTGAAGCGAATTTGCATCGAATTTCCCGGCCGGAAAAGGCGCCGGAATGTCAAAACGCCCCTATTCACGGGCCTAAAACAGGTCTAGTAGTCACTTCCCGCACCCCGTGAGACCGCTCGAATATGGTTACTCTGATAGAAACGAATTCCGCCGCGCCACTGACGGGCGAAATTAACCCGAAGCGGTCGCTCGCCGGGCTCGGGCGTGATGGACTCAAAGCAGCGCTCGCTGAAATCGGCGTCCCGGAAAAGCAGCTGCGCATGCGCGTCAACCAGCTGTGGAGCTGGATCTATGTGCGCGGCGTCACGCGCTTCGAAGACATGAGCGATGTCTCGAAAGATTTGCGCGGCTCGCTGGCCGGGGCCTATTCGCTTGCGCGGCCAGAGATCGTGACAGAGCAAGTTTCCATCGATGGTACGCGCAAATGGCTGCTGCGCTTGCCCAAGCGGGGCCACGAAGCCCACGCGCCGGAAATCGAAACGGTCTACATTCCAGAGACCGACCGCGGCACGCTGTGCATTTCGAGCCAGATCGGCTGCACTCTGACATGCTCTTTCTGTCACACGGGAACGCAACGTCTCGTGCGCAATCTCGAAGCGCAAGAAATAGCCGGGCAAATCCTGCTCGCGCGCGACCGTATCGGCGATTGGGCAGGCGCCAGCATTCCGGGAGACAAACGCCTGCTGCCCGATAGCGATCGTAAGATCACCAACGTCGTCCTCATGGGCATGGGCGAACCGCTTTACAATTTCGACAACGTCCGGGATGCGATGGACATCGTTTCCGACGGCGACGGGCTCTCGTTGTCGAAGCGGCGCATTACGTTGTCGACATCTGGTGTGGTTCCAGAAATTCCCCGCTGGGGCGACGAGTCCGGCACAATGCTAGCGATCTCCCTGCACGCAACGAACGACGCGCTCCGCGACGAACTTGTGCCGATCAACAAGAAGTATCCGATCAAGGATCTGTTGGAGGCTTGCCGCAACTATCCCGGCCTTTCAAATGCGCGCCGCATCACCTTCGAATACGTCATGCTCAAGGGTGTGAACGATAGCTTGGCCGAGGCCAGGGCCCTGGTCCGGCTGCTGGCCGGTATTCCAGCGAAAATCAATCTGATCCCGTTCAACCCATGGCCGTCGACGCGCTACGAGTGCTCGGACTGGGAAACGATCGAGCGCTTTGCCGAAGTCGTGAACCGCGCAGGTTACGCGAGCCCCGTCCGCACTCCCCGAGGCCGTGATATTCTGGCAGCCTGCGGTCAGTTGAAGTCGGAAAGCGTCAAAGTCCGCGCCAGTGAGCGGGCAGCCCAGTGAAACGCACGCTGAGACTGCGCGCGAATTAGCGTATTTTCTGTTGTGCGGGCGCCCATAGAATTTATAGTCCGGTCAGGTGCATCGAGGTGCATAGGGCCGCTAGCAGTAGGCGCTGGCGGAATGTGGAGTATGGGCGTCGGACAATGGGTATCATCAAGACGCTTTCAAGAATTCTGGCAGGGTTTCTGCTCGCGTGTTTTGTAGCTGGCCTCGTGCAGGTGATGTACGTGTGGACCCCGGCTGAGTTGGCATCCGTACCGTCCGCCGCATTTCCTGCAAAGGCTGGCAGCACACTTGAACTTGCATTGTTGGCGGCGACGCACTCGGCGATATTCGGCGCGGCCTTCGCATTGATTGCGGCTGGGATCGCGGAATGGTTGTCAATTCGCAGTATCGGCTATTTTTTGTTTGCCGGCACAGCGATTGCACTTCTTGGATTTACAGCGCAGTACGCGAGTGAAGTTTCAGGGCAGCCCTCAATACTCAACAATTATGCACTCCAGGCGTATCTCACGGCGGGCTTTTTTGCGGGCCTTGCCTACTGGCTCGCCGCCGGGCATCGCGCAGGTGAGCATCGCCGGGACGACGACAACGAACTGAGCGGTAACTCAGACGAGCCACGGCAGCGCATTATTGTCGAGAAGTCACCGGCCGGTGCGCGCAAGCCCGGTTCGCTTGCGGAGAAACTCGCCAATCCCATGCAAGCCGCAGCTGCCTCTGCCGCTACAAAATCCGCGACATCGGTTCCCGTAACCAAAGTCACTGTCACAGCGAAAGCAGCAGAGCCAAAGGCGGCGGACACAGCGCCCGACGCCGGGCCTAAAAAAGCCTGATCAGAGGCCGCTTGCCGCCACAGCCACGGTACAAGCTGTGCGGACCTCAGCTGTCTTGCGGCGCAGAAACAACAAAATATTAGGACACTTGAGGCAAGCTTGCTGCATTGCAGCATCAGTGTTAGACTTCTCTTTTTATTATTGAAAGTAACACGCACATGTTCGATTTTGAGTGCCAGATGCGGTTTTGGAAGTGCGCAACGGACGCGGCCTTTGGATACGCATCGGCGACAATGGCCGCCGTCACCGTACTGCAAGACCAAGCGCAAGAACAAATGGCTGGCGGCGATTCAAAGGGCGCATCGGCGAGCGCGGCGGTACCATTTTCGTTCGACGCCTTCAATCCGTTCGCTCTGCCGCTGCAATGGTGGGGCCCGCAGCAGCCAAGCAACGCATTTACCCCATTCGCGACTAGCGCCAAGACGGGCGCCATGCCTGATTTCTTTAGCGCATTTTTCCCGTTCGCGGTTCAGCCCGCGCCGATTGCGCAAGTATGGAACCCATTTTCCTTTGCAGGCATGCCGGCGCTTCCTTTTTTCGATCCATCAATTTTTCTCACGAGCACTCACTTCAGCAACCAACTTTTCGATAGCTCATGGTCATCGCAGTGGACTGAGATGATGCGGAGTTACGGTTGGGTCGTGCCGCAACCCTCCTGGTCGATGTGGCAGCATCCGATGACGGCGGCACTCATGGCGGCAGGAATGCCATATTCTGTGGCGTCTCCGACGGCGCGGGCAAATGCCTCTGCCATGGACGCGGCGGACGCAGCGCGCGACGGCTTTAAAAAGGCCTTCTCAAGCTATCATTCAGATGGCGGACATGCTGCAGCCCACACTGCGCCGAAGCCCTCAGACATGCCGGTAGACATCATGTCGATGATGATGGCCCCCTGGATGGCTTTTGCGCCGCATTCGCCGCCGGGTTGAAGATCTGGCCTAATGCGCCCGGCAATCATCACACACAATTAAAGATAAAGGGCTGCTCCTCACTGGGAAGCAGCCCTTTCG
>JANOKZ010000329.1:0-4286 GCA_031419515.1 Hyphomicrobium sp.
CCGGCCGGGTCAGCCTCGACATCGGGACTGACCAAGCGAGAGCCGCGCGGGGGCGGGGGTAGATGGGGGAAGTGGGCCGCCTGATCCACGGGGAACGCCTCGCAACAAGAGTTGAGAACCCGACACGCAAGCGATCTTGCATGTTCGTTATTTGTTCTACATTTCTCCTGAGCACACGGTCAAGTAAAAAAGAACATAGAAGGAACATGACATCCTCTGCCCAAATACGCGCCATGGAGCGGGCACAATGGCCTGCAAAAACAACAATCTGGGTTTTGCGGATAATCTCGAACCGACTTGAGCAGCTAAGAACGCGACACGAGTGTGACTTCCCTGCTCTGCCGGCAAAAATGGGACTGGTATATACGCTGTGTTCATAATAGTCGCGCAAGGATGGCGCTTCCATCCCCGCCACTGTTTTGGCGACCCGAACCTGGAGCATCCCCCGATGAACCTTCGCAAATTCATGAGTAAGCTTGCCGTTGCAACTGCAATGGCAGCCAGCATCCTCGCAGCGCCGCATACGGCGAGCGCGCAGGGCGTCGATTTCCTTTGGGGCGGCGGCGACGACTTCGGCGGCGGAAGCCAGAGCGTGTCTTTCAGTTCGCAGTATCGTCCCGGCCAAGTGATCGTTTCATTTGGCGACCGCCGGCTTTATCTGGTGACGAAGCCGGGTCAGGCCATCAGTTATCCTATCGCCATCCCGCGCACACAGAGCCGCTGGCAGGGCACGACGTTCGTTTCCGACAAGCGCGTCAACCCACCTTGGACGCCAACACCTGAAATGCGCCGCGAAAATCCGCGCCTGCCGAACTGGGTCCCGGGCGGCCACCCGATGAACCCGCTCGGCGTGCGCGCCATGTATCTCGGCTCAAGCGCCTACCGCATTCATGGCACCGACGCGCCTTGGACCATCGGACAAGCGGTTTCCAAGGGCTGCGTTCGCATGACCAATGAAGACGTGCTCGATCTTTATCCGCGCGTTCCCGTCGGCGCGCGCGTCACGGTAACGTGGCAGCGCTTCCAGACAGGTGGAATCGCATCGAACGATTCCGGTTCCGGAAACTACGCTGACGACGGCCAGCAAAAGCGCAAATATCAGCGCCCCGCGAACCGTCAGGTCTTGCGCAAGTACTACCGCTCAAGCTCGATTCCGCAGAAGGCGGCCGAAGTACAGTAAGCGGCGCGCTCCGGCGAGCGATTATCAAAGCGAATTTCAAGCGGGCGTTTCGAAAGAGCCGCCCTTTTTAGTGGGGCACCACACGGGAAGGCTAAAGCCGCTTCGACCAAACGCGCGCGGCGCGGCTGGTATGAGCAATGACGATCACTTGAATTTCATCGTCCACAACGCGATAGGCGGCGCCGTAAGGGAAGCGCTTGAGCAGGACGCGCCGCGCACCTTTCCAAAATTCCGGTTGTCCCAGCGGGTACTCGCCCACCAATCGCACAGCCGCACCAAGATCATCCAGAAATTCACTGCCCAGACCCGGCCGCTGCTTTTCGTAGTAGGCCCAAATTCGCGTCATATCTTCTTTGGCAGGAGCGATCAGCCGGATTTTCATTTGCCGCGCAATTGAGCGGCCGTTTCGTCGAAATCAAATACGTCAACGTTTCCACGATCAAGCGCCGCAAGCCGAGCGTCCATCAAATCGCGCCACGCTTGATCGGCGTCCCCCGCCGGTTCTTGGCGGAGACTGACAAGAATGGCTTCAAGAATGTCTTCGCGGTCTGTCGCGGGCAAACTCTTGACCTTGTCGATCAGGATTTTTGCTTCACTGGTCATAGTAAAATTATACACTGGCCTTCAGTATGGGCAAGCTCGATCGCGGTCATGCCGGTCTCCTTTGGGTTAAGTGGGCGTCCCGCAAAGCCATCTAATCCCGCTCCGGAGCGGCATGGCCGCGCCTCGTTCGCAATCAGAACGATCCGTAGCCGGCTGTCAGGTGATTACGGTATCTTCACAATCCAACAATTCTCCGGGTCGCTTGTTCGTTGGGTCTGCCCCCGGCTCGGACGCCGAGGTTGACCTAGCTTACGGCTGCGCCAAGCAATCAACCGCATTCTTTGCCAGCGCGCGCATCAGATCGAAATAGAGGTCTGGGCCGGGTGTCAGCGCAATGCCTTCCGGATCGAGTGTGCCAGAGCGCGCCTTCGTGCCTTCGGTCACGGCATTGATGAGTTTTGGCTGAAAGCCGGGTTCGGAAAAAACACAGACAGCACCAAGTTCGCCAATTTTCTTGCGCACAGCCGTCAGGCGCTTGGCTGATGGCTGCTGATCCGGGCTCCACGTGACGGAACCAGCCGCCGCAAGGCCAAAACGCTTCTCGAAATACTGATAGGCGTCGTGGAAAACGATAAAGGGTTTGTCCTTCACCGGGGCCAGGTCTTTTTCAATCTCGGATGAGAGCGCATCGATTTTGGCGAGGAGAGTCGTGGCATTGGCTCTGAAAGTCTCGGCGTGGGCCGGATACTTGATTTCAAGCGCTTTGGTCACGTCTTCGACAATGGCCTTGGCGTTGGCGGGGTCCAGCCAGATGTGGGCGTCGTAAAGCTTCGGCACGTGTTGGTCATGTCCGCTATGATCGCCATCCTCTGCTTGCGCGTGCTGCTCGAACGTGCCGTTGGTGCGCTGCTCAAGAAGTTTGATTCCCACTTTCGCGTCAGCCAGCGTGATGAGCGTAACCGACTTGGGGAGAGCTTCCGCGACTTTGCGGGTGAAGGGTTCGAGTTGCTCGGAGACGCGGATGAACACGTCTGCGCTGTTGATCGCGCGCGCGACCGAAGGTTTGAGTGTGAAGGTGTGCGGCGACGCTGAGCCATCGACAACGAGCGTGGGCTCAGTAACGCCGGCCATGACAGCAGCGACCAGCGCGTGCACGGGTTTCAGCGTGACAACGACCCTTGGCACATCAGCGGCGATTGCGGCTGCGCCAAAAAAGCCGGTAGCGGCCACGGAAAAAGTCGCTGAAAGCAGGCAGCGGCGCAGCATCTGGCGTTCTCCCCATTTTTCTGGCCATTTTTTTCTGGCCGGAGCGGACGCCCCGGCGCAACACTGGCGGCCTAAGATGCGGAGCCAATGAACTGGCGCAAAACATCCGCCGCATAAGATGGCGCTTAGCATAAAGGTTACCACCCTGGCAGAATCGTGTCTGCCGAGGCCGCAGTCGATAGAGCCAAAATAGCCCGCAAGTGTCCGCCACGCCGCACTAATGCCACGTTTGGGCAGATGGTAAATGGGCTATCTAAATGCCGATGTCATCCCCGCTCGCCTGGTGTGGTGTATATTCGGCTGAGGGCAAAAGGAGGCCCGAGAATGGCAGTTGATTACAAAAGACATGGTTGCTGCGCGAGCGTTTGCAGTCTGGCCGTGATCGCCCTTTTTTGGGCGGCGCCGGCCGTTGCGCATCCCCACGTTTGGGTCACGTACCAAACAACGGTGCTCTACGACAAAGGGGCGATCTCCGGGTTCGAGCATGTCTGGACCTTCGACGATATGTACACGGCGATGGCCGTTCAGGGCTTGGACAAGAACAACGACGGGGCATACGACAAAGCGGAACTCGCCGAACTCGCTCAGGTCAACATGGATGGGCTCAAGGATTTCGGTTATTTCACGTTTCCGAAACTCGGCACGTCCGAACTAACGCTCGCGGGGCCGCAGGAGCCCTGGCTTGAGCACACAAACGGAATTCTGCGCCTGCACTACAAGCTGCCGCTTTCGCAGCCGGTGCTTGCCGAGGCCGAGGGTTTCAATTTTTCCATTCACGACCCCTCGTATTTCATCGCCTTTGACCCGGAAAAGACCGGCGCGTTGAAACTATCCGCAGGCGCGCCCGAGGGATGCAAAGTTGCGTTCGGCGAGCTGAAATCAGATCCCAACAGCGAAGAACTCAAGGCAAAGCTTCTCGACAATGCCTTTGCCCAAGAACTCGGCCAGACCCAGGACATTGGCGCCGGGTTCTCGACAACCGCGACGGTGACATGCGCCAAATCATGAAGAGATTTGCCAGGTTCATCATCTCAACTGCGTTTGCACTTTTGATGCCGTTCATGGCGGCAGCCGCCGTTGCACAGGACAAGCCCTCGCCGTTCGCGGTGCAAGGGGGCCCCGGCAACGCCGCTGCACAGCAGAATGGAGCCGGTTCGGCGGCCACGAGCCCGGGACTCATCGATCGCGCCTGGAACTGGATTTTGACGCAGCAGTCGGCGGCGAACCGCGAGATGGCAGCCGCCGTCAAGGATTTAAAAACCGGAAATGCAGCACATGCGACTCTCGTGCTTGTGAT
>JANOKZ010000330.1:0-2909 GCA_031419515.1 Hyphomicrobium sp.
TGGGGGGCGTTCCTGAGGGGGAAACTGGGAATGGGGGGCGGCGGCAGAGGATAGTTTTACGCCACACGCAACGCTACTCAGAGACACACTGCCTAAATTGGGAGCCGGAACCTTTCAGACAAGATCTGGGACAAGACCGGCTGCGTGGGGAGACGCAGATCTGAAAGGCCCCGGCTCCAAAAGAGGAAAGTGGAAAGCGAAACTTCGAACGCACCGGACCGGCTGGTGAGGGCCACTGAGCCGGCTAGGCACGTTCGAAATAGGCACGTTCGAAATGGGGTTGCCTAAAAACCTCGGACGAAACCTCAGCAGGCTTCAGCGAATGGAAGCTCCGGCTCCATCGGCTCCGGCTGCGGGGGCATCGGGAAGGCGATGATGTTGCTGTCGGCCGGAATATCGAGACCGGCGCGGCGCTGACGGAACCAACGCAGCGAGGTGTGTGTCAGAACCGCTTCGCGCTTCACGGCTTGGATCAAGAGTCCGTCTTCCTCGTCGAGCATGTCGCGCAGATCGGCTTCAAGCTCGGTCTCGTCGCGGTTCGAGGTCACGTACCAGGTGTTAGCCAAGGGACGGGCCCACTTTTCGCCCAGACCCATGATGATCTGCGCCAGGACGTGCTGATTGCGGTTCGGCTTCGCGAGGTCGTAGGAAATGAGATAGGTGCGCATGAGGGCTCTCCTGGGTGGTGACGTTGGACGTTCGGGAGACGCCAACTTAGATCCCGATTTTGACCGTTGTGGACGGTCGTGAACATACGAAGAACATGCCACGACTCACGGGGCTTGTCTAGTGCTTGTTCTAAAAATGTTCTTGTTGGGTTCCGATTTGCGCGTAAGGCCCTGAATTTGATCGCTGACGCCCGTTCTCGTCGAGGGTTGCACTGGCAGCCAGAAGGCGATTGTGGCCGTCAGAGGGCGCTCTGCGGCTCGGGAAACAGCATCAGCTGCCGGGGGTCCGCCTCGTTTGAGATCCGCCGGTGCGGACCTGGATCGATGCGCGCTTCGACGCCCGGATAGCGTTCCGCCAGTAACTTTAACGCTCGTGTGCGCGTTCCAGGAAACCGGATCTCTTCCCAAATCTCATAAAGCCGGCGCGGGTCGCAGGCGTAACGGCGCACCAGCTCCTTGGGGCGAACGCGTAGCCAGCGCGCGATCCAGATATCAACCGCGTCGTCCTCGGTCAGAGGGCGGCGTGCGATTGCGGGTGGGGCACTATCGAGGAAGGCAGTGGCCATGTGACAATCTTTAACGCACGGGACTTCGACTTGACGGGGAACGCGAGACACTATTGATCGCAGCGAATGATAGCAATCTGATGGCCGCCCCTCACACCATGCCGAAGGCATGATTTCATCATGGCCCTCTCCCCATGCAAGCAAAGCGCATGGGGAGAGGGGATTAAAGCGAGAACTCACTTGATCCTCTTTCCCGCAATCGACCTCAAAGACGGCCAATGCGTGCGCCTGAAGCTTGGCGACATGGATGCAGCGACCGTCTTCAACGACGACCCCGCCGCTCAGGCCGCCACGTTTGAGTCCCAAGGCTTCAAATATCTGCACATCGTCGATCTCAACGGCGCGTTCGCGGGCAAGCCCGTCAACAGCGCGGCGGTCGAAGCGATTTTGAAAGCGATCAAAATGCCAGTGCAGCTCGGCGGCGGCATTCGAGATCTCGAGACGATTGAAACGTGGCTCATCAAAGGCATCCGCCGCGTCATTCTCGGCACCATCGCCGTGCGCAATCCAAAGCTCGTGCGTGAGGCCTGCAAACGTTTCCCTGGACGCGTCGCCGTTGGCATCGATGCCAAGGGCGCCAAGGTTGCAGTTGAAGGCTGGGCAGAGACGAGCGAGTTGACGGCCATCGACCTCGCCAAACGTTTCGAAGACGCCGGCGTTTCGGCGATCATCTACACCGACATCGATCGCGACGGCGTCTTGAAGGGACTCAATCTCGAATCGACCGCGGACCTGGCGCGCGCAACGAAAATCCCCGTAATCGCTTCCGGCGGCCTCGCGTCCATCGACGACATCAAAGCGTTGTTGCAACCGGAGTATAAGATGCTTGAAGGCGCGATCACCGGCCGCGCGCTGTATGATGGGCGGATCGATCCACGCGAAGCACTCGCGCTACTCGACGGTTAGTTGTAATGTGTGGGTCGCAACGAGGAGCATTCGATGATTGAAAGACTCGAAAAAGCGATTGAAAAAGTCAAGCGGCTACCAAACGACCGGCAGGCATTCGCAGCAATTCTGCTTGAAGAGATTGCTTCCGGCGACGTCTTCACGGTACCAGAGGATCATAGGGCAGACGTTTTGGAGGCTCGTGCGGAAGTGCTTCGCGGCGAACGGGCGACTGACTCAGAAATGGCTGAACTCTGGAAAAAGTGCGGCCTGTGAAGCTCACATATTCTCAGCGAGCATGAAGAAATATTCGCGAGATACACGACTGGTTTGCGGGCCGCAGCGCAAAGGCAGCTAATGCAGTCGTCAAATCCATTCGAAATACGGCGGAACTTATCGGGGAGTACCCGCGAATAGGGCGTGCATCGGATATCGAAGGTGTCAGAGTACTGCCTGTCGTGAAATATCCTTATCTCATTTACTATATGATCAGAACGGATGAAGTCGTCATCGCTCACATCCGGCATGGTTCTCGTAACGAACCGCAGCCGGGCGAAATCTAATCGATCTGATCACGAATGGAGGCCCAATGAACATCGGTAACAAAGTTTGCGTCGTGAAATTGCCCCAAGACCTACCTGAAAACAATGAAGCGCTGCTCACGCTGTTCAAGGGATGTCTCGGCAAGGAATTCTCAATCGTTGCCTTCGACGACGATCTCGCGGAGTTGCACGTCGGCGAAGCGTTCGGCGAACCAAGCAACAAGCACCGCATCTGGCTGCCGAGAGAG
>JANOKZ010000331.1:0-10054 GCA_031419515.1 Hyphomicrobium sp.
CCGAGGATCTGGCCCAGACCGACAAACTCGAATGGCTGGACTTCATTCGCAACGGGATGGTCCACAAAGTCGCCAGCTATGCCGACGTCTTGAAGCTTATTCAACAGCGCAACTAAGCGCTGGCGGTAGCGCGCCTCAGTCTTTGTCTTTATTTTCGCCGTCGTCGTTGTCGGAGGTATCTTCATCCGAAGAGTCGGACGACTTTGTTTCCGGCGCGGCGTCTTCGTCTGCGGCATCGGATTTTTTATCCGGCTTCTCTGTCTCGTCATCTTTTCCGGCGGCCGTCGGCACCATCTTCTTGGTGTCCTCTTCCACTGCTTGCGTCTTGGCCGCAGGTTGGGATTCAGCCGGCACTTCCGCTTTTTCAGACGCGTCCGGCTTTGCCGTTTCAGCCTTCTCTGCTGGCGCTGGCAATTCAGCGGCCGGCTTCGAGTCGTCGACTTTCGCGGGCTGAACAGCAGCAGGAGCGGCCGCAACGGGTACAGCTGGCTTCGCCGGTTCGGGCTCTGCTGCCGCGGCAGGTTGAGATGCAACGGGCTGGGGTACGATAATGGCAGCGGGAAGAGCGTCCGCGGGAACTGCGAAGACCACGCGATCGGCGCCAGGCCGGCATCCCGCTATACAAATCACCATGTCTTCGCTGGGACGATCACTCAGAATTTTCCGCACCAATCGGCTTGAGGCCGGAATGCCGACATCGCCCATACCGTCTTCGGGGATCGTGTGTGTGATTACGGGGGGCACCGGGGAACTAGCTGGGGCCGGAACGGCAGCCTTGGCGGGCGGTTCGACCGCAGCAGCGCCACCAATGTTGTGGGTGAAAGCGGCAGCGAGTGCGACGGCACTGCAAGAGAGCAAGCGAAGTGAACGCATGACTGAAACCTTTGACGCTGGACAGAACTGAGACGACTTTGGCCCAACAGCGTTAACAAAGCGTTTCGCCTGACTTCAATCTTAAAGACGGCAAGTCCCCTCAGAAGATAAAGCCCGACGCCTCAGTCACGATCGTATCGCGTCGTGCGCCACGCCCACGTAGCAATTTTGAGGCTGCGATACGTTTGATCTTTTCTCGCTTCGCGGCGAACAGCGCGGACTTCTTTGATACGAACGTGACTTTTGTGCGCCAACCCTGCGTGCCCCGGATAACCGATGTCACCCTTTTCTTGGCAAAATGCCCCCTGGTTTCGGCGCTAATCCGGTGCACGCCGGTCAGGGCAATTGCTGCCTTTGATTTCGGCGCAGGTACGTCTGCGGCCAACCGCACGGGGCGCGCTTTGGGCGCAGCCTCAGCGAGTCTCGGTCTCATAGCCGGAGAAATTTCCTCGTTGGCATAGCACCCGGCAATACAGGCGACTGCGTTTTGATCGGCTTCGGAGGGCATGATTGCAGCCCCAGTTTTGACCTGCGCCGCTGTCGTTTCCATCCGCCGGGCAGCAATTACAGCAGCAGCGGCTGCAGTCTTGGATACACGGTAGACAATCTTGTCGCTTGCCGGACGGCAGCCCCCAAGACAAATCACCAGATAGCTGTCCGGGTTGGCCACAGCGAGCGGGTGCTCCTTAACTAATTTTCGCGCCTCTTCGCTCTTCAACTTTATGTCGGCGTCCTTTTGCCAGGTCTCATACATGGGATCGAATTCAGGCGGCAGATCCGGATCGGGCGCACGCCGTGCGGTGCTGCCACTTGGGCCGCCACCTGGGCCGCCAGAGCTGCGGGCCGGACCGTTGGTCCGCTGCTGGCTGGATTCTGCCTGGGCAATGATGGCCTGGAAAAGCACGATTTCGGCCGGATCCGTTGCAGGATTCGAAAATGCAGGCTCGGGCTTAGCTTCGGCGGCAACGCTCGCCGTAGCGAGGCTACCGCGCGGTAGACGGCTTTCGGGCGTGGGCAAAGATACAACCTGCATTGCAATCGAAGCAGCCGCTCGAGTCCTGTTCGCAAGGTCCATCAAAGAACCATCCGTGACCGATGGCTGAAGTCCATTGACCGTCAATAACGCGAGGCACGCAAGCGTCAGCATCGTGCGCAGCGCTAAGCTTTTTAAGTAACTCCACATCTTCTCACCGCTCGAAAATTGGGAAAATAAAATATAAAATTGGTCTGGAGTCACTTAGCGATCGTGCTTGAACCATTGGCCGTCGCCTGAACCGGCATTGATGATGCGTACGTTTCTGAAGTCTGTTCCGGGCGCTGCCGAAGGCGGCATGAGCGTCGCCGAGCGCTCGAACTTCGCGCGGCTGCGCACGCTATGCTCGGGCTCGGACTCGGGCTCGGAAAGGGATTTAAGTTCTATTATTGGCCGTGCATTTGCTTTTGCTGGCGCACTTTTCGATGGCTCAACGGCCATGCCGGACTGACCAGAGGCGTCTTCCGCTACGGTCAAACCATAGTAAGCAGCGATGCACTTGTCGGTTTTCTTCTTATGTTCGAGTTCCTCGATTGAAACGTAGACGACCGTGTCGGGGCCGCACAAATACGCCTCGTCCGCGCGCGCACCCGGAGCGGATAGCCCAAGAAATGAAGATACAAAAATGACCGGCACTACGACGCTCGCCCGCGAAACCATAGACTGACCCCCGAAGCAACAAACCCAACTTCAGTGTCACGATATGGGACAGTCATTGATAAAGCGTTGACCCGCGTTCAGTTCAGGGCTTTGGCGGATAGCGCCAATAAGCTGCTCCAGACGCCGTGGTCATCCGCTCGAGGATAGGAATGCGCTTATCGGGCGGGCGCTCGCCGGTTTGGATCAGCAGCTTGATATCGTTGAGCAGCGTGTTGTTTTCTGCGTAGCCCGAATGATTGAGGCCGAGGCTATCGGTCGAAACCGAGGTCACATCGATTGTATCGACACCAGGAACGACCAAGGGGCCGCTTGCCGGCACATCGCCTGCGCGCGGTACACCGCCCCAGAAGCGAGCCGAATAGCCGAGAGCCCTGTCGTTCGAGGCCGCGTACAACGTCACGCCCTTGGCGAAGTTCATGATCTCGCGGGCGATGTTCGTGAACTTATCGCGATCGACATCGGGTGCGGCCAGGATGACTTGGCTGATCACGACACCTTCAGGTGCCACTGGGCGCATGCGTTCGAGCACACGCAGTAAAAGCTCGTTCCCCATCGAGTGGGCAATAAGGCTGATGGACTTAGCGCCGCTTTCTTTGACGACAAGATTGAGAAACTCCGCTAAATGCGGCTCGGCCTGTTCGGCGCTGCCCCGGTCGTAGGTGTAACTTGCGACCTTGCCGCCGGACGGCCAGCTGTAAACAAACGGCGCCCCGTCGAACTTCAAGTCGTAGGAGATCTGAGCGGTGCGGTAGAGCGCATCATCGAACGACGTGTTGAAGCCGTGAACAAAGACCAGCGCGTGATCCTTGAAGCTCGCCGATTTGGCGAGCCGCTCTTTGACCAGGGCCAGCATCTGCTCTTTTGAAAGAGCGCTGATTTCCTGCAGCGTGAAGTGCTTCGCGGTATCCTCCGCTTCTTCGTAGATTTTTACTTTGAAGTACGGGATTTCCACCACCCAAGGGCGCTCGATATTTGGCACCTTATGCGCCGTCGGCACCGTGACCATGGCCCGGCCCATCTGGAGCTGGTGCCCGCGATCGGAGCCGTATTTCAGCCGCTTGGGATCGGGCTCGACGGTACGGTCTGTGCCGAAGAAAACAGGAACCACGTCGTACGTTTGATCGACAGTCGCGGCGGCTCCGGCTGGCGGCGGGGATGCGGGAGCGGGCGATGGAGGAGGCGGTAGAGCCGTGGCCCCCTCGCCCGGAGCTTCGGCCGCCGGCGGCGGCGCTACTTCGCCTGACGAGCGTGCCGCTCCAATCCTTGGGCGATCGCCATTCTTTTTCGGTTGCTCCAGTCCACGTGTCGCTTCCTCTGCCTGGCGGCGGGCATCATCGGCAGCCTGTTCCATCCGGGCGCGGTCGGCGGCCGCTGTTTTGGCGGCCTGCTCAGCCTCTGGCGATTCATCTGGTCGGGCAGAGGCATCCGGCTCTTGAGCCTTCTTTGGCATTGGCTCTGGCGCAGGGGCACCAGCAACAGGCTCCTCGCGCGTATTGCCTTCCGATTTTTGACTAGGTTGCTCGCCGCAGCCCGACAGTGCCGGCGCGAAGAGCAATAACAAGGGCAAAATGACCCGAGCAATTTTCAACATGAGAGCCCCACTCAATGACCATCTATAATATGCCTTGGTGTACACTAAGGGGGGCTTTGCTCCCCTGCAACACGCCATGCAACAACCCATGGTTGGCCACGATACTTAGCGGCTGTGAATGACAGCAGAGAGCGGCGAAATCGCGGCTTGCCCCTCCCCCACAATTCTGCCCATGGTCGCCCCATAAACTTGCCCATGAGCTTCCCCCATGTCCGTAAGTTCGCAGCCTGCTAATCGCATATCCGTCGAAGACTATGTCGCTGGCGTCGCCAATGGCGACCGCACCCTTCTGGCGCGCGCCATCACCTTGGTTGAAAGCACCAACCCGGAGCACGGCCGGCTCGCGCAAGATGTTTTGCAAGGATTGCTACCGAAAACTGGCAACGCCATTCGGCTCGGGATCACCGGCGTCCCCGGTGCCGGCAAATCAACCACGATCGATCAACTCGGCATGAACCTTATCGCCAATGGGCACAAAATTGCGGTTCTCGCCATCGACCCGACCTCCAAACGAACCGGTGGTTCGATTTTGGGCGACAAGACGCGCATGAGTTCACTTGCCGTTGAGAAGAACGCGTTTATCCGCCCCTCGCCGTCATCTGGAACACTCGGCGGAGTGACGCGCCGCACCCGCGAAACCATGGCGCTGTGCGAAGCGGCCGGCTTTGACGTCATCATCGTCGAAACGGTTGGCGTCGGCCAATCAGAAGTCGCGGTCGCCGATATGGTCGATTTCTTTCTCGTGCTGCTTCTCGCGGGCGGCGGCGACGATCTTCAGGGTATCAAGAAAGGCATCATCGAACTCGCCGACATGATTGCCATCAACAAGGCTGACGGCGATAACATCACGCGCGCCGAACGCGCCGCCAGCGACTATCGCGCGGCCTTGCAAATTTTCACGCCGCATGGCGCGGAGTGGTTTCCGCCGGTCATCACCGTGTCAGGCAGAGACAATTGCGGCCTGCAAGAGCTTTGGGACAAAGTTACCGAACATCGCCGCATGATGACCGGCACCGGCGCGTTCGCCGCGCGCCGTCAGGCGCAAGCCGTGTCATGGATGCGCGACATGATGGAAGACCACTTGATGAGCGCCCTTCACGCGCACCCGCGCGTTGCCGCCGAGCTGCCTGCGATCGAAGCCGATGTAGCCGCCGGAAAATTGCTTCCCACCCTCGCTGTCGATAGGATCATGGGACTTATGGGGCTCGCGCGTTGAAAGCGCGATGCGCTTATTGGTCTTGAGTGCCTGCATCCTCAGGCTATGCTGAACATATGACCTCAGATCGCCCGATTTCGAACAATCGCCGAACCGTCCTGCTCACAGGTTTCGGACCATTCCCAGGCGTTCCTGTCAATGAAACCGCGCGTCTTGTACCAGCGTTAGCGGCAATCGCGCGCGATACTTTCAAGGCTCACACAATCCACCACGAGATCTTGCCGGCCGAGTGGGGCACAGCTCCTGTGCGCCTTGCCGCACTCCTGCAAACGCACAAACCAGTGCTCGCACTACACTTTGGCGTTGCCCAAGACGCAACCGGATTTCGTGTCGAGTGCGAAGGGCACAACGCCTGCCGGATTTCCCCCGACGCGATGGGTGACGTGCCACCCGCTTTGAACCTCGTCGCCGATGGCGCGCTGTCCCAATCCGTGACAGTGCCAGTCGAAGCTATTGTTAAGAGGCTACACAGCCTCGGCCTCCCGGCCACCTCCTCAACGGACGCTGGCCGCTATCTCTGCAACGCGGTTCTTTACCATTCGCTCACCGCCTCGACGCGCAGCCATCACGGCTTCCATGCCGGTTTCATACACTTACCAACCGATCTTGCGGGCCCCCACCTCACCTTTGACGCTGCCCTTAGCGGGTCACTGGAAATCCTGAAAGTCTGCCTCGAACAACCGGGACCATAATTCTGGTTAAACCTTAGCGCCTTGGCGCGCGGCTTGCTTGGTACCCTGTCTGAATAATGGAGTTTTCCTATGACTTTAGACCGGCGCACTGTCATTGCAGCGAGCCTTGGGGCCGCGGGCCTCGGGATAGGCGCCGCTACTGCTGCCAACGCGGCCCCGGACGCCAAAAAAGGCTCCGCTTTGCGCGACGCATTCCGCGATATTGCGCACGAAATTCTCGCAGGTGTGCAACCTAACTCAGCCCAAGACCAAACCGCGGCACTGCAAGCCGCAATCGATTCCGCCGCTGACAAAGGCGTGCCTGTGGTCTTGCCATCCGGCACGATCCGCGTCGGCGATCTGCGTCTGCGCGCGGGCACCAAGCTCATCGGTCATGCCCGAAGCACAATTCTTGAATTCACCGGCGGCGATGCTTTCATAACAGGCGACAAGGCCGACGGGCTCGTATTGCGCGGCCTCGTTCTCGACGGCGCGTACAAAACGACGCTCGAAGACCGTGGCGAAGGCCTTATTTCGCTCTCGCGCTCGCGCGTCATCGTGATCGAAGATGTGGAAGTGCGCCACAGCGCGCGCATCGGCATCTCGCTCATCTCGTGCTCCGGCCGCATCAGCGAAAACAAGCTCCATGCCATTCTCGACGCCGGGTTGAAAAGCCTCGATGCAACCGGGCTTTCGATCACTGCAAATGCCATCGGCGATTGCGGTAACAACGGCATACTCGTCTGGCGCAGCGAAATTGGCGAAGACGGCACTATCGTCTCGGGCAATCGCGTCACGAGAATCCGCAACGCGTCCGGCGGCACCGGCGAATATGGAAACGGCATCAATGTTTTCCGTGCGGGCAGCGTGCTCGTTCAAGGCAACCGCATTGCGGATTGCGCCTACACGGCCATACGCGGCAACGCGGCGTCGAATATCCAGATCATCGCCAATAGTTGCGAGCGCTTGGGCGAGGTTGCCATTTATTCGGAATTTGAATTCCAGGGTGCCGTCATCGCCAACAACGTGATCGACACCGCCGCAACCGGCATCTCTGTCACCAATTTCCAAGAAGGCGGGCGCCTCAGCGTCATACAAGGCAATCTCATTCGAAATCTCTTTCGTCGCGAGCACGAAAAGGAAGACAAGCGCGGCGAAGGCATCGGCGTTGAGGCCGACGCCGTTGTCAGCGGCAACACAATTGAAAACGCTCCAAACGTTGGAATCCAGATCGGCTGGGGACCTTTCATGCGCGACGTTGCGGCGACCGGCAACGTCATCCGCCGCGCGCGGGTCGGCATTTCGGTCACGTCTGCAACGGACGCCGGCAGCTGCTTGATCGCGAACAATGTCATATCGGAAGCGAAAGACGGCGCCATTCGCGCCATGAACCACGGCGCAGTGCTTGGACCTGACCTTGCGCGCGAGCCACAGACGGCGGGCCGGATAATCGTCACAGGAAACGTCGCAACCTAAGACCTAGCCGAGAGCCAACGACAAGACTTCCGAAGGCCGGACAACACCAACCTCGATGCCTTGCGCATTCTTCAAAGTCTTGAGCGGCATCTGCCCGCGCGCTTCCGGAACGAATGCTTCGATCAGCAGCGACACTACTGCTTCCGCCGCGCGCGTTGCGCCATCGTCGATCTTCAGAGCAAATCCGAGACCCGCATGCGGGAATGTTCCAGCGTACGCCCCTTCGGCTCCGGTCTTGACGAATGCAGCGCCGCCAAACTGCTTGAGCACGCGCGTATCGAGGCGGTTAGGACCGGCAAAATAATCCGGAGCAGCACGTGCGGCGCTCATGATCCGGCCCGCCGCTGCAACGCGCGCATTTGAAAACCCGGAACACGTTCCGAAATTCGCATAAGCCTGCGCCTGCGCTTTGGCCGGCAATGCCCAATTGGGCACCATACATCCGTCAATGCCGCAGACTTCCGGTCCGATTTTCATGCCGCACATATCCTCAAGCACAGTGCGAATACGCATTTGCACGGGGTGAGAGGCTTCCCAATACCCGTCCACCGCCTCGCCAAGATGACGGGCCGTTGCCAGCATACCAGCGTGCTTGCCGGAGCAATTGTGATGCAGCGGTCCGGGCTTTGTGCCAGCCAGTAACAGCGCCCGCTGTTCTGACTCATCACGCGGAAGGTGCGTCCCGCAATGCAGTGCCCGCTCGTTTAAACCAGTGAGTTGCAACATTTGCCGCACAGCTTCGACGTGTTCGCGCGTGCCCGAATGAGAAGCTGCCGCAAGGGCAATGTGCTTATCTGCAAAACCGAAGGCAGCGGCAGCATTGCTTTCAACGAGGGGTAGAGCCTGCAACGGCTTGACGGCAGAACGGGGATAAACGGAGCGCGCAATATCGCCCAATTCGAGCACGACACGCCCATCCCTCGACACAACGGCCAGCACACCGCGATGGCTGCATTCGACCAGCGGGCCGCGTGTGATTTCGACAAGAACGGGATTTGTCATCAATTGGATTCGCGGTTGCAGGAAATTCCGAGTCCCCGCTTAACCCGGCCCGCAAAAAAAATCGAGCGGCGCATTGACCGCACTAAGACCGCACCAGCTCCCTACAGCGCCAAAGGGGACAAAAACAAAAACCCCGCCAAGGCATGACGCTTGGCGGGGCTAAAGTTGAGACTACACGGGAGGAAGTGAACCGAAAAACGAAATCCGCGGGTGCGCCGGCCAAGCCGGGGGGATGGGGGTAGACCTGGCCGGGCGCCACGGTCTGATGTCACAGGAATGTGCCACCAGCTTGGTTTGGAATATAAGTCGCCCGACATGAACTGGGGCTGAACGGACGCGGCGCGCTATGCCGGTCTTGAGATTCGCCTGAGCTATCCGGCCACGAGCAAGGCGAAAGTCGCAGATTTTCAGGATTATTTGCCTGAGGATGAAACCGGATGCGAGGCCTTCGCCCAAGAGAATCGCCCTAGAGTTGGAACCACAATTCGGCCTTACCCACTCGGCGCACCCTCTTCGCCCTACGTTCCAGGATCACCCCAATGCCGGCCCGCGCCGCGTCCAAAGCCCCGCTGGCAAGCGCCGCTCAAATCACAGATCCGATGATCCTTGCGCACCTCAAGCTCGAAGAGGTGTTCGGATACAAGAAATTCCGTTCGCATCAAGAACAAATCATCGCCACGCTTCTTGCAGGCAATGACTGCCTCGCCCTGATGCCGACGGGCGGCGGAAAATCGCTCTGCTATCAGATCCCGTCGCTTGTCCGCAATGGTACAGGCATCGTTGTCTCGCCGCTGATCGCATTGATGCAAGATCAGGTCGATGCGTTGAAAGACGTCGGCGTAAAAGCTGCATTCCTGAATTCAACACTTGATCGCGGCCAGCAAGACCAGATCGAGCGCGAGTTTGCGGCAGGCGCGCTCGATCTTCTTTATGTCGCGCCCGAACGCCTGGTGCAGGATCGCACCTTGACACTCATGGCGCGGCATCAGGTTGCTCTCTTTGCCATCGACGAAGCTCATTGCGTGGCCCAGTGGGGCCATGATTTCCGGCCCGAATATCGTCAGCTCAAAATTCTCGCTGAGCGGTTCCCCAACGTCCCGCGTATCGCATTGACAGCAACGGCCGACGAGCGCACGCGTCAAGAGATCATCACCGAACTCTCGCTCGAAGGCGCCAAAGCCTTCATCGCCAGTTTCGACCGGCCCAATATCCGCTATACAATCAGCGAAATGGGCTCGATGAGTGCCCGGGAAAAGCTCTGGCAGTTCATCGAAAGCGAACATCCAACGGACGCCGGCATCGTCTATTGCCTGTCGCGCAAGTCTGTTGACGAAACGGCGGCGTGGCTGGCGTCCAAAGGCCGCAAGGCACTGAGTTATCACGCGGGTCACGACGCCCATGTCCGCGCCGGCGCCCAATCCAAGTTCTTGAGCGGCGACGACGTCATTATCGTCGCAACGATTGCTTTCGGGATGGGCATCGACAAGCCGGATGTGCGCTTCGTCGCCCATCTCAATCTGCCGAAGTCGATC
>JANOKZ010000332.1:0-3003 GCA_031419515.1 Hyphomicrobium sp.
AGCTCGCCCTCGCGTGAGGCCGGAGGAGGCGAAAGCCTCCCTGCGAGCGTGCGTGACGGCGCCAAAACGCCTGCCGGCGACGAAAAACCATCACCACGGCCAGCCGTCCCTCAAAAATCAGCGTTGCTCAGGGGTTCCTTAGCTTCTTGCTAATTCTGAGCACGATGCACGTAGCGCTGACGCTGTATTTCTATCTTGATAAGGAATACCAGGGTTACATTAAAGAGCATCCAGCTTTCTACATCTATCTCCCCGTTGCAGTGATCCTCGCCTGCGGACTCTTCACCCTCGCTTTCGGCAAGACCGGTGTAGTCTATCTCACAATATTCTACCACGCGTGGCTATTGTTCCACTACGGCCGCCAGAATTTTGGATTGATGGCATTCGTATGCCTCAGTCAAGGTGCGTCGCCACTCGGCAAAGTGGAGAAGTGGGCATTCCAGCTCGCGCCGATCGGAGCGATACTCGGCGCCCATGCTGTATTGCCAGAGTTCAAAGGAGCGCTGGGATCTTATGCGCTTCTGTCTTGGAAAACAGGTATCGTCATCTATGGTTCAGCACTCGCCTTGCTGGCATATGCAAGCATTGTCAGCCGTAACCGAGACGGCTGGTTGCCACGCGTATTTTTTCTGGTACTGGCCTTGTTCTGGCTTCCGACGTTCCTCTTCGACTCTTACCAGAAAGCCATCATGGGGTACGCGGTGGCACATGCCCTTCAGTACTTCATCTTCATGTACTTTTCTGCAGCCGGCAACCGGGACGGAGCAAGGCGAGGCCTGCTGCTCCTCGGCATGGGAGCGGTCGTCGGCTGGATCATTTTGTGGCTTTCCCGCGAAAAAGAACTGTGGGGGCCGCTCCTTTACTTCATGCTCGGAGCCGAATTCGGATTGGTCATGTGGCACTTCATCGTAGATGCCGGGCTATGGAAGTTACGGCAAAAGTGGCAACGAGAGCGCGTGCGGGAACGGTTTGCCTTTATTTTTCCGGCAAAGACTTAGACCGGCGCGTTGGCGGGTCGATAGACAACGTCTCATCAGTAAGGGGTGCGACGTCGCAGCCGCCTTGTGAGCTGATACGCGATGTCCCTTACGTCGAGATGAACCTCCTCGTCCACCTGGTTTTTTTCTGGGGCCGAGAAAATTCTACCTTCAATTCCCGCTAACCTGTGGGGGGATTACCGTGCGCGGTCACTTTCGCATTTAACCGATGCGGACGAAGAATATCGTGGCTGGCCTGTTAGTGATAAGAAGTGCCAGATGGAGCGAACACGTACAGGGAGAAACCCATGAAACTTCCGTTTTCCGGCGGCTGCGCCTGCGGCGCCGTCCGCTACGAATGCTCGGCAATGCCTGCATTTTCCTGGAACTGTCACTGTACGGATTGCCAGCACGCGGGCGGCGCAGCCTATTGCCCCGTCATGTATGTTCCCAAGGAGGCGCTCAAGGTGACAGGCAGCGCCAAATACGCACGCGTGATCGCGGAGAGCGGCAGGTGGGTTGACCGGGGTCTCTGCACCAACTGCGGATCCAACCTCTTCATCCTCGCCGAGCTCGTGCCCGATCTGCAGGGCCTGTGGGCCGGGAGCCTCCACGACACGAGCAATTTCAAGCCGCAGATCAATGTGTGGACGCGCAGCGCGCCTCAGTGGAGCATGTTGGACCCAAGCATGAAGAAGCTCGACGTCGCACCGAACGAGGAGCAGTTCAAGGAGCTGCTGGCGGAGGCGGCCGGGTAGCCTTGGACGGACCGGGCAGTAGGCAGCCGGGCGTAAGCGGCAAGCGCACACGGCGCTACAGCTGACCGCTATCTAGTCCAAATTTTTCGCGCCGGCTTTGCGGGCTTGGCCATCTTGCGCGGCGGCGTTGCGGCCTTTGCTACTTTCCCCGCCCATTTTTTGGCGAGCTTGGCGAGTTCCTTGCGAATGCTGGCATCATCGACGGTGTTGGGATCAAAACCTGGGCCGCGCCATTCCACCAAATCGGCGTGCTGTTCGTGCTTCGGGTCAGAGATCGCTTCGAGATACAATTCATACCCTGGCGGGCCGCCGACATCTTCGGGCGGACAGCGTCCCTTGGCCTCGATGAGCCGGGGATACGCAACGCCCGCCTCGGCGGCGGCGATCTTTTCGATTTTGATTGTATGTTCCCACCCAGTCGTCGCCGAAGTCGTAGGTGTACTTGAACGTCTTGGCGCCGGTGATCGCGATCAGATCGGCAAGGGCCGCCTTCTTTGCCGGTAGCACGCGCGGCCCGCCAAACACGTCGCCGCCCGGATCGGGCAGACCCCAGTGCAATTTGCGCGCTCGGAATTCATAGAGATGATAGCTCCACCACGGCATCGCGACTTGTATGACGAGATGAAGATCGCTGAGCAGGATGGACACTGGAACTTCGACCCGCCGCGTGACGGCGGGGGAGATGTAGTCCAGCGTAATTTTTATCCGGGCGATTTGGCTGGGTTCTAGCATCACATAAGATTAAGCGCGACGCTGCCGACGGACCAGGGCTTTGCGTGGTTCGTCCACAAACAAAAACGCACCGCTGGCTCGAAGGCACAGCGGCATTCCTTACGTCATCCTCGGCCGAGCGTGGAGGCGCGCACTGCACTCGCGACACCGCGTCGAAGGCCGGGGATCCAGCACAAGTGACGTCGCAGACGCAAAATATTTCGAGCCTCCGGCACTTTTCCGCTGGATCCCCAATCGGCGATGCGGCCCTATTGTGCCGCACGAGCACCCTGCGATGGGCCGCACACCAATTGAGGATGACGGTGCCCCCCAAAAAAACGCAAAAACGCGCCGGAGGGGCGAAGCCCACGCGGCGCGTTGATGCGATTGAATCGCAAAGAGGTGATTGACTTATTCTGGTATAAATTCACATGACGGCTCTGCAGACCTGGCAACGACCTACTCTCCCATGTCTTAAGACAAAGTACCATCGGCGCAGGGGCGTTTCACGGCCGAGTTCGGAATGGGATCGGGTGCAGCCACCCCGCCATAATCAC
>JANOKZ010000333.1:0-3264 GCA_031419515.1 Hyphomicrobium sp.
CATACACGTGGCATGTGGCGCACGCGCACGCGCCGCCGCATTCGGCCTCGATTCCAGCGACGTTGTTCAATTTTGCAGCTTCCATAACGGTCAATCCGATCTCGGCATCAACGGTCTGGGCAGCCCCATCGGGCTGAATGAATGTGATTTGGGCCATGATGACTGTTGGGATACCTGGTTGAAGCGATCGGGCGGAAAAGCCAGCGGACGGCGCGGACGGACAATAGATCTTGCAGATCTATCGCACGCGCCGAAGAATTAGTTGGGAAGACCTTGGAATTCAAGCCGGAGCACGATGACCGGCGATAAGCCGCATGCCTGCCATAGCAGCGGCGCAGCGCAGGCTTCAACGTTGTCCGTAAACGTCGTGGATGTAAGCGCGGGCTTCTTCTGCGGCGTCTTCGATCAGTGCCAGGGTTTGCTGAAGCTGGTTTGGGTTTTTCCAAGGTGTGGAACGCTCTGCTTGTTCCGCCAGCCGGGCAATACGCCAGGCTCCAACAGCACGGCCAGAACCCTTAAGAGTATGGGCTGCCATGCGCCAATCCCGGTCGTTTCCAGCCGTCCCGAGGGAGGCGATCGTGGCCGGTAGCTGCGCCAGGAATAATTCCAAGACTTCATGCTCGAGGGCGCGATCGCCCAGCGTGTAACGCTTCAGATGCTTAAGATCCACGGGGCTCAACAGCAGATTATCGTCTCCGGCCAGCGCCTCAGCCCGTCCATGATTTGGCGAAATCGTGTCCATAATCGTATCCATGGGGCCCAGCCGGTCAAAAACGGTAAAAATGAAGCCTGTCGCATCACGCACGGCGCCATTGTCGCACGCTAGGTCTAATTGCAAGTAAAACTAATCCCCCGCATTTCAGTAATCGGAGAAATACTCGGGTAACACTTGCATTTACCGGGACATGAGACCGAAAACGATGAGCGGCCGCAGACTAATCTCGGTCGGCACCATCCCGCCACCGTCAACCGCCTGAAAGGAAATAGTCTTTTCTGGCTCAAAAGGCCGCTTTTCCTCTTTGAGCATTGCCCCGAAATGCCCTAGTCTAACCATACGAACTTGAGCACCCAGGGGGCTGGGGCGTCTTGAGGGCGCGTGGGGGACGTGCGAATGGCGAAGCCGCAAGACCAGATCACAAAGCTGATGGCAATTGCCGCAAACGGCGGCACGCAGGACGCTGGAGAGCTGCGCGATGACGCGTCAGGCGAAGCGAGCGCATACCAGTCGACACCGCCGCCGCTGGCGCGCAAAGTCGCCGAAGCTAATTCCGCTGACGTAGAAACCGAATCCGCTCCCCGCCGCGTAGCGCGGCGCCGTCCAGCAGGTCCGGTACGCAGCAAGATCGCCGCCAACGACGACGTGCCAAGTATTGGCGGCCTGATTTACGCGCTTGAGCAAAAGCCATCGTCAAAGTCGTTCCGCATCGCGGCGATTGCCAGCCTCATGTGGGCGGTCGCCGGCATCGCGTTCGCAGCGTTCACGCTTGCGCCGGAATGGGTTGAGGGCGCGTCGATCGGGTCGCTACTTTTGAAGCCCGTCACCTACTACACGATTTCAGCCATTGTGGTGCCCGTCGCGATTGTGTGGTTGCTTGCCGTGCTGAACTGGCACGTCGCATCGCTCGCGCTCAAGTCATCCACGATGACGGAAGTTGCCATCCGTCTTGCAGAACCGGATCGTTCCGCAGAGCAATCCATCGCCAGCCTTGGCCAAGCGGTGCGCCGCCAAGTTTCGTTCATGAACGACGCCGTCAGCCGCGCTCTTGGACGCGCGGGCGAGCTTGAAGCGCTCGTCCATAATCAGGTTGCCGATCTCGAACGCTCTTACGAACAAAACGAGCGGCGCATTCGCGGCCTCATCCAAGAGCTAACGGGCGAGCGCCATGCTCTGCTTAATACCTCGACAAGCGTCACGGACACACTGAAAACGCTCGGAACCGAGATTCCAACGCTGATTGAAAAGCTTTCAACGCAGCAGGTTACGCTCGCCGGTATCATCAAGGGCGCGGGAGAGAACCTCTCTAGCTTGGAAAACTCTCTGGCAACGCAAACCGACCGGTTCGAAATATCGCTTGGCGCGCGCACGCACCAGCTGCAAACAGTACTTGAAGATTACACCAGCGCCTTCTCGACGGCGCTTGGCAGCCGCACAGAGCAAATGCGTGTCTCCTTCGACAGCTACATGCAGACGCTCGATACCTCGCTTGGCAATCGTACGGAAAACCTGCAGACGGTTTTCGAAGAATACGCCAAGGCTCTGGATACGACGCTGTCCAACCGTGCTCAGGCGTTGGATATTCAATTGGTCGAGCGTACCAAATCTTTGGATGACGCATTCCAGCGGCGCCTTGAACTGTTCGACAATCAGATCATGAGATCAACGACCGCTATCGATAGCGCTGTCAGCGAGAAAGCAGCCTTGCTGACGACTGCGCTTGACACGCACGCTTCTACTTTCCGCGAGTCGATCGCGCGCCAGGCCGTTGAGCTCGACGAGTCGGTCATGAACGGCATCAATGCCGTCCGCCGCACCAGCGAGAACATCACGCGCCAATCGCTAAAGGCCATCGAAGGACTTGCCAATCAGTCCGACATGCTGCGCAACGTGTCTGAGAACCTTTTGGGACAAATTCACGGCGTCACAGATCGTTTTGAGAACCAAGGTCACGCCATTCTCAAGGCCGCCAATGCGCTTGAATCCGCCAACTACAAAATCGATACAACGCTGCAAGCACGCCACCAGGATATTTCACACACCCTCGAACGTTTCTCGGGCAAGGCCGACGAGATCGGCCGAGTGTTCAATGACTATTCCTCGAACCTTGAGGGTTCGCTGACGACGATCGAATCGCGCACGCGCGCGCTAACTCAGGAACTTCAGACCGGTAGCGAGTCGCGCACACGCGCACTGCTGGCCGAGCTTGATCGCGCAAAAAGCCAAGCTGAAAGCGAAAGCGGCCGCACATTCGACGACATGAAGAACCGGTTCAGCTCGGTTTCCGGCGAGTTGTCGAAGGAATTTGAATCTCTGACGGGCCGCTTGTCGTCGGCCTCAGATGAAGCACGCCAGCGCGGGGCCGAAGCAGCGTCTACTCTTGCACTCGAACAAGCCCGCATCCGCGAGGAAACCGCCAGGCTTCCCGCCGCCACGCGCGAAACAGCTGATGCCATGCGCCGCGCACTGCAAGATCAGCTCAAGGCCCTCGATCAGCTGACCCAGATTTCGAGCCGGACCGCCGCACAGCGCGATGTCATGCCGCCGGA
>JANOKZ010000334.1:0-7542 GCA_031419515.1 Hyphomicrobium sp.
CAAACTCGGCGTTACCGAGGAGGAAGTGATCAGTATGAACCGCCGCCTCGGTGGCGACGCGTCGCTCAATGCACCTGTCCGCGCCGACTCGGAAACAGGCGAATGGCAGGATTGGCTTGTGGATGAAACACCGAGTCAGGAAGAGCGTCTGGTCGAAAACGATGAGATGAGCCGCCGCAAATCGTATCTATCGAACGCGATGGCGGTTCTCAATGAACGCGAGCGCCAGGTCTTCGAAGCGCGGCGCCTGCGCGAGGAGCCGGTAACGCTGGAAGAGTTGTCGGCCGAGTTTGGCGTCTCGCGTGAGCGCATTCGCCAGATCGAGGTTCGGGCCTTCGAAAAAGTGCAAAAAGCCGTGCAGTCGTCTGCGCGGACGGCGGAGTTGCCGGCCCACTAATGGTTGTTTCCGTTGACCGCACGGGCCATTATAGATAGCCACAGGTGAAGGCGTTGCGCCATCCGCAGCGCCTTCTTCGTTTGCGGACCAAGACATGCGCCGCTGGCCGTTGCGCCGCTGGCGCGCGCCAGGACCAAGACATGCGCCGCAACTTCGCACTCGTATTCAACCAAAGCGCTGGCGCTGGCCGTCCGCGCAAGCTTGATCGCGTCGTTGCGCATTTGGAGAAGCACGGCGCCCACGTCACCGCAATTCAAACCTCGACCGCGGCGGACGCGTCCCAGAAAGTTGCCGCAGCAGCGCTCGGCGGCCGTTTTGATGCTGTCATAGCCGCCGGTGGCGACGGCACCATCCGCGCGGTGGCGGCAGGTGCTGCTGGAACGAACATGCCCGTTGGCATTGTTCCGCTCGGCACCGGCAACGTTATGCGTCACGAGATAGGGCTTTCAACGCGTGCGCGCCTCATCGCTCAAACGCTGCTCGAAGGTCCTGAGATTCCGGTGCGCGGCGGCATTATCAACGGCGCGCCTTTTCTCTTGATGGCGGGCGCTGGGTTCGATGGCCGGATCGTTGCGCTTCTGAACCAAAACTCAAAACGCGTGTTCGGCCGTCTCGCTTATGCCGCCCCCGTACTCAAGACGCTTGGCGCTGGGGTCTTTGATCTCGATGTCGAGGTTGATGGCGTGCCCTACAACGCAAGCTGGGTCATCGTCACCAACGCCGCGCACTATGGCGGATCGTTCCTTTTGACGTGTGATACGCAACTCGGCGCCGGTCAGCTCGTGGCTGTCATCGTCACCGGCACGACGCGCCGGGATCTGATGGCGGCTTCAATGGCTCTTGGGCTTGGCCGTCTGGCCGATCCTAAGACGCGGCCTCAGGGTATTCTCTCAATTCCATGCAATCGCGTGCGGATCTCGTCAGCCTTTCCTGTGCCCGTTGAGGTCGATGGCGATCAGGCTGGGACAACACCCGTCGAGATATCGGCGAACGGACCCATCGTTCGCCTGATCGTGCCACACGCTTATGTTGCTGATCTTACGAATTGTCATACGAATCACTTACCATCGGAGTTGTGAGACGTTGCAGTTCTCTTAATTCTTTTAAGGAATTAAAGGGTGCTACAACATTGTGCGGGCGTCAGAGCGAGAGCCAGGGGTCGCATGCCCTTTTCTTCTCTGAATCAGGTCCGATCGGACCTGCAGACGGTTACAAGCAGCGCGTGGCAGCGATGGATAGGGCTGCCCAAGGGAGCGTTGCTTTGGCCCAGGTCCGGCGAACTCACGTCCCTGTCCAAATCCCACCCGCAATCTCAATCCGTGAGCACATCGTTCGTGTCCGGCCAGCGAGCCCGTCTGCTGGCCGATCGCACCCATTTTGCCACGTTTCGAAAAGCTGGTCTCATTCGGCCGGTTTGCGGTCATTTAGAAGACGGAGTGCCTCATGCAGAAGCGCTTTCCCCGTTTTACCTCAACTACGCTTTCGACCAGTCCAGCGACCGGGCAAGGGCCGGCACGGGAGCCTCGCTGGTTGTTTCTTCTGCCCTGGCAACAGCATCACAAATACCCCCCATGTAGGACGTGACTGACGCAGCGCCGGAGTGTTCCGGCGACGACAATTGAAAAAGGCCGGTGCCAAGTGTGCCGGCCTTTTTTTGTGCATCGAATTTTGGAGCGAACTTCGGCCGCAGAATTTGTCATGACGTGATTTATGTTCGTGTCATCGGCTGCTGCTGAGTTGCGCAATGAATGCCGCCGCCGGCTTCCCCGATCGGATCGACGTTCAGGCTCAAGACTTCCCGGCCTGGATAGAGCGTCTGCAGAATAGCCTTCGCCTCGGAATCGGCTTTCGCGTCCCCGAACTCGGCGCCAATGACGGCGCCATTGCATACATAGTAGTTTACGTATGAGGATACAAAATCGCGCGAGCGCGAGCGAATATTAAGAGGTTCGGGGATAACCACGATATCGAGTCTCCGCCCCTGCGCATCACGTGCGTTCTTGAGGATATCGTAGGTTTCGAATGCAGAAACCGACCATGGATCTCTGGTATCTGGATATTTGCCAAGTTGAATGACAACCTGTCCTGGTTTGACAAAGCGGGCGAGCGCATCGATGTGGAAATCGGTGATGTCAGCGCCTTTTACGCCCGGTGCCCAAATCATCCGCTCGGCGCCGAGTGCGTCAAGAATGAGCCGCTCGATTTCTTCTTTATTGCCTTTATTGCGGTTCCGGTTGATCCAGCAGCTCTCATGCGCGAGCACCGTGCCCGCACCGTCGACTTCGACGCCTCCGCCCTCGCCGGCAATTCCATTTTTGAAAACGGCAAATCCGAGTTTTTCCGCGATACGGCCCGCTATGAGGCCATCGACAGCATGGTTCTGTTTGTTTCCCCAGCCGTTGAAGCCGAGATCAGAGACGGCAATTTTTCCGGTATTTGAGACAACGAAAGTCGGCCCGCTGTCCCGGCACCACAGATCGTCGGTCTGGACGGACCAAACGTCAATGCCGGAACCTAGCACCTTGGCGGCTTTTTCCGATTGTTCAGGGCTCGCGAGAACGACGACCGGTTCAAAAGCGGAGATCGTCTTGGCAATAAGCGCGATCTTATTTTGAACGGCAATGAGCGCAGATGCGCTGCCATAAAGATTCACACGAGATGGCCATTGCATGAAGGTTCGTTGGTGCCGGTCGCTCTCAAGCGGCATCCGGAAACCTTCTGCCTTGGCCGAAGCCCTGTCCCCGGCACGCGCGGATATTGGCATCCCGATACGATCCCAAGCAGAAAGGCCGGCAAGCGCACTTGCCGCTCGAATAAAGTTTCGACGACTGGTCATGATTGCTTTTTAGGCAAGGTCAAGCCGACAGTCTAGCGCGCGGCGTTCGCTGGGGTGACGGTTTGCGGCTGGAAACCTGGCGCTTGGCGCCGCGCGCTTTTGCCCTACATCGGCATGTGGGCGATTTGATTGCCGAAGTAATTGTCGATGGCTGAGACGATCGAGTCCGCGACCTTCTCGCGCCATTCGTCGGACTTGAGATTGTTGGCGTCCTGCTGGTTCGACACGTAGGCGAGTTCAATCAGAACGGACGGAAACTGCGCCGTCTTCAAGACGCGGAAGGCGGCCTGTTGATCTGGCTCCTGGCGCATCGTGGTGCTTTCGCTCATGTTGTCGATCACGGTCTTGGCGAACACGTCGCTGCGCTCTTGGGTGCGCTCGACGTCGCGTTCGGCGAGTTCGGCCAGGATTCCCGTAACGGCAGAGGTGTCGCCTTCGACGCGTTTGACGGCTGTGAGTTCGTTCGACGACAGAACCTTTTCGGCCGAGCGCCTCGAGTTTGACCGCCTCAAATCCTTGGCGACGCCGTCGCGCAGCGTAAAAATAGTGGCGCCGCGTGCGCGTTTACCCGCGTAATCTGCGTGAATGGCGATAAACAAATTGGCACTGTTGCGTTCGCCGTAGGCAAGGCGTTCGTCCAACTCGACGAATATATCCTTGTCGCGGGTCATCAGAACTTTGTAGCGGCCGGTTTCTTCGAGGAGTTCGCGGAGTACGTGGCTGAAGGCGAGAACGACGTTCTTTTCGACCGTGCCATACTTGGTGGCGCCGGAGTCCATTCCTCCGTGGCCAGGGTCTAGAACGATGACGGGCTTGAAGGCTTTTGCGGCGCGCGCGCGCGGGCTTTGGGCTGGTTTTGGCAACGGAGGCTGAAGTCCTGCGGCGCCGAGGCCGAGAGGTGGTTGCTTCAAACCTTTTTTATTGCGCCGGAGCGCTGCGTCGGCTGGCAGGATATCGAGCGCAAGTCTCACATGTCCGTCGGCGGTCTTTTCGATTTTTGAGCTGTCGACCACGACGGGTTGGGTGACTTCGATGACGATCCGGGTTTTGCCGGGTGCCGCAAGGCCACCACGGAATGACTTGACGAGTCCGACAGTGTTGCCGTCCGTCATGTCTGGAAGCTGCAACTTAACGTCGGGGAATTCGATAACCACGCGATTGGGGTTGGCGAGCGCGAAAATCTGGTACTCGACTTTGCGATCCAGGCCGATGACAAAGCGCGTGCCCGGTGATTGAGCCGCAGCAGCCTTAGCGGGCAAAGGAGAAACGGCGGCGCGTTCTGCGGCCGCAAGCTCAGTGCGCGGCTGTGCGCCGTCTGCGACGACCTGCTGATCTTCGGCAGCGCACGCCAAGGAGTAGACTGCAGCCATGACAGCTACGCCTGCGCGCCAACCGGCTCGCGAGAAAATTGAACTCATCACCTACAAACCCCCGTCGACACGCACCCCCCGTTAGAAGGATGCGGGACAGAACCGATGTGCCCGGCGAAGATGGCGATTTCACGGATCTCGCCGGACCTTGTTAAGGTTATTGTCCGGTTACTGTTAAGGTCGCCTTAACGCTTGCAGGCCCGACGTCAGTTTTGAGGGTGATTCGACGGCCTTCCTGAGGCAGTCCGAATGAGATTCTTATGCTTTGGCTGGGTGTTATGAAGCCGGCTTAAGCCAGCGGTTCAGCGCCGCCTCGTCGCATTCGCGCGCATCGACCCAGCGGCCTTCGCCCGTGACCCCTGTTTCTTTTTTCCAGAACGGAGCCCGGGTCTTGAGGTAATCCATCAGAAACTCGCAAGCAGCGAAGGCGTCGCCGCGGTGTGCAGCGCAAGTGATGACAAGGACGATGTTATCGCCGGGCTGCAATGGGCCGATGCGGTGCACGATGCGGCTGGCCGACAGTCGAAATCGGGCCACGGCCTCTTGTTCAATGTCCGAGAGTTCGGCTTCTGTCATGCCGGGATAGTGTTCCAGCGTCATCGACTGCAGCTTGTTACCGTGCGCTTCGTCACGGACTTTGCCGATGAACGTGGCAACTGCACCTATGCCGGTGTCGCCGCGCGTAAGCGTCTCAATCTCTGCTGCGACGTCGAAGCCTTTTTCCTGAACGCTGACGCTCATGCTGGCTTAGCCTCCCGTAACAGGAGGAAAGAACGCAATCTCGCGCGCGCCTAAGATCTTTGCGTCTAATTTCACATGCGTCATGTCGATCGCGGCGCGCACGGTGCCGGGCGAGGCGAACGCCGCATCATACTCAGGTCCGCGCGTGCGCAGCCAGGTGACCAGATCGCTGATCGTCAGAATGCCAGGTCCGATTTCAACGGTTTCCTCGCTGCGACCAGTCTTTTCGCGCACCCAGGCGAAATAACGAATGGAAACTTGCCGCGTGGGGGTACCTGATGCTGTCATGACTTTCACTGCTCGATCGCGTGGCGGATAGCGGCTTTGAGATAATCGTATCCGGTAAATAGGGTCAGAACCGCTGAAATCCAGAGGATGACAATGCCTGCTTCCGTCACGCCAGGCAGGAATGACTCGGCTGCCGGCCCCGCCAGTATCATCGCAAGCGCGACGAGTTGAAATGTTGTCTTCCACTTGGCGAGTTGCGTGACGTGAATCTTGACGTTCAGCTCGGCCAGGAATTCCCGTAGACCCGAAACCAAAATCTCGCGCGAAAGGATGATCACTGCTGCCAGGATCGACCAGCCGCTGATCGTTCGATCATAGACGAGCATCAGCAGTGTGGCGCCGACGAGTAGTTTGTCAGCGATGGGATCGAGCATGCGGCCGAGGGCGGACTGTTGTTCCCAAATGCGCGCAAGATACCCGTCCAGCCAGTCGGTGATGCTGGCCACGACAAAAATTGCGAATGCGATCCAGCGCGCGGTATTGCTGGTCGAGAAAAACAGAAATGCAACAAGTACCGGCACGGCAGCGATGCGGCCGTACGTCAGGATATTCGGCAGACTGGTCAGGAAAGGGCGGCACACGATTTGGTCCATGACGTTGGCTTATCATTGCGACGGGCGCCGTCAATGGGCCCCCGAACGGGAACCTGAAAGGGGCACGGAAAAGGCCGCCTTACTTGGTTGTCAGGTCGGCGGTCATGATGCCGCTTGGACTGCCTCGAGCCCCCTTGGCAGGTCAATGTTTGCGGCACGCAAGGCTTCAAAGGCTGCAATTCTGAGGTCGGACTGCACACCCAGGCCCTTGTTGATGTCAGAAAGCAGAACGCGCAGTGAAAACTCGGTTGAAGTCGAGGTGTAGCCCTCGAAAACGGCGAGCGGTGCCGGGTCGCGCAGAACGTCGGGATGCCGGCGTGCGCACTCGTTGAGAATGGCGAGGACGCGGCGTGGGTCGACATTGGCGCCTGCGTTGAACTTCAGGACGACACGCCCCATTGCGTTGCGATGCGTCCAGTTCAGAACACGGCCTGTGATGAGCTCGGAATTTGGCACGATCAGGCTCGCGCGGTCGAATGTCTCGATCTCGGTCGAGCGCACCGATATCCGTTTCACGTTGCCCTGCTGGTCGCCGACGACGACCCAATCGCCAACCTTGATCGGGCGCTCGATGAGGAGAATGAGGCCTGAAACGAAGTTGTTGACGATTGACTGCAGGCCGAACCCGATACCAACTGAGAGCGCACCAGCGACGATGGCGAGGCTTGTGATGTCGAACCCTGCGTACGAGATCGCGACGATGGCGGCGAGTGCGATCCCCGCGTAGCCAATTGCTGTGTCGATCGAGTGGGCAATGCCTGCGTCCATGCGCGGCTGGGTCAACACGTTTTCACGCAGGCGGCGTTGAATGAGCCGCGTGACGAAGAGGAGTGCTGTGAAAATAAGGATGCCGATGAGAATGCGAACGATGGAGATGCGGAACTCACCGATCTCAAAGCCGAACAGCGCCGACTTTAGCCAGTCGCGGATGTCGGCACTCGAAAAGCCCCACTGGAGAAGCAGTAGCGGCAGGGCAACGATCCCGACCGCAATAGTCAAGGCGGCTTCTGTTAGCCATGCAAGCTGCTGACGGCGTGGTTCATCAAGGCCAAAGGTTTCTTCCAGCATCAGGCTGACGGCGTGGCGGTTCTTGCCGCTTTCGCGTGTGAAGGCGCGGATGGCGAGGTACAACAGAATTGCGACCAATGCCACGACGCCGGTCATGACGATCTGCTGGGCAGCAAAACGCGCAAGTGCCACATAGCCGAGCAGGCAGGCAACGACGATGCCGGCGGCCGCGATCCACAGCGGGATTTTGAGCCAGCGCGGTTTGTCGCGGGGATAAGGATATTCGTGCCGTTCTCCGTAGGGTTCGAA
>JANOKZ010000335.1:0-4316 GCA_031419515.1 Hyphomicrobium sp.
GGGTGAGCTTAGTTCCCCCGAAGGCGCCCCCTACGCATGACGCCTGTTTCATTTCTCCGCGATTTGCAGTTCCGCCTGGAATACGCGGCTCTGCGTACGATCGTCGGGGCCATACGCGCACTGCCGCTCGATACCGCAACGCGCTTTTCCGCGCGCTGGTGGCGGCGCCTTGCGCCTAGCCTCAGCCCAAAGCGCCACAAGCGCGCGCTGGCCAATCTCGAGATTGCGTTCCCCGACAAGACGTTTGCAGAACGCGAAGCAATTTGCATGGCGCATTGGGAGAACTTGGGGCGCGTCATGGCCGAGACGATGCTCATTGATCGCATCGTCAAAGATCCCTCGCGCATCAAAATTCGAAACGCGCCCGTGTTCGCACGCTACAAAGGCAAGCTCGGACCCATTATCGGCGCGTCGCTGCACATGGGCAATTGGGAACTCGCCGTTTGGCCGCTCGTGTTAGCGGGCGCTAATCCTGCAGCCGTCTACCGCTCGGTCAACAATCCTTACGTCGATCAGTACCTGCGCGACCAGCGCAAGGATCTTTATCCGGGCGGCCTGTTCGGGCGCGGGCGCGTTGAAGGCGATCATGGAGAGAGCCAGAAGACGGCGCGCGCGATCATGGACTACGTGCGCCAGGGCGGGCGTCTTGGTGTTGTCTGCGATTTGTGGGACCGCACAGGGTTGCCGGTTCCGTTTTTTGGCAAGGACGCGGCGACGGTGACCATTCCCGCGATGATTGCCCGGCGCACGGGCGCGCGCATGTGGTTGTCGCGTTGCATTCGCATCGGCACGGATAGTCATTTCGAGATTGAGTTGAAGGAACTGAAAGTACCGCGCACGGCGAACCAGTCCGACGACGTGAAATGGATCACGGCGGAAATGACCAAGCAGTTCGAAGCGTGGGTGCGCGAAATGCCGGAACAATGGATGTGGTCGAATAGGCGCTGGGGGTAAGGTGGTGTGCCCGGCAGTGTCTGACCCGTCGTGTCGAAGACACGCCTCCGGTGTGATGGACCTGACACCAGGGGTGACGGCCTTTGGCTCATGCAGCTTGCTGCCATTTGATGACTTACCACAGCCGTCATGGCCGAGGCGATGCGGAGCATCGCGTAGTCGTCGGCCACCCACGACAAGCATCAAACGGCCAAATCTCAGAGTATTTGGCAAAGCCGGAACCAGCCATGCACTTTGAGTTCTTGGATGGTTGTCGTGGGTGGCCGCCTGTCGCGCCTGCGGCACGATCGCTAACGCGATCCCGCGAGGGGACTTCTAAGGAGTCGCGCGGCCATGACGGCGTGGTGAGCTTACTTAGGACGCCTTGATCCTTGGCGCACAAGACGCGCGCGATGGACGGGCAAACTCCTGCAATTTTGTAGGCGCGGCGTCGGGGTTCGCCCATGCCTTCTGCGCTTGCAGCGCAAGAGGGCTCACCCGCGACCTACGAAGTAGGCTGAGATCCCCGAGAAAACAGCGTTTCCCGGGTAGGAAAATAGATTCAGGATTAACGGGTGTGGGGCTGCAAGATGAACGCCGCCGGTAAGCCGTTGAAATCGGCTGAAATCGGCGCAGGTAAATTTTCGCGGAAATTATTTTTTCCCCGGGCACTGTGGCGGCCGCATACTGCGTGCTCGAAACGAGTGGTACGAGGCATGGCGATGGATTGGGTGATGCGGGTCGTCGTGGGTGTGGTGGCGATACCGGTGATGGCAACAGATTTTCAAATCGGCCAAGTGGGCGCGACGGCCCAGGCCTTGGATCAGGCGGCGGCGTCAACGCACGCCAGCGTCTCCGCCATGCAGAGAACGCCGCTAATGATGCCGATTGGGGCGGCACCAGCGCCAGCAACAGCAACAGCACCGATGGCGCGGGCGGCCAATGACACGACGGCCGCAGGCGCACCGCCGAGCGGTGGTGACAAAAGTCCAGGCACAGGCGGCCCAGGTGCTCCCGGCAGCGGCGGCCCTGGTGGTCCGGGCAAATCCGGGCCGTTCTCGCATCAGCCGCCCGTTCTTGGTGAAGACTGGGGCCACGCGAAAACCATGTCGGCGGTGCTCGGCGAGATCGTCTGGCTGATGTCGCAATCGCCGCTGCACAAGCAATTCTTCATCTCGGACTTGGAGTGGCCCGCCGCGCAGGCGGCAAATGAAAATGAGCTGATGACGCCAGCGCTGTTGCAGCAGTTCCGCACGTTCTACGCGCAGGACAGGCCGCTCGGCGTGGTCCTGTGGGCCACGGTCTCCGACGAGGTTGCCGCGCGTCTGAGCGAAGGCACGACGAAACTCCGCCCGCAGGATTGGAAGAGTGGCGACAAACTCTGGGTCATGCCGGAGGCATGCTTTCAGCATGACGAAGTCATCGCGCCAGCTTGCCCCGGACCTCGTCACGCGAGTGACGAGAAGCGATCCGGGGGCGGCGCTGAAGAAATGGTCAAGGACCTGAAGGCCAACGTCTTCCCCGCGCGCGAGGTGAGGTATCTCGCGGTGACGAGTGGCAAGCAAGAGGTCCGGGTGTTGTGATGACAACATCGAACATGAGAGCGAAGGACGGGACGTTCAAACGCGAGTTATCTTTTGACAACGGACAGATGAAAAAATCTTGGCTCTACATCGCAATTCTCGCCGTCGCCGTCTTGGTGACGACGGCTTGGCAATGGGCGCTCATTGGAAGCGAACAAAAATCAAAGTTGCTGCAGATCGTGGAAAGCAATGGATCGGCCAGAGTCAGCGAAGTCTTCGGCGAAGGTTGGGCCAAAATTTTCTTCCTTGAACCATACGATCTGACGCTTGACCGTCGTTTGGAGATATTTGGTGAAGCCGCCCGCGAATATGCGGACGATGTACCGTGGGAAGGTGATCCAAATTTCTGGACAATTATTGTAACTTACGCCAACCGCAAGCCGACCGTTATACGTTTGAGTGACAGCGAGCAATCACAATCGCGAAGTTCTGTGCTCGAAACGGGAAACCGCGACGCTGTTGTCGTGACGGTACCCACGACAGAGACTGACTACAACAAGAAGTGTGCGCACCATATCGCGCCGCGGACGTGTCTTAGACTGGAATCTCCCGCCAACTGACAAAGAATGGATCCTCTCCAATGGCGACGTACTATGATCAAGCTCGCGTAGCCCGCAATAGAAACGCGAAGAATTGTAGGGTGCGTTAGGTTCGCGCTCTTCACTCGCGAGCCGTAACGCACCAAGCCTCAAATTCCGAACGTGCATCCCTTCGGCGCAATACGCTTCGTGCAAGTGCAGGGCACGAAACTATTGCGCCCTACGCTGCTACTACGCTGCTACACTGCCATTACTTTAAATTGGTTCAAGGACTCGCACATGACCCCTCCCATCTCTGTCATCGTTGGTGTGGGCGATGGATTGTCGGCGTCGCTGGCGCGCAAGTTCGCTAGCCGCGGCATGAGCGTCGTGCTTGCCGCGCGCAATACGGAGAAACTTGCAGGGCTTGTTGGCGAGACGGGCGCCACGGCGGTTGCGTGCGACGTGACGAACGCACGCGATGTGGAGGCGCTGTTCGCAGGACTGGCAGGTGTTCCCGAGGTCGTCGTCTATAACCCCTCCTATCGTGTGCGCGGGCCGTTCGTCATGCTTGATCGAGATGAAGTGCGCAAAGCGCTCGACATCACGGCGTTCGGTGCGTTCCTCGTCGCGCAAGCGGCCGTGCGGCTTATGTTACCGTTGAGGCGCGGAACGATCCTCTTCACGGGCGCGTCGGCTGGCGTCAAAGGCTTCGCGCAATCGGCGCCGTTTGCGATGGGCAAATTTGCGCTGCGCGGTCTCGCTCAATCGATGGCGCGCGAATTCCATCCGCAAGGCATTCACATCGCGCACGTGGTCATTGATGGCGGCATCCGCGCGAAGGGGCGCGAAGACGGCGGCAATGACAACACGCTTGATCCCGATTCAATCGCGGACTCGTATCTTCACCTCATCGATCAGCCGAAGAATTCCTGGTCGTCAGAGATTGAAGTCCGGCCCTGGGTCGAGACGTTTTGAGGCTGAGTAGTTTTCTGATTGGAACAGTATTTGCGACGGGATGAACTCCCTCCCCAGCGGGGAGGGTTGGGGTGGGGAGAGGCAAAGAGACAGGCGTTCGAAGATTTTCCGCCAGACGGTGCGCGCACCAGAGCTAATATGTGGGGATCACGCCATGTGCGCTACCCCACCCCTAACCCCTCCCCTGAGCAGGGGAATCGCATTTGAAAACGGTTAAATTCGCTTGAGTGGCGGCGAATCATGGATTCTTGAGGAGGCTTCCGGAAAAGAGGGAGGCTCCGATGCTTTCGCTTGTTGCTCATTT
>JANOKZ010000336.1:0-17989 GCA_031419515.1 Hyphomicrobium sp.
GTTGCGTCAATTCCGATCATCAGACATTCTCATCATTGAGAATGTCGGCGATTGGCGTCTTGTGCCAATCAGTCTTTACGCCGCGAAGTGCTGCAACAACGACCGGAAGTGGCTCAGCAGATAAAGTATCGAAATGGTCAATCCAAAAGCGATCAATCTCCCACTGGCCTTGTTCATTCCGGTTCCATTTGCCACGACCGTATAGGCGCACCGGCTCGAAAAGATGGGAGCCCATTTTCTTTGCCAAGTCTTTCTTAGCGTAGCACCCCGTAATTCTCGCGTCTCCCAATGGCACCAGTTGGACAGGAACCCAAGCCTTCTCCCCGCCGACTTTTATCAGTTGGCCGTCGAGGTGCCCCTGCTGCTGCACACTAGGAACCACGATGGGCTGTTCCGCGCCGACCCCTGGGAAAGGTATGATCTCAGCGTCACCATCGTAGAGCGTCGCCGTTCCCTTGTCTTCCTGAAGCATGGCATTGATGGCGCGGTAACTATCCATCGCCTCGCGGGGAGCTATACCACGACGTAACTCACCCCCGCGTTGGCGAACGTGCTCGACCATCACCGCATCAACGCGAAGAACAGCGTTCGCGCTGGCGCTCTCCATCTTGATGAGGTGCAGATGTTGAGGCTCTCCAAGCATTGCAGCGAGATGCTTCAAATACTCGGCCAGCCGGTCAAGCGGCATCGTCTCAGCGGTAAAACCGGCGTCGATCTTCCACCTGAACTCGCGGGTCGTACTCATCACACGTCGCGCTCCGTCTGGTCTCCGATCGACGCCGGAAACGAGTCCCGATACATCAACCGTTTGCCACTTACACCTTTCAAAGCCTTTTCGGCGCGTCCCTCGTCGTCGACGCCAAGGGCAGAGCGGGCATTATAGCGGAAGTCGAACTCCGCGACATAGCGGTGCAGATGCTTCTCGCTGCAATGCTGGTAAACGCCCTTCATGCCGCGCTTGAAGATGGAATAATAGTTCTCCAAAGTGTTCGTGTGGGCGTCACCACGGACGTATTCGCCAGCGCTGTGATTGACGGTGCCGTGCTCGGCAAACTCGCTACCAACCTTGTTGTAGTACTTCGCCTCGTCGGTCATCACGCGAGCTTCCTTGGCCACGTTCTCGCGAACGATCGGCATGATCGTGGCGCTGTCGGCCTTGTCTACATGGAAACTGCGAACCTCGCCGCCTCGTTCGACGAGGCTCAGTACGGCGTTCTTGTGATGATATGCGCGCTTCTTCGGGACGCCTTTTTTGCTGCCGATGAAAGTCTCATCGGCCTCCACAATGCCGCTGCCACCTCCCATAGGGGACAACTCTCCCGTACGCATTGCTTCCCGGATGCGGTGGCTCATGAACCAAGCCGTCTTATACGTGACTTTCAGTGTCCGATGAAGCTGGTGACTGCTGATGCCTTTCTTGGAGGAGCAAAGCAGATGCACGGCCTGCCACCACTTGTGCATGGGGACATGGCTATCCTCGAAAAGCGTGCCGATCTTCACAGTGAATTGCTTTCGGCAACCGCCACACGTTTTCAGTCCAGGGCGTGCGGTCTTACCCTTAATCTCGTACACCTTGTCAGCGTTGCCGCAATGCGGACACACGGGACCGTTCGGCCAAAGAATGCTTTCTAGCCGTGCGATCGCTGCAGTCTCATCGTGGAAGTGTGCACCACAGAGAATGGACATAGCTAACTCCTTGACTCTAAACATAGAGTCTTTCTATGTGTTTGTCAAGTGCATAATCGCCAAATTTTTGCAACTTTGCGATTGCCTCCATCGCGCGCGCGTTGGGATCAATTCGATTTGAAGTGGCGCAACGACCTCAATGTTTCGTTAGCGAATTCCGGAAGCTATCGCGGGTTGCTTTCCCGGAAGCCGCGTTGAGCGCAGCGAAACAGCGCGACTATCCGGGATCACGTCTTCGCAATTGTTTATTGGACGTGACCCCGGCTCTCCGCGCGTCGCGCTGCAACGCGCTCCGGCCCGCTGCGCCAGCGCCTGCGCGGCGAGCCGGGGACGCAGATGGAGAGAGTGTGCCCCTCACGACTTAAAGAGTGCACTCGCTGCCGCCTCATGCGCGCGTTTTTTGGCGAGTTCGGCTTTCACGCGCACGGTCTCGGCTTCGAGCGTTGTGATGCGATGTTCAAGCTCAGAGATCGCGAAATTGCCAAGCGGTTCGCCGATTTCGGCTTTAAGTTTCGGTTTGGCTTCGTCCCAGTCCATATTCGCGACCTCTTCGTCAATGGGCGCTCGCGCCGGCACTTGTGTGCATCGCTATCGTGTTGCATGTCTCGGTCGAATGCCTCGCGAAAGGAACCGCCAACAATGACCAATCTTCCCGCAAGCATGACGGCCATCGCGATCAACGGCAAGGGCGGACCCGAGGTTCTGGTGCCGCGTGACGTGCCAGTGCCCGAGGCCGGACCCGGCCAAGTGCTCATCAAAGTGACCGCGAGCGGCGTTAACCGGCCGGACGTGCTTCAGCGTAAGGGATTGTATCCCGCGCCCAAAGGCCATTCCGAATTGCCGGGGCTCGAGGTTGCGGGAACTGTTGCGGCGGTGGGCGCGGGTGTCACACGCTTCAAAGTCGGCGACCGCGTCATGGCGCTGACCAACGGCGGCGGCTATGCCGCCTATTGCGTGTCGGACGAGGGCGTGACGATACCCATTCCTGCGGGCATGGACGATGCGACCGCCGCAGCTATCCCCGAAACGTTTTTCACCGTCTGGCACAACGTCTTCGAGCGCGGCGCGTTGAAAGCCGGCGAGACGATTTTGATTCACGGCGGCACGAGCGGCATCGGCGTCACCGCCATCCAACTTGCAAAGGCGTTCGGCGCGCGCGTCTTCGCGACGGCGGGCTCAGTTGAGAAGTGCCGGGCGTGCGTCTCGCTCGGAGCGGATCGCGCCATCGAATACACCAAGGAAGATTTCGTGGAGATCATCAAGGCCGAGACGCAAGGCAGGGGCGTCGACGTCATTCTCGATATGGTCGGCGGCGATTACATCGACAAGAATATCCGCGTACTCGCCGACGACGGCCGCCTCGTCAACATCGCGTACCTCAACGGCTCGACCGCGACAATCGACTTCATGCGCGTGATGCTGAAGCGGCTAACGATCACGGGTTCGACCTTGCGCGTGCGTTCGAAAGCGGTGAAGGCTGACATCGCGCGAGCGGTTGAGGCCAACGCGCTGCCACTCGTCACGTCGGGCGAGGTCAAAATTCTGATCGACAGCACGTTTCCTCTAGCACGCGCCGCCGACGCCCATGCGCGGATGGAATCAAGCCAGCACATCGGGAAGATTGTGCTAGCGGCCGGGTAAGCAGATTTTCATTTCGTGCCCGCAGTGGTGCAGATAAAACAATCCCGCCCAACTTTGGCTGGGCGGGGTTGTTCGTTGCGCGCCGGCGAGGTGATCCAATAGACGCGAGGTCCGCTGCGCCGCATGGGTCGCTACTGGTATCAGACCGCCCGATCTTCGGCGTCTGCGGTGAACCGGGAAGCACGAGATGCTTCAACCGCGCTTAGCGACCGCGACGTAACCGGCGGTGACCTCGTCCTTGTGGGCGGCGAAAGCGGCCAGGACTTCGGCCTTCTCAGACTTTGGGACCTTGACGAAGTCCAGGGTCCGTCCGAGTTCGGCTGCGACCTCATCGAATTCTGCAGGTGAGATTTGAAGATCCCGGTGGGCCTCCTCAAGACCGAGCGGCGTCTTGCCGGGCTTGGTGGCCGTAAACTGGTACGGCCCGCCCGAAACGTTGCACACCCATAGCGTCCGCATGAATTTAAGACCGGGCAGCCTTCCCAGGTTGTTGGTGTGCCATTCCTGCAGCTGCGGGTTCTTGGAGGTCTGGCCGACGATCGGATTCTTCACGACGGCGTCGCTAAAGTGGTCCACGACCGCCGCGATGGCGAAGACGCCGCCTAGCCGCTCGTATAGACTTTTCTCAGTCTTGTTTTTCTTCTCCTGCGCGTTCGCGCTATCCACCCCCGCCAACACACCCACCGGAGCGGCGATCAATGCCAGCCCAGCGGCCACGCGCCGTCTTGTGATAGAAGTCAGAACAGACTGTTCCATGACCAATTCCTCTCAAGATTTCAGAGTAATGGTAAGGTAACGCGCCTCAGTCCAAACAAGTTCCTGGCAGCCCGGCACGAGCGGCGAAATCCAGCACCGCACGGCGAAAACAGGCCACAACAGGACTGAATTCTCGGCGTTGGGTTTCGGCCGCTCTGTTGGTGGGCACTTCCGACTCTCGTTCCTCGAGCCGGCCGGAAGCGCCAGTCACGCGGCTTCTACCCAACCTTGTCTCGCGGCGATTGCTACGATGAGTTGAAACGGCCTCCAAGGAGACCGTCTCGCAGGGTTGTCGATCCGCGGTGCGCGGCCTACTTCAGCCGGGCGGCCTGTTAATGTGCAGCAATGAGTTTCGCATGAGCGCAAGATCAGGAAAACGCAAGAGTTTGGCCCCGGCACAACGTTCTTTCGTTGATTGTGGCCAAGTTGCCGTGGCAGAACGGTCGGCAGTGGGGCTGGCCGACGCTGGACACAATTGAATCTTGAGGGAATTAATCCATGGCTGCGATGGGACCAACGACCGGCGACGCGCCGGGGCTGCTCGACCGGGCGCGGATCATCGCGACCGCTGGCTTTAATCGCTGGATGGTGCCTCCCGCTGCGCTATGCATTCATCTGTGCATCGGCATGGCCTACGGTTTTTCTGTCTTCTGGAAGCCCCTACAAGGCGCGCTTGTTGGTGCCGACGGCAAGCCGCTGCCAGAGTGCTCGGCTGGAGCCGTGACATTTGGTGAGAAAGCGGCTGGAACCCTCAAGGCCTTGACCGCCACGGACTGCAACTGGAGCCAATTCGATCTTGGCTGGATGTACACTTTCTTCTTCGTGCTGCTCGGAGTTTCCGCTGCCATCTGGGGCGGATGGCTTGAACGCGCCGGTCCGCGCAAAGCAGGCGTTGTGTCGGCTCTGTGCTGGTGCGGCGGCCTTCTGATTTCGGCACTCGGCGTGATCTGGCATCAGCTTTGGATGCTTTGGATCGGCTCAGGCGTTATCGGCGGGATTGGCCTCGGCCTAGGCTACATCTCTCCTGTATCGACGCTCATCAAATGGTTCCCTGACCGGCGCGGCATGGCGACAGGAATGGCCATTATGGGCTTTGGCGGCGGCGCGATGCTCGGCTCGCCTTTGGCCACGCTGCTCATGGATCAGTTCAAGACGCCAACTGATCCTGGCGTGTGGCAAACATTCGTTGCCATGGCCGCCATCTATTTCTTCTTCATGATGATCGGTGCGTTTGCCTATCGTTTGCCGCCAGCCGGCTGGAAGCCAGAAGGATGGACTCCGCCCGCGAATTCCAACGCGATGATCACATCGAACCACGTGCACTTGAAGGATGCGCATAAGACGTCTGCTTTCTGGATGCTGTGGATTGTGTTGTGCATGAACGTGTCGGCTGGTATCGGCATCATCGGCGCAGCGTCTCCCATGTTGCAGGAAACGTTTGGCGGCGCGCTCGTCGGCCAGCCGGCACTTGGCTACCTCGACATGAAGAAGGACGCGGCACTTGCCGCCGCCGCCGCCGCGGTTGGCGCCGGATTTGTCGGGCTCATCTCGCTCTTCAACATTTTTGGCCGCATCGTCTGGGCATCGTCTTCCGACGCACTCGGGCGCAAGGTGACTTACTTCATTTTCTTCACGCTTGGGGCGGCGTTATACGTGCTAGCCTCACAGTCGGCAGACTGGAAGGTACTCGCCATATTCGTCGCCGCCTTCTGCGTCATCGCTTCCATGTATGGAGGCGGTTTCGCGACCATTCCAGCTTACCTCGCCGATATGTTTGGCACGCAATTCGTCGGCGCCATTCATGGGCGCTTGCTGACGGCGTGGTCGACGGCCGGCATTCTCGGCCCCGTCGTCGTCAATTATCTGCACGACACGCGCCAAGCCGCCGGCGTTCCCCCCGATCAGATTTACAGTCCGATCTTCTTCATTTTGGCTGGCATGCTGGGTGTCGGCTTTGTCGCCAACCTGCTCGTGCGCCCGGTCGATCACAAATGGCACATGAGTGATGCCGACGTCGCCGCCGAACAAGCCAAGCTCAAAGCGGCGGGCGCAACCGTGACGTCGGGATCATTCGGGATCGGCAAGGGCGGGCTTGATGCCAAGGCCGCGCTCTTCTGGCTTTTTGTTGGCATTCCGCTCGCCTGGGGCATCTGGAAGACAGTGCAGAAGGCGGTTGTGCTGTTTGTTTAGTGAAGAGGGCACTAGGCATTGGGCAGTGGACCACCCGAGCAGAACTACACTGCCTACTGCCTACTGCCTACTGCCTCACGTCCTGCACGATGCCCGCGTTCTCATCGATCAACTCGCGGGCTGTTTTCCAAATGTCCTTGCCACCCGACATATCTGCGCGCACTTTTTGGATCCAGCTGTCTGGCACACCGGCCGGCGTGAAATATTTGGCGAATAACTGATCCGTTGAAGTGCCTTTGGCAGCTTCCGGCACTTCAAGTTCATCCTTAGAAAACGATTCTCTGAAGCTCACTTCATGGAACATGAAGTTGGCATTTGCAGCCGCCGTGCGGCGCTGCCCCTGAAGGTACACCGGCACGCACATCGACGCGCAATGCCGTCTCGCATCAACAACAGTTTCAATTCCATGCGTTTCGCCGATTTTGCGCAGCAGCCGCACGACCCTTGAACCATGATCGAGTGATCCTCCGGGCGAGGAGAGTGATAGGATGAACTTGCGCGCCTCCCCCTTGTGACGCTCAAAGGCGTCCGCGATACGGCTTTCCATTGGCGCGTCGATCTTGCCCCGCCAGAACAAGAACACCGCATCCTCTTCAGGCTCCGCGCGCACCTCAAGCTTGCCAACGCCCATGAAATACAGATCGAGATTGTCACGTGTTTGCAGGGCGAGGCCCGCGATGAGCAGGAGCACTGCGGCCCAGATCAAGCGATTGATTGTACGTGAGGGCATTGACGGTGGCTCTCCGCAGCGGATTGGCAATCGGCAAATGCCGAACCTAATGCGTCCAGCTGCCCATGCGGCCGAACTTGAAGTTCTCACCGTAAGATTTTTTAACCGTCTGGCGCGGCTTTGGCTCAACCACAGTGTACGCGAGCCCTTCGCGGACTGCGTAGGCAATTGCTTCGTCTTTGTTGGCGAACTCCAGGCGCACCTGGGATTGCGTATCCGGAGAACTCGTCCATCCCATGAGCGGATCGATCTCGCGCTTCACATCGGGATCGAATTCGAGCACCCATTCTTTGGTGCGTGCTTCGCCCGATTGCATCGCGGTTTTGGCGGGCTTGAATATGCGGGCGCTCATGTTGGTCTCTGCCAGCAATCCGGTTGAGCCGACACGCAAACTCGCGACCTCATCGCAATTCGCATGGAACGGCACAGAAACAATTGGTCGGGGCGACAGGATTTGAACCCACGACCCTCTGGTCCCAAACCAGATGCTCTACCAGGCTGAGCTACGCCCCGACGATTGATAAGCCAGGATATCGAGGTTTCGAGTGGTCCGGTCAAGACCTGATCGAAGCTAAATCATGAATAGTCCGCAAACCTCTCCCGCGAAAGCATTCGCACTCCAGCATTATAGCTAGTTGTTAACGGGCCGGGGCACTTTCGAAGATCATGTGACGCACCCTGTCGCCGGCTTTGATGCCCAGCCGCTCGGAAGCTCCGCCTGCGATTTCCAGCACGGCCGCTACGTCGCCTCCGGAAGAAATCACGCGCTCCGAAAGCGGTTCCGCGCGCGCTTCGATACGGTGAATGACGCCATCGGCGCGGATGAAAACCATGTCGAGCGGAATATACGTGTTGCGCATCCACATGGTCACTTCAAACGAGCGGCCGTAGTTGAACAGCATCCCTTCGCTGTCTTTAAGTTCGGTGCGGAACATAAGCCCCAGGGCTTTTTCCTGGTCCGTCTCGGCGCGTTCGATTGTGAACTGCACAGGCGCGCCGCCGCCCGATTTTTCAATCGCAAGCTGATCGATGCGCATCTTGGCCAGTGCAGCCGGCGCAGTTTGAAAGTAACCGGGCATGGTCGCCCATAAAACCAATACGAAAAGGGCCGCGCAACCCGCGGCCCTCTTTGAATTTCTTTTCAACGCCAACGTCATGCGTCTCGGTCTAGTTTTTCGAAGGCAATCCGGTCGGGACGCCATCGGGACGAAGTTCAGCGGCCATACATCCCTTGGAGCCGTAACCCCAACGAACCTGCACGATCTGACCCGGCCGAAGCTCAGTGAAGCCAAAGCGGCGTAGGGTTTCCATATGGCAGAAGATATCAGGCGTGCCTTCGCCTTTTGTCAAGAAGCCGAAACCGCGGACGCGGTTGAACCACTTGACGTAAGCGCGCTCCCAATCGCTTTCTGGCGTCACGATGACATGCGTGCGCTGCGGCAGCTGAGACGGATGAATTGCAGTGCTCTCATCCATGCTGAGGATGCGGAACGCCTGCATTCCCTTAGGCCGCTTCAGAACTTCACAATGAAGCCGTGCACCCTCATAGGCGGTTTGAAATCCGCCAGCTCTGAGACACGTCACGTGAAGCAGAATATCGGGCAACCCATTATCAGGCACGATGAATCCATAACCTTTGGATGCATCGAACCATTTGATCATACCTGCAACCTCGAAAACTTCGAGGCCAGCCTCATCCAAATGATCTATCTTACCATCGGTAATTAGATCAAAGTCCGGAAAGTCCGGACGCTTGGAGTCCCCCATTATTACACCCCGCTACTGGGTCTTGAACCAAGACAAACGCCACGCCTCCCGCCGAGACACACGCAGAACCGGAAGAGCCCTCTTCAGTTCGACGCGCGCCGCTATGGCGAAGCGAAGCAACCGAACAATAACATTGGTAAACGGCAGAGCTAGAGAGAAAATTACGGCAACGTGCGATGATCGCTAAAAATGGGCATCTATCCACATTGAACCAAGGAGCTAACTGCATGAAAGATTTTGACTAAATGGGATTCAAATTTCATCCCCAACTTCTCGCAAAAAGTTCTGCAAACATGTCGCGCATCAACACCATTCGGTGTGAACTACAGCCTACGGACGCCTTATGACCGATTCGATTTTTTCTTCAGAATCTACTGGCTAGAACCTGCACCAACGGCCTCACTGCCAGCCAAGTTACCCACCGCTCATCCACGTCTTGGCGTCTCAATATTTTGACAGGTTGTCGCAGGGCAGCATGAACAAATTTGAGGAATAGATTTGCCTGTGGCCCACATGTCGCGCACACGCTTGCCTGCGATTATTTTGAACGGTTAGCTCAGGGCGTAATTCACCAGCATTCACGAAGGAAAACATTGATGCGTTATCTCCACACCATGGTCCGCGTTGCCGACCTCGACAAGAGTTTGGAATTTTTTTGCACCAAACTTGGTCTGAAGGAAATTCGCCGCATCGAAAACAAGGCTGGGCGTTTCACGCTCGTATTCCTCGCCGCCCCCGAAGATGAAGGCCGCGCGATCGCTGAAAAAGCGCCGATGCTTGAACTTACCTACAATTGGGATTCAGAGAACTACGGCACGGCACGAAACTTCGGCCACCTCGCCTTTGTCGTCGATAACATCTACGCCACGTGTGAGCGATTGCAGAAAGCGGGCGTGACCATTAACCGGCCGCCGCGCGACGGGTACATGGCTTTCGTGCGCTCTCCCGATCTCGTCTCAGTCGAGCTGCTGCAGAAGGGTAACGCGCTTCCACCACAGGAGCCGTGGTCGTCCATGGCGAACACAGGGACGTGGTGAGCGCGCACCAGTCACACGTCACGCCGAAAAGCGTCGTGAAGCCGAGAGATGTCGCGATTATTGGTGCGGGACCCGCTGGGCTTTTCGCGGCCGAACGTCTCGCCAATGCCGGCCATCGCGTGACGATCTACGAGCGCATGCCAAGCCCAGCGCGCAAGTTTCTCATGGCGGGCCGCGGCGGCCTCAACCTCACCCACAGCGAACCCGTCGCACATGTGTTGGCGCGCTATGGTCAACAGTCCGAACCCATTCAACGGGCCGTCGAGGCATTCCCGCCATCGCAGCTCGTGGATTGGGTGCATGGACTTGGCATCGAGACGTTTACAGGCTCAAGCGGGCGCGTTTTCCCGAAAGCGATGAAATCATCGCCGTTACTGCGTGCGTGGCTCAAGAGGTTGGCCAGTCTCGGCGTCATTATTCTACCGCGCAGGACCTGGACTGGAATTTCCAAAGATGGTGCGATCCATGTTGCTGATGCAGGCGGGGAGGTCGAAACCGTGCGCGCTGACGCGACCTTGCTCGCGCTTGGCGGCGCAAGCTGGCCAAAGCTCGGGTCCGATGGCACCTGGGCTAATGTACTTCGCGACGCAGGCGTTACCGTCACCGCACTTGAAGCGTCGAATGCTGGAGTTCTGATCCCATGGTCGGAGATCGTGAAATCGCGTTTTGAGGGCATGCCCTTAAAACGCATCGCCATCGAAGCAGGCGGGCGGCGCATTCGCGGCGAAGCGATCATCACGCGCGACGGGCTGGAAGGCGGCGCAATCTACGCCCTGTCGCGCGAGATTAGAGACGGTCTTAAAAACGCAACTTCAGCAATCATGATCGATCTGCGGCCCGACATTGACGTTGTTGGGCTCACCCAACGCCTGGCACAAGGAAATCGCAAGGACAGTCTCGCCAATGCATTGCGTAAAACTGCCGGTCTCAGCCCAGCTGCCGCGAGCCTAGTGCGCGAAGCTTACACTTCACCGTCCCGCGACCCAGCCACTTTAGCCGGCCAGATTAAGGGTGTGCCATTGCGAGTCTCAGGGGTGGCGGGTCTGGAGCGTGCCATTTCAACGGCTGGCGGAGTGTCACTTGAGGCCGTAGATGAGAATTTCATGCTACGTGCCGTTCCTGGCGTGTTCGTCGCAGGTGAGATGCTGGACTGGGATGCCCCAACCGGAGGATACCTGCTTCAGGCCGCATTTTCGACGGCTGCACGGGCTGCAGCTGGAATGACCCAATGGCTCGAAAGCGAAACGCGTGGCGGCGACCACGAGAAGCATTGGAAATAGTATGTTCCACGTTTGCCTGGAATGACAAAATATTTCTGCTTAAGTGCATATTGGAAATGAAATACTATGTTTATTTGCGAAACGACCTGTTTATAAGAATATTTTTCTATTATATGTGGCTACGTCCGGAGGAAAATGATGTCTGTCAGTGATACGCTTGGCCCGTCAACGAATGCTGCTGCATTGCACCAAGACGCGATTGTACGCGCCAGGCAGCTCGACGCGAAGCTGGCGGCGTCGAGGACGCTGGAAGAGCGTATCGCCATTATCGCTTCCGAAATTCCTGGCCGCATCACGTTCTCGACAAGCCTCGGCATCGAGGATCAAGCCGTTACGCACGCCATCGCGGAGGCCGGCAAGGGCATCGACATTTTCACACTCGACACCGGCCGGCACTTTCCAGAAACGCTCGACACACTGTTTGAGACTGAAGCCCGCTACGGCATCAAAATCCGCGTCATGTTTCCCGACGCCGCCGAGGTCGAGGAACTTGTTTCCAACGATGGCATCATGGGATTTCGCTATTCGGTCGATGCACGCAAAGCCTGCTGTGACATTCGCAAGGTACGCCCCTTAAACCGCGCTTTGGAAGGCGCGTCAGCGTGGATCACGGGGCTCCGCCGTGAACAGTCGCAAGGACGCGCGGTCGTGCCATTCGCCGCTTACGATGCCGCACAAAAACTCATCAAGCTCAATCCGATGGCCGATTGGACGCTGGCGCAACTGGAAAGCTATGTTGCTGCCAACAAAATTCCCGTAAATCCCCTGCATGCCAAGGGCTTTCCATCCATTGGATGCCAGCCCTGCACACGCGCGATTGCACCTGGCGAAGATATCCGGGCTGGCCGCTGGTGGTGGGAAAACGAAAACGGTAAGGAATGCGGGCTGCATGTCGCGCCAGCGGGTACACTTAAAGAAAGTAAAGGTCAGCGCTCATGAACGCGTCGCCGTCACATCTCGATCTGCTTGAAGCGGAAAGCATCCACATTTTCCGCGAGGCGGCCGCGCAGTTTAGAAAACCCGTCCTGATGTATTCGATCGGCAAGGATTCGACTGTCCTTCTGCATCTCGCGCGCAAGGCCTTCTGGCCGCAAAAACCGCCGTTCCCCCTGCTCCATATCGATACGACTTGGAAGTTCAAGGAAATGATCGCGTTCCGCGACAAGACGGTCAAGGATTTTGGTCTCGACCTCATCGTCCATATCAATGAGGACGGCATCAAGCGCGGTATTAATCCGGTTGATCACGCACCCTCGATCCACACCGACGTACTCAAGACGCAGGCCCTGAAACAGGCCCTCGATAAGTACGGTTTTGACGCCGCTTTCGGTGGCGCCAGGCGCGACGAAGAAGCGAGCCGGGCCAAGGAGCGCGTATTTTCATTCCGCGCGGCCGGCCATCGCTGGGATCCGCGCAAGCAGCGCCCTGAAATGTGGCGTCTGCTCAATGGGCGGCTCGGCACAGGCGAGAGCGTTCGCGTATTCCCCCTTTCCAATTGGACAGAAAAGGACGTCTGGCGCTACATCGTCCGCGAGAAGCTTGATGTCGTTCCGCTCTACTTCGCAGCCGAACGCCCAACTATCGTGCGGAATGGCCAGATCCTGATGGTGGACGACAACCGTCTAAAACCAAAGGCGGGTGAAGAAATAAAAATGCGCAAGAACCGCTTCCGCACCCTCGGCTGCTACCCGCTGACGGCCGCTATCGACAGCGATGCAAGCGATATTGAAAGCGTTGTTCTCGAAACCTTGAATGCGCAGACATCCGAACGCCAAGGCCGCTTGATCGACCACGACCAAGCCGGCGCCATGGAAAAGAAAAAGCAGGAAGGCTACTTCTGATGACAGCTCTCGCGCTTGTCCCGAACGCCCATGTTCCGCAATCTGGTGTGCGGCCCGTGGTCCAGCATACGCTGGAACGCGATCTCAACGGCATCGTGCACTTGTTGACCTGCGGATCGGTCGACGACGGAAAATCGACATTGATTGGCCGCCTGCTCTGGGACGCCTCTGATCTCTATGAGGATCAGCGCGAGAATGTGCGCAAATCGGGCCGCAAGGCAGCTGATTCCGACCTGCCTGACTATTCGATGCTACTCGATGGACTGGTCGCCGAGCGCGAGCAGGGCATCACCATCGATATCGCATGGAAATATTTCGACACCGAAACGCGCCGTTTCGTCATCATCGATTCACCCGGCCACGAACAATACACGCGCAACATGGCGTCGGGTGCATCCCATGCCGACGTCGCTATTTTGCTAGTTGATGCCCGAGCCGGCGTCAAACGCCAAACCAAGCGCCACGCAGCCATTCTCGACCTCGTCGGCGTCAAGCGCGTCGTGCTCGCCGTCAACAAGATGGATCTCGCCGGTTACTCAGAAGACGTGTTCCGCAAGATCGAAGCAGATTTCCGCACGCTCTGCTGGAAGTTCAGTTTCTGGGACGCGGTCGCAATCCCACTGTCCGCCGTCTACGGCGAGAACGTCGCCCGCAAGGCGACAACGATGCCTTGGTATCAAGGTCCGTATCTGCTTGAGCACCTGGAGAAGGCGCCGAGCCACGGCACCGCGTTCGAAGGTCCGTTCCGTTTACCTGTGCAGACGGTTCTGCGCGACGGCGTCGATTTCCGTGGGCTCGCTGGCACCATTAGTTCCGGTGCCATCAAGGTTGGTGACGAAATCACCGACGTTTTGAGCGGCAAGAAAGCCAAAGTCGAGCGCATCGCCACGATGAGTGGCGATCTACCTTCGGCACAGGCGGGACAAGCCATTGCCCTGCAGCTCGATCACGACATCGACGTCTCACGCGGCGCTGTGCTGGCGGCACCCGATTCAAAGCCCGTGGCAGCACAGACCATCGAAGGCCGCTTCGTGTGGCTTTCGGAAACAGCCTTCGATCCCCGTGCCGGTTACCTCCTGCGCACGGTAACGGATCTTATCCCCGTCTCAAACATCGAGATCAAAGCCCTGCTCGATCTCGAAACGATGTCGTCGCATCCGGCTTCACATTGCGGCGTCAACGACATCGCAATTGCCAAGATTTCACTCGGCCGTCCGGCGGCAATCGATCTCTTCGGCGACATCTCCGAGACCGGCACACTCATGCTCGTCGATGCCATTACCGGCGCCTCGATTGCCGGCGGCGTGGCAACGAGTGTGACGGCAAAAGGCGAACAGCATGGAGACGGACACTTTATCCTCACGCGCGAAATGCTGGCCAACGGACTTTGTCGCGATTTATCGCTGAGCTCAGCGGACCGCGAGGAATTCATGCGCCGCGCCAATGAAGCCGCAATTCTGCTGCGCGCGGCGGGTGTTGCGGTCGCCATTGAGCCGCCGCCGATGATCGACGACGGCATGGATCCTGGACTATAAAGAAATCAGCGAGGGAAAGCCTTAAATGTCTGAAGATTTTCTACTGTTTGTAGCAGTCGGCTTTGCCGCGCAAATGGTCGATGGCGCCATCGGCATGGCCTATGGCGTAGCGTCAAGCACCGTGCTGATGAGCATGGGTATTCCGCCGGCGACAGCGAGCGCCTGCGTCCACGCGGCTGAAACTTTTACAACGGCCGCGTCGGGCGCCTCGCACTGGCGGCTTGGCAATATCGACAAGAAGCTTGTCTGGCGTCTGGCCATCCCGGGCATGATCGGGGGCGCGGCCGGCGCCTATCTCCTGTCGAACATCGACGGCAACATCATCAAGCCCTACGTTGCCGGTTACTTGCTGCTAATGGGGTTCTTCATCGTCTGGAAAGCCGTCAAGACCCAGGTTGAGAACTCCGATCCGCCAGAACGTGTTGCTCCGCTCGGCCTCATTGGCGGCTTTCTGGATTCGATCGGCGGCGGCGGCTGGGGGCCAATCGTGACATCGTCGCTCATCGGCCAAGGCACGACCCCGCGATATGCGATCGGCTCAGTCAATCTGGCGGAGTTTTTCGTGACAGCCGCCATTTCCGGTACCTTCTTCCTCACAATCGGCCTGGAACTCTGGCCCATCATCTCTGGACTGATTGTGGGAGGCGTCATTGCCGCGCCTTTCGCCGCTTATGCGACAAAGCACCTTCCCGACAAGGCGCTGATGATCATTGTGGGCTGCGTTGTCATCCTGCTGAGCCTCAGGACGCTTTTGAATGCACTGCACGCATGAACCACGTTGCACGCGCGCTCAATCTCCCTTACCCCTTGTCGCAACCAGAAACGGTCGATCCATAAGCCGCATGTTCGATACACCTTTCCTTGACTTGTGGCCCATGATCGTGACCGGCGGATTTTTCGTCGGTTTCCTGATCGGCATGACCGGCGTCGGAGCGGGATCGCTCATGACGCCCTTCCTCATCACCCAAGTTGGCGTTCCGCCCACACTCGCGGTTGGCACGGATTTGCTGTTCGCTGGTTTGACCAAGGCGAGCGCCGCCACGCGTCACCACAACTTCGGTAACGTCAACTGGCCGATCGTGCGCTGGCTAGCTGCCGGAAGTGTACCGGGGGCAATCGCCATGCTGGCGCTCCTGAGTTTTCTCGATCCTGACATGGCTGCGATTGCCCGTATCATTAAGGCGTCGCTCGCAGGCGCGCTTGTGCTGAGCTCACTCGCCATTCTGCTCTATCCTGTTATCGCCAAGGAACGCATGAATATGCTGTCCGAGACCGCCGACACACCGCCACGCCCTTTTCCCACGATCCTGTTGGGGCTCGGCCTTGGCTCTGTGGTCACGCTGACGTCGGTCGGCGCCGGTGCTATCGGCGTCGTCGTTTTGACCGCACTCTACCCGATGCTTGTCACGCGGCGGCTGGTTGGCACCGATATCGTCCACGCGATTCCGTTGACACTCGTTTCCGGCGCCGGGCACGCAGGCATGGGCAACGTCGATCTGGTCTTGCTCGGCATGCTTTTGGTGGGCTCCATTCCGGGTATAGCCCTCGGCTCTCGCCTGACCGGCAAACTGCCCGACTGGATCTTGCGCATCGCGCTCGCAACGGTGCTCATGTTTGCGGCGTATCAGCTCTATATCAAGATCTGAACCGCCGGACGTTGCGCGAAGTCAGTCAAACACGAGTTAGTTTGGCACGAGTTAGGTTGGCACAAGTTACGCAAGCTTGATGTCCGCATGAAACTGGTTGCCGGCCAGCGTCGCCTTCACGTAACCGGCCCGCACACAAAAATCGCCGAAGCGTTCGCCTGCTTTGCGCGACTTCGCGTAGGCCATGAAGATGGGCTCCAGAAGGGCCACGATTTTTTCTTCGCCGGCATCCTGCGCGTAAAGCTTCGACAAGCGTGATCCGTCAAAAGCCGCACCCAGATACAAGTTGTAAAGACCAGGGTTGCGGCCAACGAAGCCGATTTCTGCAAGATAGGGCCGCGCGCAGCCGTTGGGGCAACCGGTCATGCGCATAACAATGTCGTCATCACGCAGGCCCGCCTTGTCGAGACTGTCTTCAAGACGTGTGATGAGGCCCGGCAAATAACGCTCGCTTTCGGCTAGCGCCAGCCCGCAGGTCGGTAGCGCGACACATGCCATCGAATTAGCCCGCAAACGCGAGGAGACTTCGGTGGTGATGCCGTGCGCTTTGAGGATCGCTTCGATCTTCGTCTTTGCTTTGGCAGTGACGTTGGCCAAAATGACGTTTTGGTTCGACGTCGCTACGAATTCGCAAAGCCCTTCCTCGGCAATGGCGCGCAAGCCCTTGCGCAACGTCATACCGGGACGATCCTTGATGCGCCCGTTTTCAACGAAGAGCGTCAAGTGCCAATTCTTGTCTTCGCCCTTTTTGGCGTCGAGGCTTTGACGCCATCCAAGCGGATCGCCGGTGCCTGAAAACTTGAACGGCTTTGGTTTGCCAAGTTTGAAGCCCGCGCGCCTTTCAACCTCAGCACGGAAGGCTTCGAGTCCCCGGTCTTCGATTGTGTATTTGAGACGGGCGCGAGCGCGATTTTCGCGGTTGCCCCAGTCGCGCTGAACGGTCAAGACACATTCGCCGACTTTGATGGCCTGCTCTGGCGTGCAGTAGCCGAGCATATCGGCCGTGCGCGGGAATGTGTTGAGGTCGCCGTGCGTCATGCCCATGCCGCCGCCGATCGTGACGTTCCAGCCGGCGACTTCGCCCTTCTCGATAATGGCGATGTATCCGAGATCATGCGCGTAAATGTCGACATCGTTGTCTGGCGGGACGGCAATTACGGTTTTGAATTTGCGCGGCAGATAATGGACGCCGTAGAGCGGTTCGCTATCTTGCTTGGCGGCACCGGACTTGTCCTCGACCTTTTCGCCGTCAAGCCAGATTTCGTGATAGGCGCCGGTCTTTGGCAGCAAGTGTTCGCTGATGGCCTTGCCGAGGCCGTAGGCTTGGCGGTGCGCTTTTGACAGATGCGGATTGGCAGCTGTCATCACGTTGCGGTTGACATCGCCGCAAGCTGCTAACGTGTCGAGTGCAGCCTTGTTGATCGCCTGCATCGTGCGCTTGAGGTTTGACTTGATGACGCCGTGATACTGAAACGTCTCGCGCGTGGTCAGACGCAACGTGCCATTGGCGTAGGTGGATGCGATGTCGTCGAGCGCGATCCATTGCTTGGCCGTCATCAGGCCGCCGGGGATGCGCAGGCGCAGCATGAACGAAAACGCTTTTTCGAGCTTCTTCTTCGCGCGCTCGCCGCGCATGTCGCGGTCATCCTGAATATAAGAGCCATGGAACTTGATGAGCTGATGATCGTCGTCGGAAATGTTGCCGGTGACCACATCTTGCAAACCTTCAGCAAGCGTGCCGCGCAGCTGCCGGCTGTTTTCCTTGATAATCTCATTTCTGGCGCGCTTATCGTCGGTCATTTGATTAGGTCCGGTTTTTTGCTTAGGCGGCAATTGGCAATCGGCAATCGGAATAAGAACCTGTCCCGAGTGCCTATTGC
>JANOKZ010000337.1:0-3185 GCA_031419515.1 Hyphomicrobium sp.
CTGCCCCCGGGTCGTGGGCGGGGCGGGCGCCGCCGCCCCAAGACCCTGGCGGAAATGCGCGGTCTGGCGCGAACTCATTTGCCAAGTCCCGCGTGACATTGCGCGAGTTCATTCTCGCGAACATTACTCGCTGTGCATTGCCCCCACCCCTAACCCCACCCCGCGAGGGGGAGGGGAACTGGGTCGCAGCGTGTCGCATCGGGCGCGCACTTCACCCAAACAGTTGCGCGAGCTCTCCATTCGCGTCATGCCGCAGGACGCGAAGAAGGGGTAGGCGAGCTGCGTAACATGGCTCACTTAGAGCGTTTTCCCATCTCACTGAATCGCGACGGAGTTCCTTCTCCTTTGGGGAGAGGTGGGCCGAAGGTCCGGATGAGGGGCTTCAATCTCCAGACACATCTCGCCAAGTTCAGGCCCCTCACCTACCCGCCATTCTTTGGCGCTACCGCGCCGGGCGGGCATCCTCTCCCTAAGGGAGAGGAAAGTCGTGAAGCTGACGCCGTATGATCGGAATCTGCTCTAAATGAATGTCATTGGCGATTGTCATTTGGCTATTCTTTAAGCGGCGTTCGCTGCCTGACCCCCCAACGCGTGCGCAGCTACGAATTTCTAGCGGATCGCCCGAATCTGACAGTTCATTATCGTGTTTGACATAGCATTAGATTTTGTCGTTCGGACTTCGTCCAGGTTCGGCACAGCCGTTACCGGCTGCTTAATCAAAATGCTCACAACACGTACTAAACACTGTCTTTATTTGACCTGCGCAAGACTTCGTCAACCGTCGGGGCGCACTCTTTGCTGATATTGCGGCAACCCCGATTTGACGAGTTTGAAAATGTACAGGGCAGTCAAACGCCAGTCTTTCGCGCAGTGCCAGAGTGGCGCTGTGACGCTCATGTTTGGACTGTTCGCTATCGTACTGTTCGGTATCGTTGGCGCCGCTGTTGATTATAGCCGCTGGGTGCATGCTCAAACGCGCACTGCCGACGTGCTTGATGCTGCGGTTCTCGCGGCTGGCCGGCAACTTCAGTCGGATCCGGAAAATACGGAAGCAGCATTGGAATTGGCGGGCATATATTTCAACGAGGAGATTAAGCGGAACAATCTGCCGCTTGGTCAGTCTGCGACTTTCACCATGTCGGATGGCGATATGGCGATCAATGGCGCCGTCAATACCAAGATCAAGACACCGCTGTTGGGGGTTCTCCAGTTCCGGGAACTTCCCGTGATCGCCGAAGCCAAGGCCATGCTTGCGACAGGCGGCAACGGCGGCAGCCAGCTCGAAGTGTCGCTCATGCTCGACGTGACGGGATCGATGTGCGCCGATGGTCAAGGTCCTTGCACTACAAGCCCGAAGCTCAATGCACTCAAGACGGCGGCCAAGGATCTGGTGAACATCGTCATTCATAATGAAGGCGACTCAACAGCCCGCGTGGCACTCGTGCCGTTTTCGACGCGCGTGCGCGTTGGCGGGTACAGCCAAGGGCTGGATGAAGCCACTGCTACACTTCGCATGAAGCAGCTGACAAACCTCAATCCAAAGTGGACCGGCTGGTACGATATATGCAAAGATTCGAGCGGTAGTAATGCCAGCGAAGGCAGCGGTACTTGGGCGTGCTCACGCTTCGAGAGCGAGCACCAGGAAAACTGGAAGGTTATGCCGTGCGTTACGGATCGCAACGGACCGCAGCAGTTTACCGACGCGGCTCCCGGTGCCAACGCATGGCTCAATGCCCACAGCGGCAAACGCTTTCCGTTTAGTGACGACAGTTCGGATACGCCGCTGACGGTGAAGTTAGGCAATACCCAATCAGATCCATCGGACAACTGGGATTATAATCACGACGGGAGTTGCAACGACATCACCGAGAAGAACGTGGTCATGCCTTTGACGTCGAGCAAAACCGAACTCAAAGACGCCATCGACGATCTCGAAGCTTACGGAGCAACAGGGGGTGCACTTGGCACCGCCTGGTCGTGGTACATGCTGTCGCCGAATTGGACTTCGATCTGGACAGGCGCAAGCGCGCCGGGGAGCTACAGCGATCTGGCGGCTGTGAGCGCAACCGGCGCGCCGAAGCTGCGCAAGATTGCAGTGTTGATGTCGGACGGCGTTTATAACACGTATCGCGGTTGGAAAGATTCAGACAAGGTAATGGTCTCGAGCAATGCCGTATCCATCTGCACGAACATGAAAGCTGCAGGTATCGAGATCTATACCGTTGGATTCAACCTCGACGAGCTTGCCCCAGCGGACAGAACGCGCGCCGAGAATACGTTGATGTCATGCGGCACCGACGTCAGTCATTTCTATAACGCGCTGAGCTCTGAGCAGCTGCAAGTGCACTTCCGCGATATCGCGATGAAGCTCTCGACACTCTTCCTGGCGAAGTAGCCGAGGGCGTTGCGACGATTACAAGATCAGATGGCTGGCCGTTCTTCGTTTGGGCCTCCGCCAGGGCGTTCAGAACCCAATTTTCGTGGCAGGGCCGCCGCAGTCCGTGCTCGTCCTGTTGAAATCCTTAATAATCCATTGACGACCATTAAATCCCATGTAATCCCATATGAGCCCGACCGCACCGGGTAGGGTTTCGTGGCCGGGCGCCAGACTGACGAGAGGGCTCAGTCTGTGCGACCGCCACGGCCGACCGGGCGGCCGGGAACGTCCTACTGACGGGCGTGCTTAGGCAAAGTTGCGGCAGTCGGGTGCAAGCGTGGAGGGCGAAGTTTTCGCTAAAACAGGGATGGACCGCTTTGTCTCGACATTCACAAACAAAATCGACGCCAAAGGGCGCGTTTCAATTCCAGCGCCATTCCGCGCCGTCCTCGAACGCGACGGATACGGTACGGGCGGCGTTAGCGGCATCTACTGCTACCCCTCGCTCGATAGTGCTGCACTCGATTGCGGCGGCGAAAGACTTGCGAAAAAGATCGATGGGCTTCTCAGCGGCCTGCCGGACTATTCGGACGAGCGAGACGAGCTCTCTGTCGCACTCTACGGCGATGTCCAGGTTCTCGGCCTCGACGGGGACGGCCGCATCATTATTCCTCAAAACCTTCGCGCCCACGCGGGGCTCGACAGTGCGGTCACGTTTGTCGGGCTTGGTGATAAGTTTCAAATGTGGGAACCTCAAGCCTTCGAAAAGCGCCGCGAGGAGGCCCGCAACAAAGTGCAATCAACCCGC
>JANOKZ010000338.1:0-3012 GCA_031419515.1 Hyphomicrobium sp.
CCGGAGCGGCCCGCTTCCGCGCTGCCGCCCGCAGCTGCCGGATCGGACGTCGTCGCACCTGCGGCCCAACCCAGAAAACAAGGGAATCCAGTCGCCGCCCCGTCAGATGGCTATGCATACCCAACGGCTCAGCCCGTTCCTCGCGCATTGGAGCCAACGCTGTCTGCGCCATCGGCACCCGAGCGGCCGACGCATTTCGAGGCGTCGCCCTACGAGCCCGCGCCCAGACAACACACGCAAGTCGTGCCGCCGCCCATCCCGCCGCCAATTCCGCGATCACAACCGCAGTTTCCACAACCTTCTCCTTATCCGCAGTCGTACGGCGGACCTCAGATGCTGCCGGGCGGGCCGCCGACTGGAGTGCCCAATGGGGGTCCCATGGGTGGGTCTATGGGTGGGCCAGTGGTTGCGCGGACGTCAATGCCGATGCCCGCACCGCAGCGCGCTCCCGCACAGCCCGCACCCCAGTCGCGTTCGGCGGACAACAAAGCCGAGGTCGGCCAGCTCGCTGAAAATGTGCCGCGCAGCATGCGCGTCGGCAACAGCGAGCGGGTTGAAATTCGCATTGCTCGCGCCCGGGCCAAAGCCATCACCGAAGGTCTCGAAGGTGGCGGGCTTGCTTGGCGACACGACGTCACCGTGACCAAGGCCATGTCGGTCAGATTGCGGGCGCCGGAGGGCGGGTTCTTTATTGAGACGGCATCGCCAGAGACGCAATGGATCGATAGCCAGTTCAGCGACGTTGCCGACGATTTCGCGAGTTGGCGCTTTTTAGTGACGCCAAACAAGCGCGGCTGGTCGAGCCTTCAGATCATCGTATCGGCTCGCACGGTCGGTGCCGATGGATTGGCCGCTGAGACGGCTTTCCCCGATCAGGTTATCGAAGTGAAGGTTCGCACTAATTATAAACGCGCGATGCTGCGCTGGACAGGCTGGATCGTTGCGGCTGCGGCGGGTGGAGCGTTCGCAAAGTTCGGCGAGGGTGCTTTTGAAGCTGGCTCCGCATTGGTCGCTAAGTTCCTGAATTAAAGATTTCAGTTTTTGTGGTCCCTGAGCAGCTTCGCAATCGTCGCGCGCAGGACGTCGATGCCTTCGTGCTTCTCGGCTGACGTGGCGATGACTTCCGGAAATGCGGCCGCATGCTTCTTCAAGCCAGCTGCCGTTTCGGCCACGACCTTTTCCAATTCGTATGGGTTGATCTTGTCGGCCTTGGTGAGCACAGCCTGATACGAGACGGCGGCGCCGTCCAACAATTTCAAAATATCGTCGTCAACGGATTTCAAACCGTGGCGCGCGTCAATCAGAACGAATACGCGCAGCAAGGTGCGCCGGCCTGCAAGATAGTCGCGGAGCACGGCGTTCCAGGCTGCAACTTTGGCTTTGGGTGCTTCTGCAAAACCGTAGCCCGGCATATCGACGAGAAACACCCGGTTTTGCGATATCGGCGGCGCGAAAAAGTTGAGTTCCTGCGTGCGCCCCGGCGTGTTTGAGGCGCGTGCTAAGTGATTCTGGCCGACGAGGGCGTTGATGAGCGTTGATTTGCCGACGTTCGAACGGCCGGCGAGCGCGATTTCGGGCCGGTCGTCGGGTGGCAAGAATTCGAGCGTCGGTGCGCCGCGCACGAAGTCCCACGCCTGCGTAAACAACATCCGGCCCGCCTCGACCTCTTCGTCTGTCATGGAAGGCCGCATGGTGCAACGATAACCTTGTGCAAAGGAAGCCCGAGCCTACTTACTCTCACTTCGAAGGCCGAACAGCTTCAGCAGCGGTCCGAACGTGCGCTTGAAATTCTGAACGAGATGCACTTCAGCGCCGTTCTTCGTGTTGATGTACCACTGCTGCGCGATCGACAACAGGTTGCTCCAGGCCCAGTAAATCACGAGACCGGCCGGGAATGTCGCGAGCAGGAACGTGAACATGAGCGGCATCCAACTGAAGATCTGCTGCTGGATGGGATCGGGTTGTGGCGGGTTCAACTGCATCTGAACCCACATCGTCATGCCCATGATGATGGGCCAAACACCAACGTGCAGGAACTCGGGCACCGCAAAGGGAAGCAATCCGAAGAGATTGAACAGAGATGTCGGGTCGGGCGCCGAGAGATCCTTGATCCAGCCGAAGAACGGCGCGTGACGCATATCGATCGTGACGAACAGGACTTTGTAGAGCGCGAAGAACACTGGGATTTGCAGCAGGATCGGCCAGCAACCTGCTAGCGGATTGATCTTTTCCTTCTTGTAGAGATCGAACATTTCCTTCTGCTGGCGCTGTGGATCGCTTTTATGCACCTCTTTGATGCGCGTCATTTCGGGCTGCATCTTCTTCATTCGCGCCATGCTTTCATACTGCTTGTTGGCGAGCGGGAAGAAGGCGGCTTTGACGAAAATGGTCAGGATCAGAATCGAGATGCCGAAATTGGCGACCCCGGCATTGATCCACTCCATGAGTTTAAATAGCGGCTTGGTGATGAAATAGAACCAGCCCCAATCGATCATGCGGTCAAACAACTTGATGCCGAGCGCCGTTTCATAGCCATCGATGAGCGTCGCCTGCTTTGCGCCGGCATAGAGGTGCGCTTCAACGCCCTTGCGTGCATTGGCCGGAATGACAATGGCCCCGCGCAGATAGTCGGCTTGGAAGGCATCCTTTTCGCCCGGTGCCTTTGCCTTGACGGCCGACATCATGGCCCGAAAGGGTTCCTTCTGATCGGGTATTAGCGCGGCAGCCCAGTATTTGTCCGTGATGCCGAACCAGCCGCCGGTCACGTTCTCATATGTTTCGGGGATACCGGAAGATACGGCGTCTGCATAGGTGAGTTCTTTGAGGCCTTGTTCGCCGGCGACGCCGATCAATCCTTCATGCAGAATGAAGAAGGGTGTCCCATTTGGAATGCCGTAACGATGAATACGCGCATAAGGGAGTAGCGCTACATCGGCATTTGTCTTGTTATCGACTTCATCGTCGACCTTGAACATGTAGGCGTTGTCGACCGAAAATGTGCGGCGGAATATG
>JANOKZ010000339.1:0-3913 GCA_031419515.1 Hyphomicrobium sp.
CGCGTCTTCGACACCTACACCGGAATCGTCGATGCAGCTTGCTCAGCATGGAACAAACTTTTGGCCGAGCCCGGCCGCATCGCGTCCATCGCCACACGAAAATGGACGGCTACAGGTCAATGATTGTGCGGATTGGTATAACGCGCCGTTAACGCGAATTTATCCTTTTTCAACCATGTTCCTGCCACCCGGCCGCGCGATGACCCTAGAGCGGCGGGCGTTGTAGCTGCGTAAGTGAGGGACTGTATGCGTATCAAACCGTTTGCGCGGGCCATAAAGGCCGCCGCCCTTGTGGCATTTGCCGCCATTCCTGCCATTCTTTCCCATTCAACAGCCGCCCACGCCGGAGCGCTCGCCCCCATTTGGACCGGCGCCTACGTCGGTTTCCATGGCGGCGCGACTTGGGCTGATGTCGATATCGGCAATGTTGGCAGCTTCGATACTTCTGCCGCGACAGGCGGCGGACACGCCGGGTTCAACCTTGGCTTCGGCGCCTTTGTGGCCGGCATCGAAGGCGACTTGAACTATGATGGATCCGAAACGAGTTTCTCGACCGCCGGTGGCGGTAGTGGAAATCTTGGCGTCGATTGGAATGCGTCGTTGCGCGGCCGCATCGGCGTGCCAGTTGGACCCGCACTGCTTTATGCGACCGCAGGTTTTGCGTGGACCGAAAAAACTCTGGCGACCACCAATGCAGCGGGCCTTTCCTCGTCAACGAGCCACACGTTCAATGGCGTGGTCTACGGCATTGGCGCAGAATCCTACGTACTGCCAAATCTCTCGGTCCGTCTCGAAGCTCTGCGCTATGACTACGGCGCCGACGCCCTGTCGTTCAGCGGTGCCCGCGCCGCCGCACAGGATATCGACCCCGGCGACACCGTGGTCCGCGCCGGCGTGACATTTCATCTGAACTAAATCCGGACTGCCGCGCTCAATTCAGTTCGCTGCGGCCGCGTCCAGAACATCACACAAACGCGTGCATGAGTTCCGCCAAGCGCGGCTGCATCTTGTCCTTATCGGACAAGACAGCTTGCGCGCGCGCGATGCCCCAAGCGATGCCGAGATCGGGATCGTCCCACGCCAATCCCTTGTCGTGCGGGGGAGAATAGTAGTCGGTTACTTTGTAGACGACTTCGGTATCCGGCTCGAGCGTCGCGTAGCCGTGCGCAAAGCCTTTGGGAACGAGCAGCTGAGACCAATTTCCAGCCGACAAGACGACCGCCACGTGTTGCCCGTACGTCTTGGACGAGCGCCGCAAATCGACAGCAACGTCCAGAATCGATCCTCTCGTACACCGGATCAGTTTATCCTGGGCCTTGGGCGGCGTTTGAAAATGCAAACCGCGCACGGTCCCCTTGCTGCGCGATAGAGCGTGGTTGTCCTGCACGAACCGCAGATCGAAGCCAGCCGCCAAAAGCGCTTGTTCGTTCCATGTTTCCGAGAAGAAGCCCCTCTCGTCGCGGAAATTCTTCGGCGTGATCAACACCACGTCCGGAATGGCCAAACGTTCAATTTTCATGCGAGCCCGTCCCTCTTGTATCTCGCGGTAGACTTGACGTCAGCGCGGCGGCTCGCCGGGTCTCAGCGGCAGCACACGTCCCGACATTTGCGGGGATGTCTGGGGAGATGGCCCCTTTTCATTGGCGGGTTGCGCACCCCCCGGACTGGCCGTCACTGGCCCCGGCCCCGCCGCATCGGACTCTACTGGCCCAGCATTCCCTGCAGCTTCATTTCTATTGTGAAAACGGCGCCAGCTCACCGGAATAAATGCCAGATATGCGATCGTCGACATTGCCAGAGTTTCATAAGGATAGGTCAACAGCATTGCGACATAGCTGATGGCCAGAATAAAGATTGGCAGAACCCATTCTCGCCCGACCCGCTCGCCCAGCAATTTGCCGGAGTAAGTTGGTATTGTTGAGACCATCATAAAGGCGACGAACAGCGTGTACACGAGGACGAGCTTGAGTGCCCAAGCAGACTTCAGCCAATCAAGCCCAAGGTGATGAAGATAGACGGGTAACAGCACCACAATCGCCGCAGCGGGCGTTGGCATGCCTATAAAAAAATTTGACTGCCATCTCGGCTTTTCGTCATCGATCGCGGCATTGAATCTCGCGAGCCGCAAAGCCGATGCGAGCGAGAAAATCATAACGCAGATCCAGCCTGCACTTTTGAGATCACCCAGTCCCCAGTTGAAGACCAAAAACGCGGGTGCAACGCCAAAATTGACAAAGTCAGCCAGACTATCGAGCTCCGCCCCGAACCGGGACGAGGCTTTGAGAAGCCGTGCGACGCGCCCATCAATGCCATCAAGGGCTGCCGCGAACACAATAGCTGCCAGCGCCAGATCATACCGGCCTTCGATACCCATGCGGATTGACGTCAGGCCTGCGCACAGCCCAAGCAGCGTGAAAAAATTCGGCACCAGCATGCGCACGGGAACCCGCGCATGCCGGAACAACGGCCTGCGTCTGCGCCGTTTCGTTTCTTCTTCAAGTGTTGGCAGGATGGGATCCATGTCACCCTCCTTCGATTGATCTAACTGCTTCAATCATGCCCGCAGCGTCTCGCGCTCCGGCTCGTCCGACTTCAAATCAGCAAACACGGTCTCTCCGCCAACAGCGCGCTGACCGACACTCACAATCGCATTGCGGCCGGGCGGAAGAAAGACATCGACGCGCGACCCGAAGCGGATCAGACCAAACCTTTGGCCAGCTGCCACGCTATCACCCTCGCGCGAGAAAGTTACGATGCGGCGCGCTATAAGTCCTGCAATCTGCACAACGCCGATTTCGGCGCCGCTTGGCGTCTCAATCACAAGCGCACGGCGTTCATTCTCTTCGCTCGCCTTGTCGAGGGCGGCGTTCAGAAATGCGCCTGGAATATAGACCGAGCGCACAATTCGCCCCGTCACGGGTGCGCGGTTGATGTGCACATCGAACACCGATAGAAATGTCGAAATGCGAACCCGTTCTTCAGGACCAAGCCCGAGTTCCGGTGGCGGGCGCACCTTATCGATCGAGGAAATCCGCCCATCCGCTGCTGACACGATGAGGCCATCGCGCACTGGCGTTACGCGGGCCGGATCGCGGAAGAAATAAACGACCCACGCTGTCAATCCGGCGAGCAGCCACCCGATCGGCGGCCACAGCATGAAAAATAGGAGCGTCAGCACGGCACCAATGGCGACAAACTTGTGCCCGTCGGAATGCACCGGCGCGAGTGAATCGAAAATCGTTTCGAGAATGCCGTGGCGTTCCGACACTGTGGGCCTCCAAATTTCTATAACGTCAGCGTGCTAGGGCTGCTTTGCCTCGTCGTCGAAAGGGACAGCAACGAACCTCAGATCACCTTTGCCGTCTTCGACGCGCAAAAGCACGGCTTTCCGACCGCTTTGTTTGACCTTCTCCACGCTTTTAGCCACATCTTCGGGTTTCAAGACGGTGTCCTGGCCCGCTTCAACGATGACATCGCCAGCCTTTATTCCCTTTTGTGCCGCGGCACTGCCAGGATCCACGTCTTCCACGAGGACGCCGGTAATCTTCTGATCGAGACCGTATTTCTTGCGCGCGTCGTCCGTCAGCTCCGCGAGCTTCAGTCCAATCACGGGCGCGACGACTGGGCTTTCACCTTGCGGCTTTTCTTCGGGCTTAGCCCCCGGCTTATCGTCGGTACCCTCATCTTCTTGAAGGAGACCAACAGCAATCTGCACGGTTTTCTTGGTTCCCTTGCGCAAAACCTCGACATCCACGGCTTTGCCAATCGGCGTCTGCGCCACAATTTTCGGCAGGCCGCGCATCGTCGTCACGTCTTTGCCGTCAAACTTCAGAATAACGTCACCCGATTCAAGCCCACCCTTGGCAGCCGGGCTCTCAGGCGTCACGGCCGAAACGAGTGCGCCCGTGTTTTC
>JANOKZ010000340.1:0-4564 GCA_031419515.1 Hyphomicrobium sp.
TTCGAGGCTATAGAAAACGTCCGCTACACCGATTACGTCGGCCGCCTTACCGTCTACTACGACCGCGAGCGTAAGGGCCGCCTGTTCGATTACATCGAAGGCGCCGATGGCTACGACAAATACATCTTCCCCGATCCGATCAGCGAGATCGTCACAAATAACGTGCTGGAAATCGACGCTGCGTTGAAAACGGTTTTTGCAACGCGCGTCAGGGAACTCGGCGGCGTTTCCAACCAGCAAAAGCTTGCGCGCATCGCCTGACGCGGGCACAACGGTCTGCAAGCACGTGAGCAGCGGACGGCGGGCTCAATGGCGAGCAATCTTTCAACAATAGGATTCGCCTTCGCGACTGAAGACGAATTCCGCAAGACCATGATCGAATGCGCGGCCAACGCCAGCGCAAACCTCGATTGCGCCAGCGGTACTTATGGAATTTGGCAATCGCGCTCGGGGGCCGAAATCTGGTTCCACCTCGGAAAATCGGCGGATGGCGAGGTCGAGATATTTGGACTTACCCCATTTTTCGACGGCACAAGCGATGTCACCCTTGAAATTACCGGCCCCATCCGGCGCGCGAGCGACAATGACTTTGAAGGCGCACTCCACGCCTGGGTGATAACCGAAGCCGGCGGCGAAAAGCTTTATCCGCTGGTCTTCGATGCTGTCGACTTTGCAGCCCATAAAGATGCGGTGTGGCCATCATTAGCGCGGGCACGACTTTGCGGTTTTGCGCGCGAGCTCGCCGCGTTTCCAGACGAGGGTGCCTACTATGCAGCCCGAAACGGCGGCGATCATCCGCAGCTCTCATCCAAAGCCATTATTCCTATTGGCCTCTTTGCGTCTCAAGAACCCGGCGAACCCGAGACCGGCACCGGACAATCTCCGGCCTCGACCGCACTCCTCACCGGCCGCATCGCAGAACATCGCCAACTAAAGAACGAGGCGACCGGTTTGCCGTTCGCGTGGATGCTGGTTGAAACGCTTGACGCAACGATCGACATTGTTGCTGACCCGGCAATCGTGTCCGGTGCAATCGTCGAAGGCGGCACGATTGAAACGACCGTGCTGCTGTTTGGCCGGCTCACTGCCTAATGAACAGTTGGATAGCGGCTAGACATGCACGCCTTCCTTGCAGGCGTCGATCTGGCCATCTACCGCGCCGCGTGCCGTCCAATCGGGCTTAATACCTGGTGGACCTGGAGCGGCTTCTTCGCTGCGGCTGACGAAATAGAACTCGTAACAATTGCTCCCCGATCGCACGACGCGATAGCATCCGCCCATCGGATCGGTGTCGTAGATGGTGCACAAAGTGCCGGCGGTCACCGACCAGTGGCCGGTCATGACGTTGCCGTCCTCGACATACTCAAGCTGGCCACCTAGCAAATAGCGTTCCGTAAAGCGCTGGCCCGTGACGTACATGCCTTCGAGCGTCTTTCCGCCAAGGCCCGATTCGATCTCTGCGGCCGTTAGCCAATCCTTGGCCAGGGCGTGACTCGAGAACGGGGCAATGGCGACGAGTAGACCAAGTACTACAGCGCCCGCCAACTTGATCCTGCCGCTTTGGCCCGCTGAGAAGCCCATGTCCAAATCTCCTCCGTTCGCCCAACAGCCATTTCGTCCAACAACCATTTCGCCCAACAACCAGGCGAAGCCAAACAAAAGAATATGACTGAAACGCGCCGCAGCACGGCGACTGAGACTTTAAACAGTCTTGAAACGCCGCGCCCCGGCCGCTAAGCCTGCCGCTTAACACTTGAAATTGCTTGGGCCCGGAACGGCGCCCGGCGCAGCCGTTTAGGATTTAAACCTCATGGGATACAAAGTCGCCATTGTCGGCGCGACGGGCAACGTCGGCCGGGAAATGCTCAACGTGCTGGCGGATCGCAAATTCCCCATTAGCGAACTCGTGCCCCTAGCCTCGCGCCGCTCGCTTGGCAAGGAAGTCTCCTTTGGCGACAAGATCCTCAAGTGTCAGGATCTCGAGAATTTCAACTTCAAGGGCACGGATATTTGCCTGATGTCAGCTGGATCGAGCGTATCTAAAGATTGGTCGCCAAGAATTGGCGCGCAGGGTACCGTCGTCATCGATAACTCGTCTTACTGGCGCTACGACCAAGACGTGCCGCTGGTCGTGCCGGAAGTGAACGCCGACGCCATCGCCGGCTACACGAAGAAGAACATCATCGCCAATCCGAATTGCTCGACCGCGCAGATGGTCGTAGTGCTGAAGCCGCTGCACGATGCGGCAACCATCAAACGCGTTGTGGTCTCGACCTATCAATCGGTGTCGGGCGCGGGCAAAGATGCCATGGACGAACTCTGGCACCAGACCAAGGGAAAGTATGTTCCGGGCCAGGAGGTCGAATCGAAAAAATTCCCAAAGCAGATTGCCTTCAACTGCATTCCTCAAATCGACGTCTTCATGGAAGACGGTTACACGAAAGAGGAATGGAAGATGCTGGTCGAGACCAAGAAAATCCTCGATCCCAAGATCAAAGTGACGGCGACGTGCGTGCGCGTCCCGGTTTTTGTCGGCCACTCGGAATCCCTGAATATCGAGTTCGCAAAGCCGATTTCGCCCGAAGAAGCGCGCGAAATCCTGCGCCGTGCGCCCGGCATTCAAGTCATCGATAAGCGCGAACCTGGCGGCTACATCACACCCGTCGAAGCAGCGGGCGAATATGCAACGTTTGTCTCGCGCATCCGCGAAGACGCGACCGTTGAGAATGGTCTTGCGATGTGGATCGTATCCGACAACCTACTGAAGGGCGCAGCACTCAACGCTGTGCAAATCGCCGAAGCGATGATCGAACGCAAGCTCTTGCGGAAGGCTGCCTAACGTCACGGGTCAAGCAGTACCGCCGCTCCAAGACCGGGACGCAATCCGAGGGTGCGGAAAACCGCACCCTCTTTTTTATTAGCGTTTACCGGTCGGTTCTTTGGCTTGCATACGGCCGAGCACCTGAACGATGGAATTCAGATCTTGCAGTAACTTGTCGCGCTGCCCGGCCGGGAGTGCGCTGAGTATTCTGTCATCGACTTTTCGCGATAGAGGCTCGGCCGACTTCAGAACGCGCCAGCCTTCTTCCGTCAGCTTGACGGCATAGGCGCGAGCATCCTCTTTGGTGCGGCGGCGCTGGAGCAGGCCCTTCTTGAGCATACGCCTGACGATGTCGGCTAAGGTTGACCGGTCAATTCCGGTCCGCTCAACCAAATGGGTCTGGCTCAATCCTTCGTTCTGCGAAACAGTCACCAGAACCGCGAACTGCCGGGGCGTAAGATCGCCGCCACCAAGTTCAGCCTGGAAAACTTCCGCAGCGCACTGTCCTGCCCGATGAAGCAGATGCAAAGGCGAGCGTTCTAGTCGATTAGGTGCGGGGTCACGTGCCATTCTCATCCTCAGAAGAAAGTCTTGTTCCAAAAACAATGGTAACAGAAATCGTTGGCGAGTTCATCTGGGTTATTAAGCATTGCCTGTTAGTTCAGTCTCTGCGGGATGAATAGCGGCGCTAACAACCTTGAGTTACCAATATTCCTAATAAGAAATACTAGTTCTTGAACAACGTCTAGCCGTTTACTCCAATTTTCGTAACCAAATTCTTACTTTATTGTTCAAAGTCAGGCAGCGATAAAGCGCCCGTGTGAAGATAATCTGCACTATGATAATAGGTGTATTGGCGCTTTACTCGCTGGGTTGCTCGTAGCGCTGCATGAGGCCAAACTGGGCTACGGCAAACACCATGAGCAGTGGTACCGCGCCGAAAACCTTAAAGCCGACCCAGAAGTCGGTGGAGAAATTGCGCCATACGATCTCGTTCAGCAAGGCCAAAAAGAGGAAGAAAATACCCCAGCGGACCGTCAGCTTGCGCCACCCCTCATCCGTCAGACGGAGGGCTTCGCCAAGCGCCAGCTTGAGAAAGGTTTTACCGGCGAGCAACCCGCCAAATAAGATCGCGGCGAACAAGCAGTAAACGATTGTCGGCTTGACCTTGATGAACTGCTCGTCCTGCAGCCAGATTGTCAGCCCGCCAAAGACCATGACGAACAGTGCGGTCACCAGCGGCATCATGGGTATGCGGCCAAGGACAACGCGCGACACGGCCAGTGACACAATTGTTGCCACCATGAAAATGCCAGTCGCCCAATAAATTCCCAGTTGCGAATTGGCGACGAAAAGCACGATCAGCGGACCGAACTCGACGAGCAGCTTGATCACCTGCTTGCGGTCGAATTCGACTTCGGCCGGCTCTGCTTTTTTGGCTTCATGCTCTGTCATTGGCGTTACGCTCCGCCGGCAGGCGATGGCGCCGGCAACCGGTACTTCTGGAGATTGCGCGTCATCAACCAGGCGTAGAGTAACGTTATGGGCAGAATAAACGCGACCTTGAACATGATCCAAACGTTTATACCGTCCAACTGATAGCCGAGAAACTCGTAGAGTTCGCTGGCTTTGAAAGTAAGGCGCACAAATTCGTTCGCCACGGCCGTAAACATGAAGAACAGCGCGAAGCTCCAAGTAAATTTGTTCCAGCCTTCGTCTGTATAGTGGAATGTTTTGTCGAAA
>JANOKZ010000341.1:0-7995 GCA_031419515.1 Hyphomicrobium sp.
AAGCCTTTTGGCATCCTCCCTGGTGATATACCCGGAAGGCCATCAAATCGCGCAATGGAGACGTCTTAGGGCAGGCGGTAGCACTGTCTTAGAGTGAGCCAAGGCGTGTTCGACGGCGCCTATATGCCCCGGAAATGCTGCGAAAGCAAGAAGGCCGCTGCCTTTGGAAGCCCCTGCAGCAGGGTTGACGAGGCCGGTCATTGGCGCGCTTGCCAAGTCATCGCAAATGCGGGAGGCTCATGTTAACGCTAGCCCATCAATAGGCAGAAGGGTTTAATTACTGGCAGCCGCAGCAAAGGGAACTTGGAACCAATGGCGCAAGGCAATCTGCAAAGACTGGTATTCGGCTTTATCGCGGCCGCATTGTCGGTCATCGTATTTCACCAAACCGTTGTATTTGCCTTGAGCCAAGCGGGGCTGATCTCGGTGAAGCCATGGTCTTTCGATCCGGTCGGTCCGTTCGCGATCCCCTCGATCGTCAACGGCATGTTTTGGGCCGGACTTTGGGGCATTCTGTTTGCTTTGATATGGCCGCGCATTCCTGGAAATTCGATGCCGGTGAAAGGCGCGATCTTTGGCCTGTTGGGCCCGATTCTCGCCGGCCGCTGGCTGCTCGTACCTTTGATCAAGGGCGAGCCGCTGTTTGCAGGATGGAACCTCTCGACAATGGCCGCGCACATTCTGATCGGACTAGCGTTCGGCGCTGGGCTTGCCTGGCTTTACGGCAAGCTCACTGCCGCAGCTTGATGGGTTCACTCACGATACAACAAGGGCGGGTCGCATGACGCGGTCCCGCCCCACGTTCGAACTTTAAACGTGCCGTTAGTGCCCGCTGTTGCGGTTGAGTGCAACGAAGTGTGAGCCAACGTCCACGTGGATGTGGTCCATATCGCTGTAAGTCATGGTGCCGCCGCTGCCGTGATTAGCGATCAGCCACTTGACCACTTCGCGCTTGCGGCCTGGAATGCGGAAATCGATGGCCTGCCCCGACGCGTGCTTGGAAGGACGGCCGGTCGAAGCAATGCGAGCCCCCTTGCGGCAGGTCGAGATGATTTCAACTTTTCCAAAGCGGGCCTGAATGCGACCCAATAGTGCTCGGGCTTCAGACGTCAAGCAGCTCCCCGAGCTGCCCCCATTATTGTATGACTTCGCTTCTGCAGTCACCGGTGCAAGCAGGGCGAGAGCCCCGGCCAACGCAACAAACATGCTTCTACGCATAGCATCTCCTAAATTCGTTATGGGTTTTTGGATTGATACGCCGGATGGGGGAATGCGCACCTCGGACGGTGCACGTGCCAGCGCTTGGCCCAAGCAATGACAATGCCAGGGCAATGTGAGTGGGGAGACCGCGAGCGCCAGCCTCTCCCGAAGCCGAAAACGCTTGTCCAATCGCGATTGGAGCGGGCGTTAGATTGGGGAATGGACGTGGCCCTCTGCCGATACGTCCCCCGACGGCTGCCCCGAAGTCTGTAAGGGGTGTGGCTAAATTGTGGCAATGTCCCTGATTCGGCCCTATGGTGCGACGACCCGGCGCGGTTTTCCGGCCATTTTGCCCCTTAAGCGGCGCGACGGACAGGTCAGGACAGCCACAATATCGGGATTCAAGCCCCTTCACGCCGCTTGTGGTCTGGGAATTCAGACGTCATCGTGAGATAAGCGGCAGGCAAAACAAGAGAGCGTTACTTGAAAAGAGTGCGCTTTGGGGAAGACCAAGAAGGGAGACTATCATGAATGTCGTGAAGAGCATTGTGCTCGGCTTTATTGCCGGTGCGCTGGCGGCGCTCACTGCGCTGATGGTGATGGAGATCGTGTGGGCACAAACCAGCTTCAGGCCGCAACTCGTTTTCCCCGCTGGTTTACTTTCAGGCGAGTTCACCTACGTCAACGACATCGTTTGGGGCGGTATCTGGGGCTCTATCATGGGCCTCGTGTTCGGCGCGCTTCCGCAGGGTCCGTTGACCTTCAAGGGCTTCCTCTTCGGTTTAATCGGCCCCGGCCTCATCGGCATTGCCGCCCTCATGGTCTTTCCGGCTGTCATCGGTTCGGGCGCCGGTCCAGACTTAAGCGATGTTGTCGGCATGCTTCAGCGCCTGCTCTCGGCAGGTGTTTGGGGTGCAGCGGCCGGCTGGCTCTACGGAATGTTCTGCTATCAGCGGCTACCGTTGTAACGCAGCGGGCTTGATAAGCACCATTCAATGCGCCGGCTCTTGAGTTTCGAGGTCCGGCGCATTTTTTTAATTGAACTCAACCAAAGTAACGAACGCTTTGCGTTGCCGATGCGGTCGTTTGTGATTCATTTGGGTTTCACGCGGCCCCGGCTACAGAGAGCGCTATTCATCGACTTTTCAATTCGGGCTTCTCGCGATGCTTCGCGTCCAAGAATTAGCTCTCCGCTCCTGGTTGCCCTTGCTGGCCGCCGCCTTGGTGACGCTCGCTGCCTACTTCGTGTTGTCGGCTGAGAAATCGGCAAAAGAAGAATTGACGCCACCAACGGGCTTGATCGTCGTTCCGCCAATTCATGAAACGGACGACGGGATCGCGGTGCCGGTCGCCAGTGTCAGTTTGAGCAACGTCGAGAACATGTATGACGTCACGGGCGCGAACGCCACTGAGCTCTCGCTAGCGATGCAGAAAGACGGACCACGAAATTTCTGGGCGTATACCAATTGGGCGATCAGCTGGAGCCATGCCACTGAGGCCGACAGCACTGGCGTGTGCAAGCTAATGGATTCGCTCGTCTCGGTGAACGTCAAGCTGACACTGCCGCGCTGGGCCAATGCGCCCGATGCGAGCGACGCACGCCGCCAATCCTGGGACGCTATGATCGCGGCCCTCAGGAAGCACGAGCAAGGCCATGCCAATAACGGCATTCGCGCGGCTAACGCCGTTGCTGCATCGATCTCAGTCGTGCCGGCGCAAACCACATGCGAAGCACTTGAAGAGTTAATCGATCAAACATCCAAGGACATCGTCAAAGGCTACCGCAAGGCCGACAAGGACTATGACCGTGTGACCAGCCACGGCGATAAGACAATCCCTGATCTGAAGTGGTGACGGGGCATTGGCAACCCAAGAGCTGCGCGTGCTCAACATTTTGTGAGCACAGGTAAAAAGGGCGACAGCGGCCCAACAATTCGTTATTCCCGGATTATCGGACCATCTTAATTTCAGGCCTCGCCCATCGGGGCCCTAATCGCTAGGAGTCGTCAGTGATACGAACGGCACATAACTTCGTTTTTGCGGCCCTTTTGGCGGCAGCTCTTCAAATGGGCTTCCCTGCAGGCATTGCGGCGGCCGGGGAAGCGCCCGCGCCCGGTGCTAAATCCGTGGCCTTTCTCCTTGTGCATTTCCAGAACGACAACGAGGAGCTCGAACCGACGAGCGAAGCGGAACGCGCGCGCATGGTCAGTATCCGCGAACAGTTTAAAACGATGATGGAAGCCTCGGGGCGCTACAAGTTCGTTGAAGTCACGGACGCCGATCGCGCCAAATTTGCCGCCGGCCAGCAACTCGGACACTGCGCCGGTTGCGAGTTTGATTACGGCAAAACACTCGGTGCCGAATCGGTCGCCTGGATCGAGGTTCAGAAGGTCTCGAACCTCATCATGAATTTGAACGTCTATATGTCTGATGTTGCGGGCCGGAAACCGACTTTCGTTCACAGCGTCGATATTCGCGGCAATACGGATGACTCGTGGGCGCGCAGCCTGACGTATCTGGTGAAGAACTATCTGTTTGACGCGCCGGGGCAGTAGCGCGGGCCGGAGGGGGCGTCCTTGTTTCAGTTATCCGAAAGGGGATAGTCTTCGAAAATCTGATTGAGGTCGCGTGCGCCATGAACGATGTGCAGGACCTGGACGGTTTCGCCGGCGATACGGTAGACAATCATATAGGGTCCGTGGATGACTATGCGAATCCCCTCGCCCCATTGCGAACGCGGCGGGCCGGCATGCGGGAATTCGGCGATTTGAGCGCAACGGCGGCGCAACTCGTCAATGTAAGAGATCACCCTTGCCGGGCTGTGTGCCGCTATCCGGTCGCCAATACTCTCAAGATCGGCTGCGGCCGCATGAGAAATCACGACCTTCATGGCATAAGCTTGCTGGCGGCCTTGCGATATTTTTCTTCAAGGCGCGCGAAGACGTCCTCTGCAGGAACGAGTTCGCCACGATCTGCACTTTCTATGCCTTTTTGAATTTCTTCTCGCAGCCAGCCGTCTCGCGCTTTCTTGGCAAGCTCCTGTTCGCGCACGAGCGCAAGCCCTTCGAGTACCACTTCGGCCGCGCTGTCGAAACGGCCGGATTCGACGAGCTCGCGGATCATGTCCGCGTAGGGTCCGCCCTCGCGCGCGTAGATGTCGTCGTTGCGCTTTGTTTCGTTGGTCATGGTCGAAAGATAGCACGCGCCAAAGGGTTTTTTCTAGCCGGTTTGTTTGTTGGTAGGCGGTTCCGGTTCGTTGCCCGGAGTGCCTATGTAAAGCGTGCCACGCGGCTTGCTGGCCATGATGCAGACCCAGGGCATTGCGGAAGAGTGCCACAGGACATGGGTCCGTGCACGGGGAAATATGGACCCCGGGGACGAGTCCCGGGGTGAAGCGCTAAAGCGTCAGCGCTTGCGCTGGAGCGACAAGAGATGAGCGATCAATTATCATCTATCCATCGCGAAGCGATGCCCCGGGACTTGTTCCCGGGGTCCAGCAAACTTTCATTCTTGATCGGTTGATTACTCAGCGAATCCCACAGATCTTTCCAGTCCGGGTTCTCGCGTTCAACCAGATTGATCTTCCAGGCGCGCGGCCAGTCTTTCATCGTGCGTTCGCGTTGGAGAGCGTCCTTGGCGTGTTCAAAGCGCGCATACCAAACAAGAAATTTTACCGCGTATTTGCGAGTAAATGCAGACCCGCGCGATCCGCGATGTTCCCGCGCGCGGCGGCGCAGGTCATCTGTCACGCCTATGTACAGCGTGCCACGCGGCGTGCTGGCCATGATGTAAACCCAGGGCATTCGGTAAGTGTGCCACAGGACATAGATCCGTGCACGGGGAAATATGGACCCCGGGGACGAGCCCCGGGGTGATCGCTAAAGCGATCAATTATCATCCATCTTGAGGGCTGCGATGAAGGCCTCTTGCGGGATTTCGACTTTGCCGAATTCGCGCATCTTCTTCTTGCCGGCCTTTTGCTTGTCCAAGAGCTTGCGCTTTCGTGAAATATCGCCGCCGTAGCACTTGGCGATCACGTCTTTGCGCATGGCTTTGATGGTTTCACGCGCAATGACCTTGCCGCCGATCGCCGCCTGGATTGGGATCTGGAACAGGTGCGGCTTGATCAAGTCTTTGAGTTTTTCGCACATCGACCGGCCGCGGCTTTCCGCGCGCGCCCGGTGCACGACAATCGATAGCGCATCGACCGGCTCGGCATTGACCAGGATCGACAGCTTGACGAGATCGCCCTCTTCATAGCCTTGGATGTGATAGTCGAACGAGGCGTAGCCGCGCGACACGCTCTTCAAGCGGTCGTAGAAATCGAACACAACTTCGTTCAGTGGCAGCTCATAAACGGCCATGGCCCGGGAGCCGACGTAGGTCAGCTGCTTTTGCCGGCCGCGACGGTCCTGGCAGAGCTTCAGAACCGACCCGAGATGTTCGTCGGGCACCAGGATCGTGGCTTCGATCCAGGGTTCCTCGATGTGATCGATCAACATAACCTCGGGCATATCGGCCGGGTTGTGCATCTCGATCATCGCGCCGTCTTTCATGTGCAAATGATAGATGACGCTCGGCGCCGTGGTGATGAGGTCGAGTTTGAATTCACGCGCCAGACGCTCGGTGATAATCTCCAAATGCAGGAGGCCGAGGAAGCCGCAACGGAAGCCGAAACCGAGGGCGGCGGAACTCTCCGTTTCAAACGAGAAGCTCGCGTCGTTCAAGCGCAAGCGGCCCATGGCTTCGCGCAGGTCTTCAAAGTCAGCGGCATCGACCGGGAACAGGCCGCAGAACACAACCGGTTGCGCCTGCTTGAAACCAGGTAGGGCTTCGGCGCATGGGTTCTTTTCGTCCGTCACGGTATCGCCGACGCGCGTGTCGGCAACTTCTTTAATTGCAGCCGTGAAGAAGCCAACTTCGCCCGGGTTCAATTGGTCGAGCATTTCCTGCTTCGGGCGGAAGATGCCGACGCGGTCGAGCTGATACGACCCGCCGGACGCCATCATCTTGACCTTCTGGCCCTTCTTCATCACGCCGTCTTTGATGCGCACGAGAACGACGACGCCAAGATAAGCGTCGTACCAGCTGTCGATGAGCATGGCTTTCAACGGCTTTTTGGCGTCACCAACGGGCGGCGGCAGAAGCGTGACGATGCCTTCGAGCACGGCTTCGACATTGAGCCCTGTTTTGGCCGAGACGCCAATCGCGTGTGATGCGTCGATGCCGATCACGTCTTCGATCTGTTCTTTCACCCGGTCGGCGTCGGCCGATGCCAAATCGATTTTGTTCAGGACAGGCAGGATTTCAAGCTTGTTGTCGAGCGCCTGATAGACGTTTGCGAGCGTTTGCGCTTCGACGCCTTGGCTCGCGTCCACCACGAGAATGGCGCCTTCGCAGGCGGCGAGCGAGCGGGAAACTTCGTAGGCGAAATCGACGTGGCCGGGCGTGTCCATCAGATTGAGCTGATAAAGCTTTCCGTCCTTGGCGTGATAGTCGAGGCGGACCGTCTGGGCTTTGATGGTGATACCGCGCTCGCGCTCGATGTCCATCGTGTCGAGGATCTGCTCCTTCATGTCCCGGTTGGCGACGTTGCCGCAAAGCTGAATAAGCCTGTCGGAGAGCGTCGATTTACCGTGGTCGATGTGAGCAATAATCGAGAAATTGCGGATTAGGGAGGTGTCTGTCATGGGGGGCTCATAGCAGGTGGAACACATCGGCAAAAGGGGCGTTTCAGGGCCTGGGCAAGGGGCCGCGGCTTTTGCGCCGTCAAGAGCGGCCTTAATCACTGGTATCCCAGCGGCGCCTGTGCAAAAATTGTCTATCCGGTTCCCCCGACCTCGTGGAGTTTTGCCATGTCAAACCCGTTCGACCCCCGCAATAATCCGGCTTTTGCCGCGCTCAATGACGATGCCCGCAAGGCTGTTGGCTCGGCCTTCGACGCTATGTCGAACTGGCGCAACGACATGGGCAAGATGAGCGAGCGAAACAGTGAAGCCGTGTTCGATAAGATGTCCTCTGCCGCCAAGGCCATGGGCTGGCCAACAGAGTTCGTCGATATGAGCCGCCAGCAGATGCAGAACGCGTCCAAGATGCAAGTGCAGTTCATGGATCAGGTCATGGAGACCTGGGAACAGCAACTCAAGAACCCTAGCAGTGCCTTCACCATGCCGGGTGGCAGCGCCGGCAATCTCTCCCCCTTCCCAAATGCATTTCCGGGCATGGGCGGGCAGTCGCCCTTCAACATGATGCCAGGTATGATGCCAGGTATGATGCCGGGTATGGGCGCGATGCCAGCGAACCCGTTCCAGTTCTGGATGCAAGCAGCTGACATGTGGCAGAAGAGTTGCCAGCAGGCCATGCAAAGTTGGACCGAAGCTCAGTCCAACATGATGGGCGGCACGGGCTCCAGCACAGGCTCCAGTTCCGGCAACGACAAGCGCCGATAATCCCGCGCACAACCTCTGGACCGACTGTCGCAGCTGCTACCGAGGCTGTTGCGATACTAAAGTCCAATCTCTATCGTCCGCGCCAATCCAGGCATTCGCGGCGTTTTCGGCCGTGGCGCACGATCAATTGGGGACGCGATGTTTGAGCGCGGAACGGGGAAAGCATGGCAAGTCAGCAGGACACGAACGCGGCCAAGGGTTCAACATTCGGATCGACCTTGGGGCCCGATCTCTTAGCCTCCGTCGTCGTCTTTCTCGTCGCGCTGCCACTTTGTATGGGTATTTCGATCGCCTCGGGCATGCCCCCGACGGCGGGCATCATCACGGGCATCATCGGCGGCATTAT
>JANOKZ010000342.1:0-3977 GCA_031419515.1 Hyphomicrobium sp.
GCTGCCGCAGACTTGCAAAGGACTTCGAAAATCTCGCCCGCTCCCATTCCGCATTTATCATCCTTGCGATGATCCGCATCATGCTCAGGCGACTCGCAAGAGCCCGGAAAACCTCATAAAGGTTCCGGACGGACTCTTAGCCAATTCGGCATTCGGTTCGTCACTCTTGGCTGCGATGGCTGGCGCTTGGGGCGGCGCATGGGCTGCACAACGCATAGCAGAGACTGGCAAGCTGCGTGATCGCCTTTATCAAGAGATACTCGATACGAATGCTGCGGTTGAGTTGACCGCAATGGTTACGACTACCTACTTCAATTTCAAAAAACAGATAGTCGTGGATATTGCCGCGAAGTATGAAATTGCCCGTACAGAAGCCCACCGGGAACACGCGAAACTCATAGAGAATTTGCACAGCATCGTTGTCGCCGGTGCGTTTAATGCCCATGGAAATGAACATGATTAGTCCGGTTCACGTGCGCTTTGACCGGCTTGAAGATATTGTTATGTCGAAGCTGGCTGTTGCTGGACGCGTGCGGCCGACAATTGCAACACTTGTTCAGTGCATCCTTGCACTCGATGAGACGATCAAGGAACGAAATGAAATGTTGTCCAGCGTTCGAGCGGAAGGTGAGAGTTCACCCACGACGATAGCAAAGATTTTCGGCTTGCCCATCGCCTCAGGGATAGACCTTCATTTTGGTCAAAATATTACAGCGTTACAGAAGCAATCCGACGATTGTATCCAATTTGGAATTATATTGGGTGAAGACCTTATGCTACACGGCAAGCAGCTCCGCGAAAACTACAAGAAGCAATACAGGGGGCGCCTACCATCTTTGGTGTCGGTTGATTGGAGCGGTGCCGCGAAAAGGGGCCTTCTTCCCAATCCGGCTGAATACACGACTTGGCAGAGTAACTTCGTCAAGCGTTTGCCGAATACCGAAGGACGCCATCTCGGCAGGTTACGCTACGCCTGCAAACAGAGGCTCAGAGAGTTTAAGGCTCGCTCGCAGCGCGCGCGAGCACAAGAGCAATTTTTTTCTGGGCTTTACGGACCTAGCTTCTTCACCTCGAAAAATATGAATGGCGCCGATCAAAAAGCGCGCTGGCTACAGTAAGGTTGGGTAGAGCCCCCCCCCCGCGCTTGTGAGCGCGCAGTTGCGAGGCGAAACCCAACCCCACACGGCAAAATCGCGCCACAACAAATTCGAATTCCTGGCGTTGGGTTTCGGGCGGGTATTGTGGCACGATCCCACAAGCGGATAACCGCCCTCTACCCAACCTACGGCGCGGCGTTCTTTGCGATAGCGGAGCCTGCTTCCTTCCGGCGCAATACGGCCCCACCGCGCAGGCGGCAAACCGATAGAGTGCAGAATACGCCCAACGCAGCCCACCACGGCCACACCTTTTGTTATTCGGCCTTACCTTGCTTGACCGGGCCTTTGCCCCGCCCTATTGGCAAAGCGGCACGCGCAACCCCAAGAAAGACCACCGCCACCAATGGCCCATTACAATTGTCTCAACTGTCCCGGTTACTGCTGCTCGTATCCGTTGATCGCGCTGAACAAGGCCGATGTGAAGCGCCTGGCCCGGCATCACGACATGACGTTTGAAGCCGCGCAGACGAAGTTCACGCGCGCGGCGTATGGGCGCAAGTACATCATGCGGCGCAAGAAGGATCCGCACTTCGGCCGCATTTGCCAATTCTTCGACACTAAAGAGCGCCGCTGCACGGTCTACAAAGCGCGCCCCGCCAACTGCCGCGACTATCCGGGCGAAAAGCGCCGCTGCGGGTATTATGATTTTCTCATGCACGAGCGCCAAGTGCAGAACGACCCGAAGTTCGTCGCGATCACCAATCATAAGGACTAGACTTCAAAAAATTACACGGCGCGGAAACATCGCGGCGATCTGTGACCGTCGCGCCACGATCAACAAAAGTGACACCGGCTTTTGCTGACCTGAAAATGACGTTCGCAACTCCTCCCCGAAAAAATACTGCAGCACACCATTTTATGTTGCAGACGCACTGCCTGCGCGCGATTGTTGTTGCAGCCAGGAACTGGAGCGGGGGATTCCCTTTGCGGAGGGTTCAAGCCGAATAGGCCGAATAAAGCTTTACGGTTCCTGGCTTCACTCTTTTGTTGCCGTTGGCGACTCCCCTTCAGGGAGCCGGCCGCCAACGGCGTTCATGTGCAACGCCGACCGGAAGCGCCAAATTGATTGATGCACCGTCCACGAGCGCCCAGCTAAAATGAAAACCCCGCGACGTCCTCGGACGTGCGCGGGGTTCCTTTGACCATAGATGGTTTGCCCAGACTATAACCGGGCTTTTTGTGCGAGGCTCTGGTGGCGTGATCGTGCCAACGCCCTCGAATGAAGTATCCAAATTTTGACTGTGGCGGCTAGGAACAGCATGGCCCCAATTGGCATAGCCAAAGTTAGCATAGCCATAGGCTCGAGCGCGCTATCCAAACCGTGACCTCGCATCAGGGCGAGGTCCGAATGTACCAGGTGGCGTCATCCTTCCTCCATCAGCTGTTTCAACTGCGTGAGGCGCGACCTTGAAACCTTTTCGGTACTACAAGGAAAGCGAGGGTTTAGCGGCCGCATGGGCCGGGATCCATCTCGCTTTTTCACAACTTGCAGCGGCGGCTTCACGAGGATGCAGTGAATACCCCTTATGCTTTGGCGTCAAGCGATCTTGTTGGTGATCTCACAACAACTCACACCAATGCTACCTGAGTTCTCGCGACGCCGGGCCTTGCCGCAAAAAAATTGCGCGGCACTCCTTGCTGTGAAGTGCCGCGCAATAAATTTCAGAATGCGTCCAGCGAACGCTCATCGCACCGCTGGAAAATTAAGGCGCGGGACAAGCCTTGTCGCAAGCCACTTCCTCGCGCTTCTCAACAGTGCCTTTAAACAGCGAAACGGTTTCCTTGAAACATTTGCCGGCTTCCTTGACCACGCGCGTGATCATGTCCTTCGCTTTCGCTTGGCACAGAACTTCTGTTGCCGCTTCGGCAACGACTATCGGCGCGGCGGCTGCAGGCGTGGCCTTGGGCTTCGCCAATTCTTCGGCAATCGCGGCCGTAATGATGAGATCCATGAACGACGCGGCCTGGGTCGCCGCCGGTTTCGGCAGTTTTTCGAATGCGATCCATTCGTAGTTCACTTGTCCGTTGGGGCCGGAAATCTTGATCGAGATATCGCCGGTCTTGGCACACGAACCGACATCGACCTTGGCGCCGGTTGCCGACGACAAGGCGCGGTAGTCGATCTTGCAATCGAAGTTTTTCTCCAGCAGTTCGGCCTGTGTCAGCCGGTGCTCGACCTGGTTGTACGGCACGCCCGTCGTCCAGGAGTAATAGAGATTGCGCGCGGTCGGAATGGCGGCCGCCACCGAGACGGCGAGCACGCCGAGCTTGACGAGAGACATGGTTTTATTGACGGCCACTTCGCCGTGGGCCGCGAGAGCAGAGAGCTTGGAATTCTGTGAGTAGTCGGTCATTTGCATTGCCTCTTCGAAGTAAACACTTGCGCATGCCATGGGGTATACTCGCTGACTATAGCCGGGTTATGGCGGGATCACTACGCGGTATCACTATAGGGGCGGCCTTGAACGGCCCTTGAGCGGGCGGTTCAGGCGGCGTTCATACGCGCTTCCTGGGCACGCTCCCGGCCACCCCCTACCAGTGCACCTGACAGCGCACCTCGCTTTGGCCGATGCCGGAAAAGACGGCTTCGGAGTGCGAGAGGGTAAGCGCCGCTAGATGATAACGAAATCGGCGTTTGTAAGGGTGAGATGAGCGCTCAGCACCGCGACCTGGACCGTGCCGCCCGCGACGATCCCGTTGCTGTCGTAGGTCAAGACGCCGGACACAGGATTGTAGACGAGGCGGTCGCTGGTATCGTGCGCTGCGCTTCCCACCCAGAACTGAGCCGCCGAGAGGATGGTATTGGCCGCGCCCGAAAGC
>JANOKZ010000343.1:0-7456 GCA_031419515.1 Hyphomicrobium sp.
CCAAGGGGCTTGGATACACGCGCTTCGATTACTCGGGACACGGCCGTTCGGGCGGCGCGTTTGTTGATGGCACGATCGGCCGTTGGCTTGAAGAGGCGGAGGCGGTCTTCACGCGCGTCAGCCGCGGGCCGCAGGTTATCATCGGGTCAAGTATGGGCGGGCACATTGCGCTTATTCTGCTGCGCCGCTTGATGCGCGCGGCACCCGGCGAGGCGCAACGCATTAAGGGGCTCGTGCTCATTGCCCCGGCATGGGACATGACCGAAGAGCTGATGTGGAAGCGATTTCCCGAACCAGTGAAGCAGGAAATCATGGACAAGGGATTTCATCTCCGGCCATCGGCCTATGCCGAGCCTTACACCATCACGCGCGTGCTGATCGAGGACGGGCGCAAACATCTCTTGGCGCGCGCGCCGTTCGATCCGGGACGCCCTGTCGTTATCTTGCAAGGTCTGCTCGATCCCGATGTGCCAGCCAGCCACGCGCGCGAACTTGCCTCGTTCTTGAAAGGCGGCTGGACGCGCCTCATCGAAATCCCCGACGGCGAACATCGCTTGTCGCGGCCAGAAGATTTGGAGAAACTGTTTGGGGCGATCGAGGGGGTGGTTTGAAAGCGGCCATAGGGACCTAACGCGTTTTCGCGGTCGTAAACCAACCCAGGATTTGACAATCGCAAGCGGACCGGATCGAGAGCAGAATGCGGCAATAGCCGGACGTGCGAACACGTCGCGATTCAATTTTTGGCATGCGGGATTTTGTTATGCGTTCATCTTGGATCGGCCAGAATTTCAGAGGCCTCATCGGGCTTCTCGTGCTCATCGCCGGAGCGGCGATCGCGCTCACAACCCTGATGTCTGCAAAGCGGGCGTCGGCCGAGGATGTTCAGGCCGCGCTGCACAAGGCCAACGTCTACATCGAGACTGCAAAATCGACCGAACGCGCGGTTGAATCCTGGGAGCGCTATCAGAGCTGGGTCAACATGAAGACGGGGCCGACGGGCAAGGAGCGCTACATCTCCTACGGCATGTATGACCTGCCCGATTTGGAAGGCCTCTTGAAGGAAGCGCGCGCGGCGGCTGGCTTAAAACCCAGCGTCGCGAAGCTCGACTCGACGATGCTGCGCTACATCGATGCCTACGAGGCTTTGGCCCCTATTATGAATCAGGCGACCGCCTATTACGACCGCAAGGGGTACGAGGCCGACAATGCCGCCGAGGGCCAGACGCTGCACAAACTGATGGTGCCGCTCATCACCGTGTTCCTGGCCGCGCGCGAGGCAATGATGCCGGACTTGCGCGTTCTCGTTCGCGATGTCGAGGAACAAGAGCTTGCGGGAATCGCGGCGCGAGATGGCCGCAAGGCAGCGTGGCAGGTTGGTAACGTAATGCAAGCGGTCGACCGTGTGCTCGACGTGTTTCCGCGCATACGGCCTCAACAGATCGGCGGCGACGAACTCGACGAGATGATAAAGGAACTCGGGCCGGACTCGTCCGGCGAGAAATTCGACCAGGTCATTGCCGGCGTCGTACCGCCGAAAAATATCGTCATCGACGTGAAGCGGTTTAGCGAAGCGCTCGGCGTTTATGCCAAGGCGGTCGATGAGTTCGATGGCTTCAAAGGTGAAAAGCCCAAAGATTTCGACGAGTTCAAGGGTTTCCCGCGTCAATTGCTGGATATGCTGCGCGCGTTCGAAACGCCGCTGATCAAGAGCGAGGGCCGCCAGTTTGATGGCGACGGACAAATGTTCGGCCAAATCGTCCAGAGATATTTCGAGATGTTCAACGAGGGCAACGGCATGGTGGGCAGCCAGCTAAGGTTTTTGCCGTAGGCCAAGGTGGGTTGCACCGGGGTTTCGCATGGTAGAAATTCCACGGTCTACTTGTCCCCGGCTTGCGCGAAGTCTTCCTCGGGAAGATCGTCGGCGAGGGCATGTTCGATGGCGCCGGGACCTGCTGCGGCGGCAACGGTCTCTGGCACGACCCAGATGCGATAGTCGGGCGCTGCAACGGGCTGATCGCAAACAAGATCGCCCTCGTCGACGCGGCAGCTCGTGTCGGGCGTGACGTCGGCGGGTTCGCGTTTATCATGGCCAACAAGTCCAAGATCAATGATCTGGACTTCATCGCCCCGCTTCATCGAAACGCCCCGGTAGGCGCAGCGGCTCATGCCTTTGCAGGCGCCTGCGCCCGAGGTTACGGTGTTCTTGGTGCTGAGGGCGTCGCTGCGTGAGATGAGTTTGGCGTCGGCATTGGGCCCGGCAGAGATGTAGCAAATATCGGCCAAGCAAATGATCGGGTCGGGCGGCGTGATGGGGCGCCCGGCGTCATGCGCGTGATGCGTGAGTACAGCCAGGATCGTGGCGCGCGGGGCCCCTTCGGGCCGTGACACGATCGCGGCTGCAGCTGGCGCCGGGATGTTGACCTTGGCTTCGATCTTGATCTGCGGTGACGCTGCATGCGCTGGAGCCGCCGCCGGTTGTGGCGCGGCTGCTTGAGGTGCGACTTGGGGCGGTACTTGGGGCGCTACTGGGGGCGCTACTGGGGGCGTTGCCACTTGTGGCGTTGTGGCCTGAGCTGATGGTGGCGGTGATGAGGGCGGCGCAACGGCTGGCGGTGGCGGCGCAACGGCTGGCGGTGCCGGTTCAGTTGCAGTTACGGTTGCAGGCTTTGACTCCGCCTGCTGGGTTTGGAGCTTCTCGCGGGCTTGCGCCTCGGCGCGAGCTGCCTCCAACATATCACGCTCGTAATCGGGGCCTGGAGCGGGTGGCCGCGGCTTGGCCGTTGGCGCGGGTGGCGCTTTGGGCGCAGGCGCCTGGACTTGAGCCTGAGCCTGTGTGTGAGCTTGGGTCTGCGGCTTGGGTGCAGCCACTGCAGGCTTTGGTGCTGTCAATTGCAGCTTGGGGGGAGGATTGTTGGGCTGAGGTTGGGCGGCAGTCTTTGCCTGGTCGCCGATAGCGAACTTCTGCGCCAATTCATGCGCTGGGTCATTTGCGCCGGCCGTTGCCCGAATGAATGTGACGCCCGCAAACGCAACGCCATAAATTGCAAATAGAATTAACGGCCGCATATTGCCCTCGTAAAAATACTGCCCCGCTTGAGTTGTCGCCAGACATTCTGGCCGAATGACGGTCGAGGTTGGTCATCATTCTGGAATTTTGGGCGCGGCGGACCGCAAAATAGCAATCAGGCCCTCGCGATAGTTTGGGTATTTCAAGCGGATACCAAGTTCTGCTTTCATGCGCACGTTGGCGACGCGTTTGTTTTCGGAGTAAAAGCTGCGTGCCATGGGCGAAAGAATGGGTGAGAGTTCGGCCGTCGCGAAGTCCAAAGACGGCGGTTGAGGGCGGCCCAAGAGCTCAGCCGCAAAATTGACAACGTCTTGCGGCGGGCCGGGCTCGTCGTCGGTGACGTTATAGACCCGGCCCGGATGGGGCCGGTCGATTGCGGCGATAACGGCACTGGCGATGTCATCGGCGTGGATGCGATTGAAGACTTGTCCAGGCTTTATGATGGAGCGCGCCGTGCCGGCTAAGACATCATCGAGGGCGCTACGGCCGGGGCCATAGATGCCGGGCAATCGAAAGACGGCGGCGTGTTTTCCTGTGTCGCGAGCGAGGCTCAGCCATTGCCGTTCAGCCGCCAAGCGGCGCCGGCCCCGCTCGGAGCCGGGCTTGGCATCCGTCTCCTCATCGACCCAGCCGCCCTGCGCGTCGCCATAGACGCCGACGGTCGAGAAATAGCCGATCCAGGTGATGGAGGCGTTTTCGCGAATGCTATTGCCGTGCAGAGCAAAAGCGAGATCGCCGACTGCTCCAGGCGGAATGGACAAAAGGACGTGCGTTGCCGTCTTGAGTTCTGCCGCAACGCTGGCATTGGCCGCCGTGCCGTCAAAAACCAATCCGGTGTATCCGTTTGCCGCGATGCGAGCGACGCCCTCCGTGCTGGTCGACGTTCCCGTGATGCGCCAGCCTTGCCGGGCGAGGCGGCCCGCGACGACGCCCGAACTGTAGCCGAGACCAAAACAAAAAAGATGCGTCACGCGGATGGCCTTCGGTTTTGTGTGCGCCATTCGTGGGCGACGCCGGGGTCGGTTTCAAGTGACGCGCGCTGGTGGCGCAGTGCATGGAACGTGTCGATGTCTACGAGTTCTTGCAAGGCCCAGATGGCCATGGCGCGCACGAGTGGCGAGGCGTCATCAAGCAAGCGCTGTACGAGAGGTACCAATTCCGCGTCTCCCGAATTGCCAGCCGCAATGAGTGCATTGCGCACCACACGATTGCGGCCGGTACGCTTGACGGGCGTGCCCGCAAAGCGAACGCGAAATTCGGCGTCGCTCAGTGCCAAGATTTCAGCGAGCGGCGGGTTATCGGTTTCAGGTGTGGCGGCGAACTTCGCTTCGCGCGAGGCTTCCGCAAACTTGTTCCATGGGCACACGGCTAGGCAGTCGTCGCACCCGAAGACGCGATTTCCCAAGGGTCTGCGAAACTCTTCCGCGATATGCCCTTTGTGTTCAATCGTGAGGTAGGCGAGGCAGCGCCGCGCATCAAGCTGGTAGGGTGTTGGGAACGCGTCCGTTGGGCAAACATCAAGGCACTTGCGGCACGATCCGCAGTGGTCGGCCTCGGGTGTGTCGGGCTCAATTTCGGCGGTCGTCAGAATCGCCCCGAGAAAAAGCCACGAGCCATGCTCGCGCGAGACGAAATTTGTGTGTTTGCCCTGCCAGCCAAGACCTGCGGCAGCTGCAAGGGGCTTTTCAAGAAGCGGTGCGGTATCGACAAATATCTTGACGCCAGCCCCGCTGAGCCCGGCAAACTTCTCCGCCAGGGTCCGGATTTTCTTCTTCAGGACGTCGTGATAGTCGCGCCCTTTTGCGTAAACAGAAATGGCAGCGCGAGCGGGGTCTTCGAGGGCGGCAAGAGGGTCGTCTTTCGGCGCGTAGCTTTGGCCGATCATGATGACGGACCGCACATCCGGCCACAACGCAATAGGATCGGCGCGCTTATCGGCCTTGTCTGCCAGCCACTGCATATCTCCGTGCCGGCCTTCGGCAAGGAAAGAATGAAGCCGGCCTGCGGCGTCGGGAATGGCGGATGGCTTGGTGACTGCGATGCAATCGAGGCCAAGTTCGATGGCCGCTGATTTCAGAAACGACTTAAGATGTGTGCTCGATAAATCCGTCACGATGCATCCGCCCTTCCGAAACGCAATTTGGAGAGGCGAATCAAAAATCGAGATCGGTATAGGCGAGCGGCGGCGCGGTGCCCGGCACACGATCGCTGAGAAGCGGGCGGAACGAGGGGCGTGATTTGACTCTTGCGTACCATATTTTTGCACTTGAATACTCGTCCCAGGGCACTTCACCCAGGTAGTCGAGCATTGAAACGTGCGCGGCGGCCGACAAGTCGGCGAAACTCATTTCCTCGCCCGCGAGCCAGCGCCGCTGTTCACTCAAGTAATTTATGTACGAAAAGTGATACCTGAGGTTAGTGCGGATCGCGCGCAGTATTTCGGTGTTTGGCGCCTGTTGCCCGCTCGGTTTCATGCGTTGGTAAACTTTCTCGAACAGGATCTCGCGCGAGACTTCCCGGTCGAATTTTCCGTGGAACCAATCCACCAGCCGGCGCACTTCGGCGCGCTCTTCGCGGTTGCCTGGGAAAAGGTGCGGCGCCCGCCCGCCGGGACTTTGACTTTGAGCGGGTGCCTTCGATTCTTCCGCAATGAATTCGGAAATTGAGTAGACGCCGCACAACGTCAGCTTGTTGCTGAGTTCAAGGATTGGGAGTTCGCCCGCCGGGTTTTTTGCGAGGAAACCTTGGCGCCACTCCCATGGGTATTCTTCGACGAGTTCTGTCTCGATACCCGCTTCCGCGAGCGCCAGCCGAATGGACCGGGAGCGCGGACAAAGCCGGTATTGCGTGAGCTTGAATGTGGTCACGGTGGCGGACCTGAGAAACCGGTTTGAAAGACGTCATCTTGTTTCCCGTATGCAACGATTCGCGGCTGCTTGGCGTGCGGGACGGGGAAAGCGTCCAAAAGGTTTAGGCCAGACTCCTGAATCCTGCTAGTTGGCGGCGGGCACAACCCAGTGCGATAGGCCGGGCAACCGGCGCGACGGAGATATTCTATGCCGACATGGCAAGTCATCCTTCTGGGCCTGATAGAGGGCTTGACGGAGTATATTCCCGTCTCATCGACTGGGCACCTGTTGCTTGCCGAGCGGTTGATGGGGTTTACGTCGCCGGGACGCACGTTTGAAGTCTTGATACAGCTTGGCGCTATCCTGGCGCTACTGACGGTCTATGCCGGGAAATTGTGGCACCTGATGATCTCGCTGCCGAACGACCGGCGCACGCAGATGTTCGTCATGAGCGTACTCGTTGCGTTTCTGCCCGCCGCAGTCATTGGGGCGGCTGCGCATTCCTACATCAAAACAATTTTGTTTGAGAGCCCGCTTCTGATCTGCACATCGCTCGTTGTCGGCGGCATCATACTGCTCGTCGTTGACCGTATGAAGTTCGAACCGCGCTACACCGATGTGATGGAGCTGACGCCAGCGACTGCCTTCAAGATCGGTCTTTGTCAGTGTCTGGCATTGATCCCAGGCGTTTCGAGATCTGGTTCGACAATTGTTGGCGCGATGTTTTGCGGCGCGGACAAGCGTACCGCCGCCGAATTCTCGTTCTTCCTGGCGATGCCGACGATGGCCGGGGCATTTGCCTATGATCTCTACAAGAACTGGTCGAAGCTCTCGGGCGATGACTTGACGCAAATTGCGCTTGGATTTGCCGCCGCGTTCGTCGCGGGCGTCATTGTGGTGCGCTATGTGCTCGACTTCATCTCGGCGCGTGGGCTGTCGTTCTTTGGCTGGTGGCGGCTAATTGTCGGCGGGCTTGGCCTCGGTGCGCTCGCCATTCTCGGCTGAGCACTCGCTTGGTTAAGCATTCTGGCCTGTCCAGCAAATCCATGCCGCCCAAACCTTTGCCGCCCAAACCTGTGCGGCCCAAACTTATGCTGCGTGAGACGTTGCGGGCTCTGTCAGAACGCGCTTCAGCGTCTTGTCGTCTTTCGCCGAACGAAGCCGCTCGAGTGTATCGGGATCGCGAACGAGCCGCGAAATTCGCGCCAAAGCTTTCAGGTGGTCGCCGCCAGCGTCTTCAGGCGCCAGCAGGAAAAACACGAGATCGACGGGCTGCCCATCATGGCTTTCGAACTCGACCGGGCTCGAGAGTTTCGCAAACAGACAAGTAATACCCTTAAGGCCGGCCAGTTTCACATGCGGTATGGCAATGCCGCTACCGAGTCCGGTGGAGCCCAGCCGTTCACGCTGGAGCAGAGCCGCAAATATCTCGCGCGCATCGAGTCCAGTGGCTTGTGCAGCTCTGTCGGACAGGTCTTGCAGAAGCTGCTTCTTGTCCTGCGATTTCAGCGCTGAAACGACACCACCTGCCGCCAGCAGA
>JANOKZ010000344.1:0-7982 GCA_031419515.1 Hyphomicrobium sp.
CTTTGTTGCACGCAATCATAACGGCCCACTCCCGCATTAAGTTTTTGTTTAGCGCATGCGGGTAATGATTGACGCGCTTGACATGCCTCTGAGTTTTACGACCCCCCTCGTGGACTGAGCCTGCAGCGCACGAGAGAGAAATTTTGGGATCAGTGGAGTTACTCAACAATGGCACGCATTAGAGGTACATCTGTCGGCGAAACCCTAACGGGCACAACCGCGAACGACTCGATCTATGGCTTAGAAGGCAACGACTCGCTCGTTGGCGGCGATGGTAACGACACCCTCGACGGCGGCTACGGCAACGACACGCTGAACGGCGGTAACGGCAACGACCGTCTCGTCGGTGCGAACGGCAACGATTTGATGTACGGCCTTGCAGGTCTTGACCGTCTTTATGGCGGCAACGGCCAAGATTCGGCCAGCGGCGGCACTGAAGCCGACTTTATCGACGGCGGCCGCGACGACGACAACCTGAATATTTCGGGCGTTACGGGTCTTAACGGCGGCGACGGCAACGACACGATTTATGGTGGATTGGGCGAAGACATCGTGAATGGCGACGCAGGCAACGACGTACTCGTCGGCGGCGCGGGCATAGATACCGTCAACGGCGGCACAGACACGCTCGCGCTCGCTGGCGGCGTCTATGGCGGCGGCGACTGGCTCTCCTATACGGACTCGACCGCATCCGTGACCGTTGCCTTGGCATCAAGCGGCGCGGGCGGCGGAGCTGCTGCGGGCGACATTTGGACTAACGTCGAGCATGTTTTCGGTTCCAAGTACGGCGATAACCTGACGGCCTCGACAACGCGCGGCGGCTACATTGCTGGCGGCGCTGGCGGCGACATCATCAATGCTGCCAACCAAACGTCGGCCACCGAATATGAAATCATGCGCGGCGACTTGGGCTTCGATACCCTGAACGGCGTCAATGGCGATGCGGACTGGTTCCAGGCTCAGTACGACATGGGCATGGACCGCTTCGAGAACTTCCAGACAGCGGCAGTTTCCGGCGTCGGCACTGAATCCGACAAGATCTATGTGTCAAAGGAAATGTTCGCGTTGGCGGATACTGCTGGTGCCGCTCTCGCGGCGACTGCGTACACTTCGAACACGAGCGGCCTTGCCACTCTCTCGACCCATCGCTTCATCTTCGAAACCGACACCAGAATCCTCTGGGCTGACAAGGATGGCGTGGGAACGGCATACGAAGCTGTTGCCATTGCCGTGCTCGACGATGTCGATAACGCAGTTGCAGCTCTGACTGCTTCGGACTTCTGGGTCATTGCCTAAGTCCCGCCTTCGAGTGCAAGACTGACAATTACGGGCTGGAGTTCAAACGAACTCCGGCCCGTAATCACTTTAGCGACCCGCAGATCCATCGCTTTCTACCTCCGATGTGCTAAACGACGCTTTGCTGGGGTATCCCCTGCGGCCACCATTTTTCTTTATGCCATCCGGATATGCCATGCAGCGCTCGACGTATCTCCAGCCGGCGGCCATGTTCTGGGATCGCACGACGAAGTGCGCGATCGATGAAGCGGACGTTCCATCCTGGCGCGGATTGCCGCTCGCAGGCGGACGGCTGTCTTTTGCCGCGCTCGATATTCTGACGCGCGGCGCGGGCGTTACGACGCGCCGAACGGTTGTTCTTGGCGATGCCTTCAGCGGGGATTGGGGGCGCGATGCGATTGCCGCGTCAGATCTTCTGGGGCACCTGACGGAGCCCCGGCCGCGTCTCGCGGGGCTCGCGCTCGACTGCCCGCGCATCATGGGCATTGTTAACGTGACGCCCGATAGTTTTTCAGACGGCGGCCAGCATGCAAACACACAAGCTGCGATTGATCACGCGTTGCGGCTGGCAGACGAAGGCGCGGACATTCTGGATATCGGAGGCGAAAGCACGCGCCCGGGGTCGGACGCCGTAGCACTCAAGGAGGAGTTGAGCCGTGTCATTCCGGTGATCGAAGGCTTGCGCGGGAAGACGGATAAGTTGATCTCAGTCGATACGCGCAAGGCTGAAGTGATGCACCAGGCGGCAGCGGCGGGCGCGGATATTTTGAATGACGTTTCAGCCTTGACGCATGATTCGGATGCGCTCGGCGCTGCGGCTGAGAGCGGGTTGCCGGTCATGCTCATGCACGCTCAAGGCGATCCAAAGACGATGAACAACGATCCGCAGTACCGGGACGTTGTGCTCGACGTTTTTGATTTTCTCGAGCAGCGGATCAGAGCGTGCGAGGCCGCAGGTATTCCGAAAGCCAAGATCGTGGCCGATCCGGGCATTGGGTTTGGCAAGCATTTACATCACAACGTTGCCGTGATGGCGGGGCTCTCGCTCTATCACGGGCTCGGCGTGCCCTTATTGCTCGGCGCGAGCCGCAAAAAGATGATCGGGCAATTGTGCAACGTCGACGATGCGATGGCGCGCGTTCCGGGGTCTCTCGCGTGTGCGCTTGTCGGCGCTGAGGCGGGTGTTCAGATTTTTCGGGTGCATGATGTCAAGGAGACGAAACAGGCACTTGAAGTTTGGCGCGCGTGCCAAGCCGGGACCGAAAAAGATCTGGGCTGAGGGTGATCAGCTGCGGATCAGCTGGCAGCAGCGCGCCGATCGGCAAGCCGCTGTTCGGCAGCCAGCAGGATCGCTTTGCGCAAATCGTCGATCTTCGTCAGACGGCGATCGATGCCGAGATGCTGCGCTTCGGCGAACTTGCGCAGGTTATCCGCGCCTTTGATTTCAGTGAGTTTCCGGGCCAAGCCTTCGCGCCCTGTTTTGGTCAAGACAACCATGGCGCTAAACGCGTAGGGGTCAAAGGGCGCATCAGATTTTGAATCAGGGGTTTTCGCGTCAGGCGCCGGCTTCTGTTTTCCTTTTTCCGTTGCGGCAGCGGCGGGCGCCGGTGTCTCTTCCGGCATCTGCCAAACGCGCATGAAGTTGACGGCTTTAGTCAGAGCTTCGACCAGCTTTTCCGCGGCCTTTTCGTCAAGCGCCGTTTCACGCCGGACATGGGCGCGAAAGAACGCTTTCATGCGTTCGTTTTGCCAAAGCTGTGATCCCTGGGACATCGCCGTATCTTTGCTTATTGCGCTGCGACCGTATCCTTTTGCGCTGATTTGGAGCCACTCTCCAGGAACTTCTGGATCTCGCCGTGCAGCTCTTTGACGTCGCCAATGGCATCGCCGTATTTGGCGTCGATGGACCGGCGCTCGGAGATAAAGTCAAAGGCGTTGGCGATGCCGTCGCGCTGGGGCAGGAAGGTATCCAGCAGCGGGTGCACGAGGCCGATTTCCTCAATCAACATATAGTCCCGGTTGTCGTCGCGCACGTAGTTGGCGAGACAGGTATAGCGCCGTTCTGACATTGGGATTTCCATCAGATCGTCGAGATTGCGCTTGTCTTCGATAAGAAGCGCGATGCGATCGACGGCGAGCTGGGAGACGTAATCGGGGCGGAAGGGGACGATCACCTTGTCGGCAGTTTTCAATGCGGCCAGTGCCGCGAACGAGAGGCCGGGCGGGCAATCAAGGATCACGACGTCGAAGTCGCCTTCAAAGCGCCGGATCAGGCTTTCGATGCGCCCGCGCACGCGGTTTGCCACGACATCGGGCACATGACTTTGGTTGGCCTGCTTCAGATAGAGTTCGCCCTGGATGTCTTCGAGGAGAAGGGAGCCGGGTACGAGCGAAACAGTGGCGGGCTTGTTGCCGGGCCCCTGAACATCGCCGACGTTGCGGGCAACGTAGTCGCGAGCGTTCGCCGGGATGCCGTCGAACAAGTCATAAAAGTAGTCCGAGATCGTTTTGCCGTCCTTGCGGGCTTCATTCCAGCCGTGACCACCCATAAGGATGAGCGAGGCGTTGCACTGGGAATCGAGATCGAGCACAAGAACGCGCTTTCCCCCGTAGACGCTCAGGGCGTGTGCCAGCATCACCGCAACGGTGGATTTGCCAACGCCACCCTTTCTATTCGCCACTGCAAGAAAGAAAGCCATGCTACCTGAACCCCCTATAAACTGAACCAAACGCCTGCCGGCGTACCCCCGCCCGCACTGTTGCTACCGGCTAGCCGGTCTATGGGCCGATTCCGTGGCCCAAGGCCATGCCCAAAGACCCAAATCAAAGACCCAACACCATGGTTCAAGACCAGGGTAGCGCAGCTATAGCCGTCAAACTCGAATGCCGATGCAACCGAGACGTGAAAGTGGTGCGAAAATTGCCTAATCTCAACGTTAGAGATGCAAAATGGTGCAAGTTGTTCAGAAGTGTTGCGCTCTTGCCCACGACGGCTTGCCCGTTAGCGTGAAAGACCCTTCGCCTGCGTCCTGGGCCGGAGTATGGTTGGCGCTAAATTGGCACCAATTTCAATGAACTGATGAACGAAACGAGGGGTCACATGTCGCGCCGCTATTTTGGAACCGATGGCATCCGGGGCCTCGCGAACCAGCATCCGATGACATCGGAAATCGCCCTCAAGGTGGGCATGGCGGCTGGTAAGATCTTCCATACGGGCGCGCATAAGCACAGGGTGGTGATCGGCAAGGATACGCGCCTGTCGGGCTATATGCTCGAAGCCGCGCTGATGTCTGGATTTACGTCGGTCGGGATGGACGTGTTTCTGCTGGGTCCGATGCCAACGCCGGCCATTGCCATGTTGACTAAATCCCTGCGCGCCGATCTCGGCGTGATGATTTCCGCCTCGCATAACCGGTTTGACGACAACGGCATCAAGCTGTTCGATCCGGATGGCTACAAGCTGTCCGACGATATGGAGCGCCAGATCGAGGATCTCATCGATTCTGATAGCAGCACGCTGCTGGCGGCACCTGACAAGATCGGCCGCGCGACGCGCGTTGAAAGTGCCCAAGAGCGCTATATTGAATTTGCCAAGCGCACTCTGCCGAAGAACCTGCGGCTCGACGGACTGCGCATCGTCATCGATTGCGCGAACGGAGCTGCCTACAAGGTTGCGCCAGAAGCGCTCTGGGAACTTGGCGCCGAAGTGATCAAAATCGGCGTCGAACCGAACGGCCGTAATATCAATTACAAGTGCGGATCAACCGCGCCTGAAGCCTTGATCGAGAAAGTTAAGGAGCTGCGCGCCGACATCGGCATCGCGCTCGATGGCGACGCCGACCGTGTCGTGATCATCAATGAAAAAGGGCAAATTGTCGATGGCGATCAGCTGATGGCGGTGATCGCCGAAAGCTGGCACCGGAGTGGAAAGCTTGCGGGCGGCGGCATCGTTGCGACCGTTATGAGCAACCTGGGGCTTGAGCGTTACCTTAAAGAAATCGGTCTATCGCTCGCACGCACGCCGGTGGGCGACCGCTATGTCACGGAGCATATGCGCAAGCACGGCTACAATGTGGGCGGCGAACAGTCCGGCCATATCGTGCTCTCCGACTTTACGACGACGGGCGACGGATTGGTTTCCGCGCTTCAAGTTCTTGCCTGCGTGATCACAACCGGAAAAACTGTCTCCGAAGTGTGCAGCCGTTTTGAGAGATTGCCGCAGATTTTGCAGAACGTGCGCTACGGCAGCGGCAAGCCGCTCGAAGACAGCCGCGTCGTCAAGGCCATTGAATCGGCCAAGGTCAAGCTTGGGGATCGAGGACGTCTCGTTATCCGCCCATCCGGCACGGAGCCGGTGATCCGCGTCATGGCGGAAGGCGACGACGAGGGCATGGTTTCGAGTGTCGTTGGCGATATCGTCGATGCCGTTCGTTCGGCTGCTGCCGCTTAGTATTCCTTCAACTGCAATTGGATCATTCCTCGGGCGCGCGACAACGGTCGCGCGCCCGAAATTCAATTCGCGTTAAAGCTTGAAAGTCACGCGCGTGCCAAATCGGTACGCCGCTTAAGTCTCCCTTAAAACTTGTGCGCCATAGTCCGTGGTGAATACGAGTTTCAGGGGCGGAGCGATCCGTCCCGATAGGACAAACGGGACGTGGCGTGTCTCCCAGTCGGGTGCTGTCACATTCCGCAAGACGCCTAAAGAGCGGTTTGCTCCAAAGGCTTTTCGCGTTCGATTTCCTGTTCCCTTGTGCGCGTACGGTGCTTTTTGGTTTTAGCGCCCAGGATCGTCGTTCAGGGAGGCCCATGGTCTTGCCGTCTTACGGCTCTGGTCAGGTCCAGAGTGAAGATAGTTGAGCATGGTCAGGTCTTTGCAGCTTTTGTTGCTTGGCCCGTAGAGACGAGGGAACGACGATTATGAAAGTTCGGATCGCGTGCATTTCGGTTGCGCTTGCAGTTGCTCTGCCAGCTTCCGCCGCCGATTGGAATGAGGGGGCCGGCAGCCTCAAGGACATGAGCGGAGGGGCGGCTGTGGCAGTGCCCGCGCCGGTTCCGGTTCAGACCTATCGCGGCGCCTGGTATTTCCGCTTTGACGGCGGCATCGGCAGTGTTGGTTCAGTTGACTTGCTGGAATCTGGTCTCGACATTGGCGATGTCAATAACAATGTCGGTGGACCCGGCCCCGCGTCAGGCCCGGATTTTATGGGCACGAACCCTGCTTGGTTCAGCTCTGACTTCAGCACGTTTGCCACAGTCGGCGGCGGTGCTGGCTATAATTTTAGCAACGGTTTCCGCGTCGATGCGACGATCGAAAAGCGCTTTCAAGACTCAGTTGAACTGTCGGGAACCAAACAGTGGGCAACACACGCCTTCTGCTCCGGCAGTTGCTGGGGGGCGAACGGCAATACGACCAACTTCGAAGTCACAGACTCGACCAAGATCGACAGCACTCTTTGGATGGTCAACGCTTATTATGACTTGTTTTCAAATCGCGGCTTCACGCCCTATATCGGCGCCGGTATCGGCTTCGCCTGGAACGAGTTGAACCGCCGCCACGACAGCACATATACGGTTTGCGGCGCGGCAGACCCGGCGTGTGCAACCACAGCACCGGTCAGCACTGAGACCGAGGCCGCCTTCGGTCGCGCCAACAAGTTCACGCTTGCGTACGCTGCCATGGCGGGCGTCAGCTATGACCTCTCTGAAATGACCGCCGTCGATCTCGGATACCGGTATCTGTTCATCTCTGGCTGCGACATCGCGCTCGACATCAACGACGACATCTCGCGCGTCGAAATTGGCGACCAGCACATTCATCAATTCCGCGCCGGCCTGCGCTTTAACGTGAACTAAGCGCAATCAACTCACTCCTCAAACTCAAGGGCGGGTCCGCAAGGGTTCGCCCTTTGTCTACTGAGGCGTTGCTTGACGGGGCTCAGGGCGCGGCCTAGTGCATTCACGATGAAATTGAGATGGGTAAAGGTCCCGGATAGCCGCGCCGCGCAAGTGTGATTGGATTCGCCATCGGCCGGGTGCGGCTTCCGGGAATGCGGGTATTATTGTGGTGGCGGGTTCCACTCAACGACCCGCGTCCCCGGCCGGAAGACCGCAATAAGAGCGGTCTGCAGAGCCGGGGTCTTTACCGTTTCGATGTTGGCATCAGGTCTAGCATCGCGCATCGGTCATCACCGCCTTGGAGAGACATGACACACCACGCCAAACCAATCATGAGACCAGAAAATCCGAATTTTTCGTCGGGTCCGTGCAGCAAGCGGCCTGGGTGGACACCGGCGGCGCTGGCTGACGCTTACGTTGGCCGCTCGCACCGTTCAACAGAAGGTAAGGCGCGGCTCAAAGCGGCCATAGAGAAGACGAAGGAAATTCTGGGCCTTCCTCCGGGCTACGAAGTTGCCATCGTTGCAGGCTCCGATACCGGCGCTTTCGAGATGGCGATGTGGAACCTGCTCGGGCCGCTCGGCGCCGATGTTTTCGCGTGGGAAATTTTTGGCCGCATCTGGCTTAAGGATGCGCTCGAGCACCTGAAGCTTACCGATCTGCGTACGTTTGAAGCCGATTGGGGACAATTGCCGGATTTGTCGAAGGCCGACTTCTCGCGCGACGTGATCTTCACGTGGAACGGAACGACGAGCGGCGTGCGCGTGCCGGATGCGGAGTGGATACCGGCA
>JANOKZ010000345.1:0-3399 GCA_031419515.1 Hyphomicrobium sp.
CAATGGGTCAAAAGCAGGCACCGGTCTTTCGGCCTCGCCCCACCCCCAGCCCCTCCCCGCTGGGGAGGGGAGGCACTCCGCTGCAAGATTGTATTTCACCCTCAAAAGCACTAGCCGCTAACAGGCGTCGCGAAAACGTCGGTGTGCCCGACCTCTGCTGCGGCGCGGATGACTTTGATCCACGTCTCAACCGCCTTGTCGTCCAGCGCCTTCGTCTCAAGGACTGCAAGCGCATGACCGCGCTGAAGCTCTTCCAGAAGTGAGCGGTCGTTCTGTCCGAGCACCCACGGGCTCTCGCCTTCCATCACGGTATAGTCTTCAAGACGAAGCTGATCGGTAAGAAGGCCCGCGGCGGTTGGCCCTGCGGCCGGACCAAAGCCCTTGTCGGTCATTTGATGACGATTGAAGGCGGCTGCCATCTGGCTATCGGATGGCCGGTGCGGGCTCCAGCGTTGCACTCCGTTGTAGGTGAGCGTTGCGTAAAGCGCTGACCGCTTGTTCGCGACTTGCCGCGCGAGCGCACGAATGAAATCCGATGACACGAGATCGAAAAAGGCTGACGCCGTGACCAGATCCGGCTTTGCAACGAGCACGCTGTCGAGATCGTGGGCGAGGTCGGCTATTTGAAAGTGGACTTCGATTTCAGCGATGCCCTTGGTTAGCTTCAAGGTATCGCCAGCAATCTCTGTCTTGTCAGCCCACTTGCGCAGTGCAATTTTGGCGGCGGCGAATAGCGCCTCGTCTTTGTCGACAAGGTGCCAGCGCTGTCGCTTTGGAAGAAGCGGCGCCACAGCGCGCAAATTGGCGCCGGTGCCAGAGCCAAGGTCCACGACCGAGATATGGTCGCGCAGCGCGAACCACGCGGAGACGGCCTGTACGATGCCGTGATTGCGCGCGCGGGCATCGGCGCCCTCGCGCAGGGTAAGCCATTCGGCTGAAAAAGCGCTCATGGCTTGAGGCCCAAAACAACGGCTGCGATGCGGCGCGCCGTTTCGTGCCATGTCGGCAACGTGCGGCCAAGGTCCCACGAGGCGTCGGCAAGTTCGTCGCGCAGCTTCTTGTCGGTCAAGGCGCGGCGCAGGGCGGTGGTCATTTCAGCAATATTTCCGGGTTGAACATGGAGTGCGGCTGACTGGTGGGCTGTATCGGCGGCAGCGCCCCCCGTCGTCGTGACAATGGCGAGGCCGCGCGCCATGGCCTCTGCGATGACCATGCCATAGCCTTCGAAGAGCGAGGCTGAGACGAAGAGATCGGCGCTTTCGTAGTAACGGTCGAGGGTCGCTGGCACAACCTTTCCGGCCAGCGTGATGCGATCCGTGAACTTCGATTTCTCAATTTTCTTGCGCAGCGCTTCCGCAGCTTGCGGGTGGCGATCGAGTGCGCCGGCAATCGTTAGCTTCCATTCGAGCTCGCGCAGCGGCACCAGGGCCTCGACCAGATGGTCGTAGCTCTTTCTCGGCGAGACGGCGCCGACTGCGAGGATATGCAGGGGCGATCCAGTACCCGTGGCGCGCCCGGCAGGATCGGTGCCGGGTTCAGCAACGGTGATCTTGCGCGGATCGGCTTCCAATTCATCCGCCAAGATGCGGGCTGTCGTGCGGCTCGTCACCACAATATGGTCCGCGCGCTTGAGCGCATTGCGCTCGCTCGCCTTGAGTTCGACCTTGCGGGCGTGCGGAAGACCCGTTTCGAGAAACAGCGGGTGATGCACGATTGCGATCAGGCGGCGGCCATCACATGGCAAACTCGACGCCGGGAACGCGCCCAACGCTAGGCCATCGACGAGAAGTGCTGCAGACTTCGGCGTTGCGGCAATGAGCCGGTCGGCGTCCTTGATGTCCTTTGGCGCGGGGTTTGGAAAAGCGGCGGAGAGTTTGACATGCTGGACGTTGACGCCGAAGTGCGGCAGCAGCTCGATCACGCGCCGGTCATAGGCGTAACCGCCTGTCGGGCTTCGCAGGTCGCCGGGAATTGCAAAAATTGCTTCAGCCACTGACCGGTCCTTCAAATGTCGCGCGCGCTAAATCTGTTTCCGAAAGTGTAACGCGTATCTTCGCCAGCGTCATGCCCTCCGGACCGAGAGCACCGGATCTGGCTGCAGTGGCTATAGCATCGAATATAGACTTGCAGAGAAATTCGGTTGTCGTCAGCACGCCTTTGAATTGAGGTAAAGTATCGAGGTTTTGATAGCTGAGCGGTTTCAGGGTGGCGTCCAGGCATTCGAGAGCCGCGCCGATATCGACGACCACGTTCTGGCCTGTTAACTTCTCGCGGAAGAAGGCGACGTCCACCACGAAGGTGGCGCCGTGCAAGTTCTGCGCTGGGCCAAAGAAGGGGTCGGGCAGCGAATGGGCAATCATGATGCGGTTGCGAACTTCGACGGAGTACATGGGCGGGGGACCTCGGGTCTAGTCGGGGTAGCGGATGATGGGCGGCAGCGCGCTGCTAGAGGGGCCGAGGAGAACGGGTATTTGGGCCGGCAGATCGCCGAACGCCACGTCCGTCGCAACAAGGGTATCGAGTGCGGGGTCGTCGAGAAGGGCCAGGGCCTGGATCAGCCTTTGGCGATGCGTGGTGGTGCTGCGCCGTGTGGGTGACACGTGTCCGACTTGCGAGGAAATAAGCTGCAAGCGTCTTGAGTGAAAGGCGCCGCCAAGTTGGAGCGCGACGAGGCTAGTGCCGTACCAGCTCATATCGATGATGCGGGCTTCAAAGGCCGCGGCGTCGAGCGCACATTGCAAGCCGGCGGCAGTCGCGGAGGTGTGAAAGACAATTCTGTTGTCGCGCGGGGCGTCAGTGGGCGGCGTGAAGTTGAGACCGAGTTTTTGCGCGATCGCCGCGCGGCCGGGATCGATGTCGGTGATGGTGACGTGGCAACCGGCGATGCGTCTGGCGAGGTGCGCCGTCAACAAGCCGACGATGCCAGCGCCAATGACGAGGATTTTGTCGCCGGGCCCCGTGCCCGCGTCCCAATGGGCGTTGAGGGCCGTTTCCATGTTGGCTGCAAGCGTTGCGCGTTGCGCGGGCACGGTCTCGGGCAACACGACCAGCATCGCCTCAGCCGCGTGAAAATAATCCTGGTGTGGATGCAAGCAGAACACCTGCCGGCCCATGAGGTTGTCAGATCCCGCAACTACAACGCCTGTCGCCGAATAGCCGTATTTGACGGGGAAGGGGAACTCGCCCGCTTGCAACGGCGCGCGCATGGTTGCGGCTTCGCTTGGCGGTACTTGTCCATAAGCGACGAGGCGTTCCGTGCCGCGGCTCAACGCGCTGAAAAGGGTTTTGACGCGGGCTTCTCCAGGCCGAGGTGCTGCCAGGCGCTCGGTTCTGAGTTCCGCGACACCGGGCTTGACGTACCAGAGCGCGCGGGCCACGACCAAATGGCCGGCGCTTCTG
>JANOKZ010000346.1:0-13802 GCA_031419515.1 Hyphomicrobium sp.
CGGGTAGGGTCCGCCCTTGCCGACATCAAGCCTCTACCCTCCGAGGAGAACCATCACGTGACCTTGAAGCTTCCCGACCTCCCATATGCCTACGACGCGCTCCAGCCCTATATGTCGGCTGAAACGCTGCAGTTCCACCACGACAAGCACCACCTTGCTTACGTGGATAATGGCAACAAGCTGCTTGCCGGATCAAAATACGAAGGCAAGAGCCTTGAAGACATCTGCAAAGCAGCCTTCGCCGACAAGAACGCCGGCCTCGTGAACAACGTTGGCCAGCATTGGAACCACATGCATTTCTGGTCCTGGATGAAAAAGGGCGGCGGCGGCAGGAAGCTGCCAGCCAAGCTTGAAAAACTCATCGAGGAAGCGGGCGGCTTCGACAAAGTGCGCGGCGACTTTATCAACGCGGGCCTCACGCAATTCGGATCTGGCTGGGCCTGGCTCACGATAAAAGATGGCAAACTCGAAGTTGCCAAGACACCGAACGGCGAAAATCCGCTGATGCACGGCGCTAAGCCCATACTCGGCTGCGACGTGTGGGAGCACAGTTACTACATCGACTACCGCAACGCCCGGGCCAAATACCTCGAAGCCTGGTTCGACCACTTGGTGAATTGGGAACACGTCGAAGAGATGATGGGCTAACCGTTTCTCACGATTTGCCCTCGGCTCTGCTCTAAAGTTGGGGCGTCCGTGGTATGATGCTGCAATCCAGCGTCGTGCCACGGGCGCCCCACCCACGAGCACCATATGTCATTCACAGCTCTCCGCCTCTCCGCTGTCGATCTCTTCAAGCAGCTTCCGGCTGACGATCTTGCACAACTGGAACAGCGCCTTGTGCCTTTGCCCGTTCGGCGCGGCTTGGAACTTGTGCGCCAGGGCGACGCGGCCGATGCCCTTTACGTCGTGATCTCAGGCCGCTTCTCGGTCGAAGTTGAAGGCAGCCCGGAACCCATTGCCGAAATTTCATCAGGCTCTCCGATCGGCGAAATCGCCTTCTTCGCGGGCGGCCTGCGCACCGCAACCGTGCGCGCCATTCGCGACAGCGTCGTCGTCAAACTTACCCGCAGCGACTTCGACGCCATCTCCGCGCGCTCCCCCGCCATCTGGCACGCGATCACGGCAAAACTCGCCGAGCGGCTCGCCTCTGAGACCCGCAAGACCATTCAGCTTCAAAACAAACCGGGCCCGAAGCCGAGGCCGCGCACGCTGGCCCTCGTCCGCGCTGGAGAGCGAGCCATTCCGCCGCCCTTTCTGGCGGCCTTTGAAGATGCCGCGCGCCGGCGTCCGGGCACGCTTCTTATTTCCCCACAAACCCTGACCGATCACGTTCCTAACGGCGCAATCGAAACACTTGACGCCACGCGCACGCTCAACGAACTCGAAGGCCGTTTCGACACAATCGTGTTCATTGCTGACGACGCACTCACGCCTTGGAGCGAAAAGGCGATCCGCCAAGCCGATGAAGTCTTACTCGTCGGCACCCAAGACGATCATACCCCCGGCACAGCCGTCCCGGCCAACGCGCTCGAGTCCTTTCTGTTCAGTCTCGAGCGCAAGCCGCGCTGCCGTCTCGTCATCGTCCAACCACACGCGGGCACCGTACAGGGAACACGATACTGGCTCGAACCCCGTCAACCCGAAATGCACCACCACGCCGCCCTTGGCTCACTCCCGGACATCGAACGGCTCTGGCGCTTCATCAAAGGCGAAGCGCTTGGCTTCGTTGCTTGCGGCGGCGGCGCCTACTGCGCGGCACACATCGGCATTTACAAAGCCTTCGGCGAAAACAACATCGGCTTCGATTGCGTCGGCGGAACCTCGGGCGGGGCTGCCATGGCCGCGGCCTTCGCGCAAAACGTCCCCGCGGCTGAGATCGATGCCCGCGTGCATCGCATGTTTATTCAAGGCAAGGCGCTCTCCCGCTACACGCTGCCGCGCTACAGCCTGCTAGACCACACGCACTTTGACTCTCATCTCGCACGCGAATACGGCGACGTGCGCATCGAAGATTTGTGGAAGCCGTACTTCGCCGTCTCCATGGACCTCTCGGACTACGCGGTCGAAGTGCATCGCACCGGCCCTGTGTGGGAAGCGATCCGCGCCAGCGCATCGATCCCGGCGCTGCTGCCACCCTTTTACACCAGCGACGGGCGCATGCTGGTCGACGGCTCCGTCGTTTCCAACGTGCCCGTCGACGTCATGCACCAATTGAAAAGCGGACCGAACGTCGTCGTCAGCTTCAAACCGCCAGCGGGCGAGCGTTTCGCGGTCGACTACAAAAGCCTTCCCGCGCGGCGCGATCTCGTCAGGCGATACCTAAACCCATTCACACGCAGCGGCTTGCCGAAGGCGCCCTCCGCCGCCACTGTTCTTATCCGCAGCCTGATGGCCAACCACAGCCATTTCGAACGCCAGCTTGAAGCGGGCGATTGGTTGTTCGTTCCCCCGACAGACGTCAACATGGGCGCGCTAGATTGGCGCCGCCACACAGAGCTTGTCGAGACGGCGTATCGTTATGCGCTGGAGGAGATCGCGAAGAAGTAGGGCGACATTAGGCCCGGCATCTGCACTCTATCGGGTTGCCGCCTGCGCGGCGGGCCGGGCCGTAATGCGCCGCATGGATGCCTCGGTGTATTGTGACGCGAGAGCAGGGCGGCTAAGGGCTTGCTGCCAACCCTCCGCTTGCGTTCCTGTATATGCACGGGCGAGCGAACGCCGCGAAGCAAGTGAGCGCAGACCCGGGAACGCAAGCGGATATAAACTCGTGCAACTCTCCAACCGCCGTCGCGCCGATGCTGATCCGGGTACGGAATTTGAGGTTTGGTGTATTACGCCGCAAGTGCAGGCCGCGTCTAATGCACCCTTTTTATAGCCGCATCTGCTATTTTCCCATCGTTCCGAAAGGAAGGCTCTGCCGCAGTCCGGTAACCGCGGCACCTTGGCCAAACCCGTTGCATCCCCCGCAGCGAAGGCCTAATTTCAAGCCCATTGCAAATTAAGTTCGCGTCACTGGGACGGGGGTCCGTTTGGTTCGGTTGCGTATCCGTATTTTGGCCGCGCCCATTGCCGCCGCCGCGCTGCTCTCCGCCTGCGCGACTCCTATGGAGCGCAATGGCATCGCCGACGCACGCCTTGCTCAGACAGCCGTTGTGCGCGACATGCCGTCCGTGCGCTTCTGGGCCGACGAAGTCCCGACCGACGTAATCGCCGAAGTACGCCGCCGCTTGCCCAACATGCCGCTCGTCGCCCGCGACGCAAAACGCGTTAACGGGAGACCGGTCGTTGAAACTCTCGCGCTCTCAGGCGGCGGCGCGGACGGCGCCTTTGGTGCTGGCGTTCTTTCTGGTTGGTCGGCGCGCGGCGACCGCCCGGAATTCGAAATCGTCACGGGCGTCAGCGCAGGCGCTATCATTGCGCCCTTTGCTTATCTCGGAGAGAGATACGACAAAACACTGAAAGAGATCTGGACCCACTATCAGACAAACGAAATCATCACGGCCCAAATTCTGCCCGGACTTTTCGGCGGACCCGCACTCGCCGACACGTCCCCACTTGCCTCTCTCATCGCGCGTTACATCGACGACAAAATGCTGGCCGATATTGCGGCAGAGTATAGTCGCGGACGCATTCTAATGGTGCTCACCACAAATCTCGACGCGCAGCGTCCCGTTGTATGGAACATGGGCGAAATCGCCCGGGCGGGGGACCAGAAGGCACTCGATCTCTTCCGCAAAGTGATCCTTGCGTCGGCCGCTATTCCAGGCGCTTTCCCGCCCGTCAGCATCGACGTCGAAGCCGGCGGAAAAGCTTACGAAGAAATGCATGTCGATGGCGGCACGACGCGCGAAGTATTCGTTCTGCCCGTACAAGCGCCGTTCAAGGCATTCGATCCGCTTTATGCCGCCCAGCCGCTGCGCAGACTTTACATCATCAAGAACGGCAAAATTACACCTGAGGCCAAGGTGATCGAACCCAAGACGCTTTCGATAGCTTCGCGCGCCATCTCAACCTTGATCAAGAGCCAGAACTGGGGCGAACTCTACCGCATCTGGCGTCTGGCCCGCGATGACAAAGCCGATTTCAATCTCATCGCCGTACCGCCGTCATTCACGCGCACGACCAAGGAACTCTACGATCCTGAATATCAGGAAGCTCTGTTCCAGCAGGGATTCCAAGTTGGCCGCGAACCGGGCCACTGGATGAAGGAGCCGCCTGGTCAAACGCCGATCGGTGCGCGCTGAGCACTTAAAGTTTGGTGCCACTCATGTCATCAAGGCGACGTGCTCTTCGGGCCGTCTTCAGTGCCGTGGGTTTCGGTTTTGAGTTTGCCGAGATAGGCAAGAATAGCGTCGATTTCGTCCGGCTGAAACACGAACTCGGGCATATCCGGATGACCAGAAACGATTCCCTCCGCCAGCGCTTCCGCCAAATTCTCAAGCGGATAGCGCGTCACCACTTGCCGGAACGGCGGCGCTTCTTTGTGGGTGCTTTCGCCCGTCGCGCCAATCGCGTGACAGCGCGCGCAATTCTTAGTGATGAGCACTTCGCCTTTGTCCGGCAATGCACCGGCGCGCAACTCCACCGGGAAGGCGCACATAACCGCCGTCACAGCGTGCATGCGCGTCAGGTTTCCAGACCTCCTCCATTGCATGAATATTCCCCACTGGTCCACCGATCGAACATTTCTAATCGCATTCGCTGGAGCGCCCTTTGACGCGGATCAACACCGCGATATCTCCCGGCCATCCAATTGACGACGACGACTCTGATCACTGCGGCTCAGCCGAGCCAGCCCAAGCTCTGCAGAAGGGTCTTGAGTTTTGGCCACCACAGTTCCTGGGTGATGGCGCCCAGCAGGCCCGCACCAACAGCGCCGCCAGCCGCCAGCAGCCCGCGACGCACGATACGGACAGCGGTCTTACCGGTATGAACCGACACGGAAACGGGAAATTCGCGATCGGGCAATGACGTCGATGTCGGCAAGCCCCGGCTGTCCTTGAGTGAAGCGCTGACCCTAACGAACAGCTGGTGTGCGCCAGTTTTGCGCGGCGTAACCTGCCATACCCAGCGCCCATAGTCGGCCTGCTCGAACGCCGTACCTTTAAGATGTTCGCCCGAGACAAGCTGCGTCGTTTCCGACTGCCGCTCGATGTCGAAGGCGCCGCCCTTCGTATAAATGCTGACCGACATGGTCTCGAGGATGGGAATATCCTGACTGGAGAGCGCGCCGCGTCCCACCAGTCCCTGTGTCAAGCCCTCGGCTGCCGCACGGCCAAGCCGCACCTCGACCGTCTCCTGCTCGCCGACCCACATTTTCTCTGGGATCTTGTGCACGAGGCGGCCAGCCTCGGCGGCCAGCGCTTCTTGTTGCGGCGCCGCGACTGCGGCCGGTCGAGCTATTGCGCCAGCGGCGGCGCCCACGCCCTCAGTTCTCGTAGCGGAGTACCTGTCGCTGCTTGGTCTCAGCGGAAAACGAGCCGGTTCGGCGGCGGCCCCTATGCCCTCTCGCGGCGGCGCGTAGCTCGGCCGAGGCGAAGGAGAACCCGGTTCGACGGCGGGGCCGGCAACACTTCGTCTCGCCGAGCTCCCCGAAGCTTTAAGACTTACAAATGTGATGGCACGGCAAATGCCGTCGAAGTCGTTCTCGTCTATCGAGTGACCTATCCCGTACTCTGTTGCAAGTTTTTTAGCCGATAGGCCCGACACACGAACAAGGACCAAGAGACCTAAGCGATTGGCTTCGCCCACGATGGTGTGAATGAACTGCGATGCAGCAATAGCAGTGCTCAATAGAACGACAACCGCATGACATTGCTTTAGATTGGCGGCGAGATCCGCCCGCTGCACGTCGTCGAGATCACCATCTATGAGGAGCCGATAGCCTTGCCCCGCGAGCGCGGCTGCGAGTTTCTCCGCCGCGATCCGGTCTTCATGAACGTGACAAATATAGACGCTGGCCATGCCCCACCCGTCCGCAAACAACGGAAACCTAGCAGGTTCCGGTGCGAAGTGGAAGAACGGCGGGGTTCATAAAGATTGCCGGGCATCGCGAGTGGGCTCAGCCCGACCAACGCTACCCACCCGGCCTACTGCCTCACCTTTTCGTAATCGACTTGACGATGATGTTCTTGATCGTGGTCGCGGCCGTGCGGGCAATAGAGCGCTGTAACTCCTTGCCGATCATGTCGCCCATGCCCTGCTGCTTGCGCCCCGTTGTAGAGCTACGACCGCCACCGAGTACGCCACCGAGCCAGCCGCCGATGCCGCCACCCGCGCTTGCTTCCTGTTGGGCTGCTTCCTTCTTTTGCCCGAGAATCTCGCGCGCACTTTCGCGGTCTTGCTTTTCTTCGTACTTGCCCCAATACGGGCTGTACTCAATGACGCCGCGGCGCTCTTCTTCCGAAACAGGTCCGATACGCCCTTCCGGCGGGCGGATCAGAGTGCGCTGCACGATCGACGGCTCGCCCTTGTTTTCCAGCATTGAGACGAGCGCTTCGCCCACCTTCAATTCCTTGATGGCAACTTCCGTCTTCAGATCCGGATTCTGCCGGAAGGTCCTGGCCGCAGCATCGATGCCTGCCTGATCCTGCGGCGTGAACGCGTTCAGGCGATGCTGAATGCGGTTGTTCAACTGGCTCGCAATCGTGCGCGGCACGTCGGCAGGGTTTTGCGTGATGAAATAAACGCCAACGCCCTTCGAACGCACGAGGCGCGCAATCTGCTCGATGCGGTCCATCAATGCTTTCGGCGCGTCGTCGAACAGCAAATGCGCTTCGTCAAAAAAGAATACGAGCTTGGGTTTCGGCTGATCGCCAACTTCAGGCAGCGTCTGCCAGAGCTTCGACAGCATCCACAACAGGAACGTCGCGTAAACGCGCGGCGCTTGCATCAGCTTGTCGGCGGCCAGCACGTTGATGACGCCGCGCCCATCGGGGGCGACGCGAAGAAGATCGTTGATGTCGAGCGCCGGTTCGCCGAAGAAATGTTCAGCTCCCTGTTCCTCAAGCACGAGCAAGCGGCGCTGGATCGAACCAACCGACGCTGCGGCGACATTGCCGTACTTCGATTGCACTTCCTTGCCGCGCGCGCTGAGATCGTTCAACAGAGCGCGCAGATCCTGAATATCGACGAGACCCATGTTCTCGTCGGCGGCCACGCGGAACGCGATATTCAAAACGCCTTCTTGAACTTCGTTGAGTTCCAACAGCCGCGCCATTAGCAGCGGACCCATGTCGGCAACCGTCGCGCGGATCGGATGGCCCTGCTCGCCAAACACATCCCAGAACACGGATGGAAACGCTTGGTTTTGATACCCTTCAAGACCTATTTCCTGCGCCCGTTTGACGAGGAAATCCTTCGGCTCGCCGACAGCTGCAATGCCCGACAAATCGCCCTTGATGTCGGCGGCGAAAACCGGCACGCCGGCGTTCGAGAACCCTTCGGCCAAGATCTGCAGCGTCACGGTTTTGCCGGTGCCGGTCGCGCCCGTGATGAGCCCATGCCGGTTGGCGAGGCGCAGATCCAAGTACTCATTCTTGACGCTCTTGCCGACGTAGATCTTACCGTCTTGGAGGACTGACTGGCTCATGGTTTGCACCGCTTTTCTGCAGGACCTGGATTGGCAACGCCGACTCGGGCATCGCCCGTTTAAGCCGCCGTCTTGACACGCCAATACGGCGTTTGCAAACAACGTTGCATAGCTCATCCGCCGGAAAACTGGCGTGAACGGGCAAACAGTTGTTCCGCCAAACCGGTAGCTTCCATCTTAACCCCAAACTTAACCCCAAATTGGGCGCGGCAATAGGGCAGCCTTCGGGGGCATTTTTGGCCTCGTCGCCAGGCACTTCCGGCCGCTATAGAGAAACAGTAACACTGACGTCAGGGATCGCCCCACGATGACCTCTCCCACTCCGGATCTGAAATTAGCCTCGGGGTTCGCAGCACCCGGATATGAGCATTGGCGCGGCATGGTCGAGAAGGCCCTCAAAGGCGCCGATTTCGACAAGCGTCTTGTGGCACGCACCGCCGACGGGATCGCTGTCAAACCGCTCTACGCCCGCACCGACGCGCTCGTCTCCGCGGAAGGCGCGATGCCGGGCGCCGCCCCCTTCACGCGTGGCACGTCTGTCGTGCGCGAGGGCCTCGGCTGGAACATCGCCACGATGCACATCGAGAGCGACCCCAAGGCCGCAAACGCCGCGATCCTGGAAGACCTCGAAGGCGGCGTCAACGTCATCGTTTTGCAAATCGGCGGCATCGGATTGCCAGCCACCAAGGAAGCGCTCGATGTTGCACTGAAAGACGTCATGCTCGACGTCTGCCCAATTTCGCTCATCGCGAGCGAAGCCAGCTTCGATGCCGCGACCGCTCTCACGGCCGTTTGGGCGGCGCGCAATATTCCAAACGATCGGCGTTGCGGGTCCTTTGGTGCCGACCCGCTTGGCACCCTCGCGCTCCAGGGACATCTATCGGACGATTTAGAAACCGCTCTCGCCCGCGCTGTCGCCCTCACAAAAATTGCGATTGCCATGCCGCGCGTAACCTCACTCACTGCCAACGGCGACAGCTATCATAACGCCGGCGCCACCGAAGCGCAGGAACTCGCTTGCATGCTCGCAACGCTCGTCGCCTACTTGCGCGCTTGTGAGAAAGGCGGAATTGCGCCCAAGGACGCACTCCCGAAAATCTCCGTGGCTCTCGCCGCTGACGCCGACGAATTTTCCACAATCGCCAAACTCCGCGCTGCCCGCCAGCTCGTGTGGCGCGTTGCGGAAGCTTGCAAAGCTGGAGACGCAGCGGCCCATGTTCGCTTCGCCTGCCCGACCTCATACCGCATGATGGCCAAGCGCGACGCCTGGACCAACATCTTGCGCACCACGATCGCCTGCACAGGTGCGGCCCTTGGCGGCGCGGACTCGATTTGCGTGCTGCCCTTCACCTTCGCACTTGGCAAGTCCGACGCATTCGCCCGCCGCGTTGCCCGCAACATCCAAATCGTGTGCCAGGAAGAATCCAACCTCGGCCGCGTCACCGATCCCGCCGGCGGCTCGTGGTACGTCGAACAGCTAACCGCCGAAGTCGCCAAGAAAGCCTGGGAGATTTTCCAGGACATTGAAGCGCGCGGGGGCATAGTCGAAGGGCTCACGTCCGGCTATGTGCAGGAAATGATCGCCCGCGCAGCAGAGGCCCGCGCCAAGCAAATCGCTTGCGGGCGCATGGAACTGACAGGCATCTCCGCGTTCCCCATTCTGGGTGATGACAACATCAAGACCGAGCCCTGGCCCAAGCCCTGGGCCGCGCACGCGTCTCCTTCCGCCATCACTGTCACGCCCTTGAAACCGCAACGCCTCGGCGAAGCCTTCGAAGAGCTACGCGACGCCGCCGACGCTGGTGGCGGTTACACGGTTTTTCTCGCCAGCATGGGCGAGATTGCCGACCACAACGTGCGCACCACGTGGGTCAAGAATTACCTCGCGGCCGGCGGCATCGAAACGATCATTAGCGACGGCTACGAGTCCGCCGCCGTCGCCGCCGCCGCGTTCAACAACTCTGGCACGACAGTTGCCTGCATCTGCTCGTCCGACGCCGTCAACGCCACCCACGCCGAAATCACGGCGCGCGCGCTCAAGGCCAAAGGCGCGACGTGGGTCATGATGGCCGGCCGTCCCGATCTCAAGGACCCTGCTACGGACGCCGCACTCCGCGCCGCCGGCGTCGATCAGTTCCTGTTCGCCGGCACCGATGCGGTTGCGGTCTTGAAAGAGCTGCAGGAACAATTCGAGTAGCTCCAGCGGCCCAATGCATTTCTAATCCGGTCAATAGTCGTCGCTCAATTGCTTGAGCGCCGCCGCATTGCGGTCCCAGTTGCGCCCGTCAAAAGATTCGATCTTCAATGACGCAGGCTCCGTGTCGAGACAGCGCACATTGACGTCTACGCCATCCGGATTTGAGCGCGGCGTTTGACGAGCGGTCAGATGATATTCTGGCCGTCAGACTCAATATCCGTCGTCGCGGCGATAGCGATTGTAACGGCTGTAGCGGTTGTCACGATACCGGCCCTCATATTGCTGCCGCGGTTCATCGTACCGTGCCCGGTAGTCGTGACACGCACCCGCCTCGTCGACTTGAACGAGATCGCCATAGTAATCGATGTGAATGTGATAGCGCTGCCCGCGTTTGCAAGCGACGAAGCTGTAAGGCGGGGTCGAACGCTCGGTTTGAATGGCGTAATAACCCAAATCACGAAGCTTATGTTTGGCTTCGTAAAACGAGTGTACGCGTACGACAATCGAGTTTTGCTGCGTGCTGGCGATACCCTTTGCGGTGCCGCCTGCGCCTGCCGCTTGGACGCTGGAAACGCTTGCCAGAAGCAATGCCAAACCGCTGGCGATTGTGAGGGGGCTTATCGTCATTTTGATCACTCCGTCGCATGACGTGCTTTGAGGCCGCAAGATATGTTGCGCCTTCTGTTCGCGGTCCCGCACCGCTCTTCGATGATGGCATTATGAAACTGAATACTGACTAAGCGCGCCGTTCATTGCCGGTTCAGAATGTGTGGAGATGGGGTGGGGGCAAGAGAGTGGTTCCACGGAAATGAAAAACTCGACCCTTTGATGCCATGGGTTTCGCGAGTGCTCTGGCCACGTCGCCGTCCTTCCACGCGGCCGTCCTTCCACCCGAACGTCTTTTCGCCCGAACGTCTTTTCGCCCGAACGTCATGGCCGCGAAGGCGGCCACCCACGGCAAGCTTCGACGCGCGTGATTTCAGCGGCCCGCGCGATGCCAGCTACCTGCGCCGCACACTCCACTTGCCCTCCCGGAAACCGCCTCGCGCTTTAGCGCGACGGTGCGGTTATCCGGGATCACGTCGTTTCCGTTTTTGCGCCAATCACGACCCACGTGGTCCCGGGTCTGCGCAACTTCGCGTGCCGCTTCGTCGCTCGCCGCGCCGCGCGACCACTTGGAAGTCCCCTTGCGGGGCAGGCGCTTGCGCAGCGGGCCGGGAAAGCCGGGTGGAGGGAGAGGTGCGCTACTTTTCCGGCTCGTAACCGAATTCAACGAGAACGTCATTGAACAAATCGCGCCAAGTGGGATTGGATTTTTCAACGAGTTCAATTTTCCAATCGCGGCGCCAGCGCTTTAGAAGCCGCTCACGTTTGACCGCAGACTCGGCAGTGTCGTGATGCTCGTAGTAGACAAGGCGTCCGGTCCAATACTTCTTCGCGAATCCTTCGATCAATCGATCGCGATGCTGCATAGCGCGTTCCGGTAGATCACTGGTCATGCCCACGTAAAGCACGCCGCGCGGCTTACTCGCCGTGATGTAAACGTAGAAATCTTTCCGCAACTCGAAGTCCATTAGGCGATTTTAGCATGGATTGCGCATCTCTCTTCACCCTCATCCCGGGCACCGCTCTTTCCTCCTCTTTTGGGGACACCGCTCTTTCTACCCGCATTCCCGGCCGAGCGATCGCCCGCAGGGTGATCGCGAAGAGCCGGGACCTTTACGTGGTGATGTTTGAACCGTGATTTACCGCGACGGGTAAAGATCCCGGGTCTGCGCAACTTCGCGTGCCGCTTCGTCGCTCGCCCGGGAATGCGGGTGATTGACGATTTCTCGATCAGCACAATTGCGTCCGAATCTTCTGGCCAGATTGTCTATCATTCGATTAGGAGTATCTTGCATGTTCCGATTTAAAGTACCTTTGGACCAAATGCCGGATAAGAGTCCGGCGACCCTGCGGAGGTTGAGCGACGAGGATTTGTTCAAGTATCACGCAGGCTGGCGTCCTGGCACCGCCGAGTTCCTCACTGCAAATAACGAACTCATTCGTCGCCAAGGCCACCCGGCTTTTCTGATATCTTTGGTTGCTCTCGCAGTAACAATCGTAGCGCTTATGAAGTGAGGTGCCTACTCCGCCGCTTGGCTTTCCCCATACCCCAACTGCTTGTTCAGCTTCTCAACCAAATCCGGCGCCGCTTCGGAAATGACTTCGATGGCGCGCTCGACCGTGCGCTCCATGTGGTAGACGGATGTAAACGTGTCGAAGTCGATACCGCCGACCGTATCGGCGATGCCGTTGATGTGGAACAGGATGTGCTCAAGCCGTGCACGCGGGTTCTTACTCGCCGCCATCAGAACACCCGGATGGCTTCGCTTTCGATGGCTGGACGATAGAACTCGATGAGACCTGCGCGCGTCGTATAATCGACCTTTGTTGCGAGGCGGGACGAGAGCACTTCGAAAATTCCCATAAAGCGGGAGAGGTCGAGGGTTTGACCCGGCGCAACATCGACGAACACGTCAACGTCCGATTCATCGGTGGCCTCGTCGCGCGCATGCGAGCCGTAAAGGTACAGCGCCGTCGCGCCTTGGGCCCGGATCAAAGGCTCGGCGTCTCGTAAACGGGAAATGACCTCGGCGCGGCGCATCCTTTATCAGTATCAGATTTGCCGCCGGTTGTCACTCCACCGCTCGGCTTTCCCCATACCCCAACTGCTTATTCAACTTCTCGACCAAGTCCGCCGCCGCGGCCTTCGTCATCCTCGATGCGGCGAGCCCGTCGAGACGCATCGGGGATCCAGCGTGAGATGCGCCGCAGGCACAACATCGCGATAGAAGTTTTGCGCTGGATCCCCGGCCTTCGCAAGAGCTTGGCCGAGGATGACGGATGTGAAAGCTACTCCGCCGCTTGTTCCGCCCCATACCCCAACTGCGCATTCAGCTTCTCGACCAAATCCGCTGCCGCTTCCGGGATGTTGGTGCCCGGCCCAAACACGGCCTTCGCACCCATTTGGAACAGCTCGTCGTAATCGGCAGGAGGGATGACGCCGCCGACGACGATCATGATGTCGCCGCGCCCTTCTTTGTCGAGCGCCGCTTTCAATTCCGGCACCAAAGTCAAATGTCCGGCAGTGAGCGACGACACGCCAACGACGTGCACGTCGTTCTCGACCGCTTGGCGGGCGGCTTCGTCAGCCGTTGCAAACAGCGGCCCGATATCGACGTCGAAGCCCAGATCTGCGAACGCCGAGGCGATGACCTTCTGCCCGCGGTCGTGGCCATCTTGTCCCAACTTAGCAATCAGAATGCGCGGGCGGCGCCCATCGTTCTTGTCGAAGCCTTCGACCAGTTTCTTGACGCGATCCATGTTGGGATTCATCGCCGCTTCCTTCTTGTAGACGCCCGAGATGGCGCGGATTTCCGCTTTGTGCCGGGTGAAGACTTTCTCAAGCGCAAACGAAATCTCGCCGACGGTCGCCATTTTGCGCGCGGCCTTGACGGCGAGGTCGAGCAAGTTGGCGTTGCCCTTTGCGCCTTCGGTCAGGGCGTCGAGCGCTGCCTGCACGTCCGTTTCGTTGCGTTCCGCGCGCAGCCGCGCGAGCTTCGCCAGCTGCTGTTCGCGCACGCTTTTGTTGTCAACTTTCAGGAAGTTGATCTCGCGGTCGCCTTTGATCTTGAACTTGTTAATGCCGGTGATCGTCTGCCGGCCTGAGTCAATGCGCGCCTGCGTGCGGGCGGCCGCCTCTTCAATGCGCATTTTCGGAATGCCGGCAGCAATCGCTTTCGCCATGCCACCCTGCTCTTCGATTTCGGCGATGTGCAACAGCGCTTTCTGTGCCAGATCGTGCGTCAGACGTTCGACGTAGTGGCTGCCGCCCCACGGATCAATCGTGCGGCAGGTGCCGCTTTCCTGCTGCAACAGAAGCTGTGTATTGCGTGCGATGCGGGCCGAGAAGTCGGTCGGCAGCGCAATCGCTTCATCAAGTCCGTTGGTGTGCAGCGATTGCGTGTG
>JANOKZ010000347.1:0-8355 GCA_031419515.1 Hyphomicrobium sp.
TGATGTCTTTGCCATCGATGGAAACGATGACATCGCCCGGCTTGAACCCGGCCTTGGCTGCGGGTGCGCCGTCCGACACCCCGCCAACAACCGGGGCGTTGCGCGATTCAATGCCGATGTCGCCAATCCGGAAAACGCCTCCGAGTTCGTCGGAAAGCGATTTGCTGGACGGCGTAACGTCAAACGTCAGGATCTTGCCGTCGCGCTCGACGGCGATTGACATCGGCGCGGCCCCTGAGTTCTCTCCGACCTGGCGTTCTGCGTCTTCAAAGGTCTCGACGGTTCGCCCGTCAATAGATTTGATGACGTCGCCTTGCATCAAACCCGCCCGTTCAGCCGGCGACGCCGCCGCAAGCGCGTCAATCACAGGTTGCCGGTCCCTGACGCCGATTGCGAGATTGAGCCCTGCGAATATCGCAATTGCCAGAATGAAATTGGCTATAGGACCGGCCGCCACGACGGCGGAGCGCTGCCAAACGGGCTTCGCATGAAACGACCCTTCCCGCTCTTCAGGCGTCATAGTCCGAAGGGCATCTGCCGAGGGCTTGGACGCCGCATTCTCGTCGTCCATGAACTTGACGTAGCCGCCAAGCGGGATCCAGGCAAAGCGCCAGCGGGTGCCATGTTTGTCGTTGAAACCGAATATTTCGGGACCAAACCCGATAGAGAACACTTTAACGGTGACGCCGCACCAGCGTGCGACCAGAAAATGGCCTAGCTCATGAATAAAAACGACAATAGTCAAAACCGCGATGAAAACGAGCACGTTGCCCCAAATCCATCCCAGCGCCGTCAATAGCCAATCCATCTTGCCGTTCCCAATCAAACTGATAAGGCCGCCGCAAGGAAACCCGGCGCACCATGTCGAATCTACTGATAGCGTTTGATATGGTCCTCTGCCAGCCGTCTTGCGAGACTATCGGCGGCAAGAACATCGTCCAAAGTCGCTGCCGTGCGGATGTCGCCAGCGCGCTCTGCGGCCTCAAGCGTCGTCTCGACCAGCCGCACAATGTCGGTAAACCTAAGCCGGCGGCCAAGAAAAGCTGCCACTGCAACCTCATTTGAAGCGTTCAGAATAGCCGGAGCCGTGCCGCCGCGCTGCAACGCCGCACGGGCAATCCCGAGCGCGGGAAAGCGCTCCTCATCGGGTTTCTCAAAGGTCATCGAGCCGAGACGAGCGAGGTCGAGCCGCTCCGTTGGCGCTGACATACGGCCAGGCCAAGCGAGCGCCACGGCTATTGGGGTTCGCATGTCGGGCGGCGCCATTTGGGCCAGCACCGATCCATCGCGATAGGTGATGAGGCAATGCACCACCGACTGCGGATGGACAACGACATCGAGCGCGTTGGCGGCAACCGGAAAGAGATGAAACGCCTCGATCAACTCCAACCCTTTGTTCATGAGCGTCGCGGAATCGATGGTGATCTTGGCGCCCATCGACCAGTTGGGATGACGCAAGGCTTGCTCGGGCGCCGCCGCATCGAGCGCCGTTTGATCCCAAGTCCGAAACGGCCCGCCCGACGCCGTCAGAGTTATTCGCTCAACATCCGAGCAATCGGAGCCAGCGAGAATTTGAAACACAGCCGAGTGCTCGCTATCGACGGGCACGAGTTCTGCGCCGTGCCGCTTAACTTCGCGCAGGAAAACATCGCCGGCCGAAACCAAGCATTCCTTGTTTGCAAGGGCAATGCGCCGGCCTTGAGCCGCGGCGGCAAAGGTTGGCTTTAGACCGGCAGCACCCACGATCGCCGCCATGACGCAATCGCACGGCTCGGCAGCGGCTTCGGCGAGTGCTGCTTCACCAGCCGCTGCTTTGATGCCGCTGCCAGAAAGCGCATCTTTTAAAGCGCCATAGTGCGCTGGATCGCCAATCACTGCTATCCGCGCACCATGCCGGCGCGCGCATGCCGCGAGTTCCAAGGGCTTCGACTGAGCCGTCAAGGCTACAATCTCAAAATCGCTGGCGTGATGCGCAACCAGATCGAGCGTGCTGCTACCGATCGAGCCCGTCGCACCCAAAATGCTGATGCGGCTTGGAGGCGCGTGCGGGCGGGCATGTCCGTCCGCGCATCGGGCGGGTCGCGCTGCGGCCAATGGAATGCGATCCTCAAGACCCATAAAGGAGTGCCCGCGCCGGTGCATAGGGATCGATAGCAAGCGCCAACAACCCCGCGGCAAGTGCCGCCGTCACAATACCATCCATACGGTCCATGAAGCCGCCGTGCCCGGGTATCAGGTCACTCGCGTCCTTTAAACCGAAGCTTCGCTTGAGAGCGGACTCGCCCAGATCCCCTCCTTGCGCAACCAAGCCGAGAATGAGGCCAAGAGCCGCGAGCCAGTAGATTGAGCCGGTACCCGTCACGCGCGAAAACAGCGCGGCCGCGATTCCCGCACTGACAACGCCGCCAATCAATCCAGCCCAGGTCTTTCCCGGAGAAATGGTTGGCGCTAATTTGGGCCCGCCGGCCAACTTGCCCGAAGCAAACGCCGCGGTGTCGGTCACGGCGACCACGAGCAACACGAACACGACGGCGAGAAACCCGAGTGACTCATCGCAGCGCAGCCAGATAAGCGAGACCAGCGGCAGGCCGGTATAGAGAACGCCGAGACTGGAAAGCTGCGTCATTGTCCCGCCAAACGACAGCGCCAGCACCGTAATAGCACCGGTGATGACGGCCGCAACGGCGAGCCCCGCCATGCCGAGCCCTGCCAAAACCGCGGCAAAGGCAACGGAAATCATGTGCACCCAGCCAATGGTATCGAACCCGTCCGAGCGCACCATACGGCCCCACTCCCAGCTCATGACTGCGGAAATCAGCAGTGTCAAAACTGCAAACGGCACTGGGCCGGCGTAGACTGCAAGCAGTGCGATTGCGGCAACCGCTAGCCCGGAAAGGATGCGCTTTTGCAAATCCGGCGGCAGAACGCCGTTTGGCTTCGCGCCGTCGTTCGCAATGCTTTCGTCGGTGCTTCCGTCGGTCATCACCAGCCTCAAGCTGTAGAGCGCTTCGACAGCCCGCCGAAGCGGCGCTCCCGGGCACGAAAGACTTCGATGGCATTTTCTAGCACGGTCCGGTCGAAATCCGGCCAATAGGTGTCAAGGAACAGAAATTCTGTATAGGCCGTCTGCCACAAAAGAAAATTCGACAACCGCATCTCGCCTGACGTGCGGATCAGCAGATCGGGATCGGGAATACCGAAGGTGTCGAGGGCATCGCCGAGAGATTGCGCCGTGATCGCCTCCGGCAACATGCGACCCGCTTGGACGTCTTCCGCAAGACGGCGCGCGGCTTTGGCAATTTCGCCGCGCGATCCATAGTTGAAGGCAATGACAAGAGTAAGCGCCGTATTCCCGCGTGTCAGCTCAACGGCCTCGTCAATCAGAGCCATCAACTCTTGATCGACCTGGCTGCGCTCACCGATAACGCGGATCTTAACGCCTGCCTGATGCAGCTCGGCCAAGTCGCGCCGGATAAAGCGCTTCATAAGCCCCATGAGATCGTCGATTTCGTCCAAAGGACGCGACCAATTTTCCGATGAAAAACTGTAGATCGTGAGAAACGGAACGGAGAGTTCGATAGCGGCCCTAACGGTGCGCCGGACGGCTTCGACGCCTTGACGGTGCCCCAAGGCACGCGGCAAGCCGCGCTCCTTGGCCCAGCGCCCATTGCCGTCCATGATGATGGCAACGTGCTGCGGCGTCGTGCGCGCGCTTTGCGGCCGCTGACCGTCGTCGCTGAGCTCGCTCTCTGTCGTCAAGTTTGGCTGACCTTCCGTTGACGCCGCGGTAACGCCGGGCAGTTCACGCGCTCGCGCCGCGCGGAGAAGGCCCGGCGAACTCATACTTTCTGAATCTCTGCCTCTTTCGTGGCGAGCACAGAATCGATATCATTGATGGTCTTGTCGGTCAGCTCTTGAACCTTTTCAGTATGACCGCGATGCTCGTCCTGGCTCATCTTTCCGTCTTTTTCGAGTTTCTTTAGGAGATCCATGGCTTCCCGGCGCGAATTGCGTACAGCGACCTTTGTCGATTCGGTATACTTGTGCGCCAGTTTCACAAGTTCCTGGCGCCGGTCTGCTGTGAGTGTCGGAATCGGCAGGCGCAAAATCTGCCCGTCCATAATGGGGTTCAATCCGAGATTGGCTTCGCGGATCGCTTTATCGACAGCCTGCACGTTTGACCGATCCCAAACCTGCACCGAGATCATGCGCGCCTCGGGAACGGAAACGGTTGCCACTTGGTTCAAGGGCATCCGCGAGCCGTAAACCATCACATTGACGGGATCCAACATGTGGGCACTCGCGCGTCCCGTGCGCAGACCGGACAGCTCGCGTTTCAACGCATCAATCGACGCGTGCATGCGCTTGTCGATTTCTTTCAAGTCAAACGTAGTCAATGACATCTTAGCTCCTTCGCACGCGCTTCCTGCGTACACTCCCTCGTCCGGGCCTTATGCGCTTTGGTGCTGATGCACGGGCGCCCAGATAGCCCTATCGCGTTAGCCCAATCGTTAGACGGGCACACCTCAGCTTTACGCGCCACCCGCAATCACAGTGGCACGGGCTTCGCCGCGCAAGGCTTTTAGCAGATTGCCCGGCTCTTCAATGGAAAACACCAATACCGGAAGACCGTTGTCGCGGGCAAGAGCGATCGCCGCGCCATCCATCACTTTGAGATCCTTGGCTAAAACCTCGGCATAGGTGAGGCGGTCATAGCGTCGGGCGGAGGCGTCTTTCTTCGGGTCGGCGGAGTAAACGCCGTCAACTTGGGTGGCTTTGGCCACCGCGTCGCAGTTCATTTCAATGGCGCGCAGCGTCGCCGCCGTATCCGTCGTGAAGAAAGGATTGCCCGTTCCGGCCGCAAAAACCACGACGCGCCCTTTGCGCATATGATGCAGCGCTTTGGGGCGCACGTAAGATTCGCACACCGTCGGCATCGGAATGGCCGACATGACCCGCGCCGGCGTCTTCTGATTTTCGAGTGCGTTCTGGAACGCGAGCGCATTCATCACGGTTGCCAGCATGCCCATATAGTCAGCGGTCGCCCGGTCCATGCCTTTGGCCGCAACCGAAAGTCCGCGAAAGATATTGCCCCCGCCGACGACGACCGCGATATCCGCGCCCGCGCGCGTCGCCTCGGCAATGTCGGCCGCCAACCTGTCGGCAACGCTCATGTCAATGCCGTAAGCCGCCTTGCCCAACAGGGCTTCGCCCGAGAGTTTCAAGAGCAGGCGCTTGTATTTGAGTGGTTGTGTCATGGCTGCCATCTACTCCCTCTCCCCATTCCTGCACTTTATGGGGAGAGGGTTGGGGTGAGGGGCAGCAACACGTTCGAACAAGCGGCCGCCCCTCACCCTAACCCTCTCCCCATGTAAGGATGGGGAGAGGGGATTTGAATTCGAAAAAACCGGCTGGTAGCGATCCACCAGCCGGTTGATACCTAGCGCAATTGCCTGATTCCGCCTAGCGGCCGCTCAGGCTTTAGAGTGGGCGTTCGTGTCAGCCGCCCGCCAGCTTGCGGACTTCCTCGCCGAAGTCCTCTTCCTTCTTGTCGATGCCTTCGCCGAGCGCATATCGCGCAAAGCCCGTGAGCTTGATCGGCGATCCGGCCTTGCCTTCGGCTTCCTTCAGCGCCTGCGCCACCGTCTTCGTGGTGTCGTGGATATAGCTCTGCTCAAGCAGGCAGAATTCCTTGGCGTAAGCTTTCATCCCGCCCGCGATGATCTTTTCCATCATCTCAGGTTTCTTGCCGGCGTTCTTCTCCGCCAAAAACGCCTTCTCGCGCTCAAGCGTTTCTTTCGGCACGCTTTCGAGATCGAGCGCCACCGGGCTTGCGGCAGCAATGTGCATTGCCACCATACGGCCGAGTTCAAACAGCGTTGGCTTGTCGCCGGCAGACTCAAACGCAACGAGCACGCCGATCTTGCCAAGTCCATCGGCCACACGGCTGTGCACGTAATCGGCAACCACGCCGTCCTTGACGGACAAGGCAGCGGTGCGGCGCACGCTCATGTTCTCGCCGATGGTCGCAATCATCTCTTTGACATGCGTCTCGACATTGTTCTTCGTACCGGGATACGTCGCGGCCAAAAGCGTCGCGAGGTCACCCTTTGCGGCTGGCGCGAGCGACGTGATATCGCGCACCATGTCCTGGAACTGGCCGTTGCGCGCGACAAAGTCCGTCTCCGAGTTGACTTCGACAACGGCGCCGTTCAGCCCCTTGGCGATAATGCCGATGAGGCCGTCGGCGGCAATCCGGCCCGACTTCTTGGCGGCTTTCGACAAGCCTTTCTTACGCAGCCAATCGACGGCTGCTTCAAGGTCGCCGTTGGTTTCCGTCAGCGCCGTCTTACAATCCATCATGCCGGCAGCAGTTTTGTCGCGCAGCTCCTTCACGAGGCTCGCAGTAATGGTCGTCATATGATCTCCTTGCCGCACTGCGGCCATAAGGGAATAGCGAATAGTGAATAGTGAATTGCGAATAGGGAGTTGCGAATAGGCAATGGCGTTACTTGAGGAGCGGCGTGGCTCGAATAGCAAGCAGCGTTCAGGTTTAAAGTCCCAATTCGCTACTCGCTACCCGCCATTCGCTTGTCTTAAACTACAGCCGCATCGACCAGCTTCTTGGCCTGACCCTGCCAGTCATCGCGGGCCACTTGACCCTTGAGACGCATCATCCGGTCGAGTGCTGCAACGTGATCGGCATCGAGATCGACAAGTTGCCAGAAGTGGAAAACACCGGCGTCGTTGAGGCGCAATTCGAGCTTGGGATCGATGCCCTTGATGCGTTTCAAGTCATCGGCTTCGCCGCGTGCGGCCTCAATGCCCTTGAACTGAACCTTGGGCAGATTTTCAGCCGGCGGCTCGGCCATCGCGCCGATATCGACGCCCTGGTTGCCTTGCGAGCGTTCCAAACCGTCGAGCGCGGCGCGTGCAATCAAATCGCAATAGAGGGTAATCGCGCGCCCCGCGTCGTCGTTGCCGGGAATCGGAAAATCGATGCCGTCGGGATCGCAGTTGGTATCGATGATGGCCACGATCGGGATGCCAAGCTTGCGGGCTTCCTGAATGGCGATCGCTTCTTTGTTGGTATCGATGACGACGAGGAGATCGGGCGTGCCGCCCATGTCCTTGATACCGCCGAGCGACTGATTGAGCTTCTCGCGCTCGCGCGTGATCGTCAGAATTTCCTTCTTGGAGCGCCCTTGCGGGTCGGCCAGAATATCGTCGAGCTGGCGCAAGCGGCGGATCGAAGCCGACACCGTCTTCCAGTTCGTCAGCGTGCCGCCCAGCCAGCGGTGGTTCATATAGTATTGCGCGCAGCGCTTGGCAGCGTCCGCCACGCCATCGGCCGCCTGACGCTTGGTCGCGACGAACAGCACGCGGCCGCCGCCCGCTACCGTGTCGGAAATCTTGAGCAAGGCTTGGTGCAGCATCGGCACCGTCTGCGTCAGATCGAGAATGTGGATTTTGTTGCGCGACCCATAGATGAACGGTGCCATCTTGGGGTTCCAACGGTGAGCCTGGTGGCCAAAGTGCACGCCAGCTTCCAAGAGCTGACGCATATTGAAGGCGGGAAGCGCCATCGCATTTATTCCTTTTCCGGTTAATCCTCCGCGAGCCTTTGTGAAGAAAACCATGAGCCTTTCGAGGGGCTTAATAGTTCTCCACCGGAGCGGCCAGCGGGGCTTTTAATCCGCTAGGCGCGTAAACTCGCGTGTGAGATGAGGGCGTTATGGCGGAAAACGCTCCATAACGCAACTGCAGAACAGCCGACAACGTAGAAAAAGGGGCAATATCGTTGCAGCATAACGCCCACCGTGGAGAATAATCGGAAGGGTACAAATGGACAAGCTAACTCGTGAACATCGCAGCTGGTTGATGAGCCGGATCGGCAGCAAGAATACCCTACCTGAAATTGCTGTCCGTAGCGTACTCCATCGCCTTGGCTTTCGATTTCGACTGCATGTCAAAAATCTCCCAGGAACTCCCGATATAGTATTACCCCGTCTCAAGACGGTCGTCTTCGTTCACGGATGTTTTTGGCATGGGCACAATTGCCGAAAAGGCCGGATACCAAAATCCAATGTTGAATTCTGGCTTGACAAGGTAGCACGAAATAAGAACAATAATAGAACACAAAGAGGCAAGCTTCGCAAGATGGGGTGGCGTACGGTCGTAATCTGGCAATGTCAGATCAAAGAGATCTCCAAGCTTGAAGCCCGTCTGGCGCAAGACTTGGGGGTTGTACCTGTAAGCGGCTCCCGCGACTCGCTTCGCACTGGTACAGCTTGATTCCGAGGGGTTCAAAATGACGAAAAGTGCGGGACGGCCGATCGCCATCGACTTGTTTGC
>JANOKZ010000348.1:0-2616 GCA_031419515.1 Hyphomicrobium sp.
GGTAACGGGCGGCCATGGGCTGCAAAACCATACCACCCAGGACTCGGTACTTCATGCACTGAACCGCGCCGGACGGCTGACATTCGACGCTCTGCTGCTTTTCATTTTCGCGCCCGTCATTGCGGTCTGGTGGCTCAACGAAAAACGGCGCAGGCGTCTCACCCGCGATTAGCGACGAAATCCTTACTGATACAGAACTGATACAGAGTTCCGTCTCCAGGCCCTTCTCACGGCAACGCTGTCGGTCTATCTTTTCCTCAGCGCGCGTAAGGGGGAGTTTTCATGGACATCGCGGATCAAGCGTCGCTCACGGTTTTGGGCCTCGCGCTCGATTTTCTCGGCTTCTGCTTGCTGTTGCGCGAATGGTGGATCGCGTTTTTCAGCGAGCACGCGCAGATGGCAAATGAAGAAACGCTCGAACGCCAGCAGAAGTTGCGTGCGTTTTCAGCGAAGCACGCAGGCGACGGGATGCGCGGCCATCTCGAAACCGCTGGTCAGATGCAGGATGACATGACAATCCGCCGGGCGCGCGAAGAACGGCGCAACGCCATGCGCGGACGCCGGCGCTGGTTCATCGCGGCGTCGGTATTGATCGTTCTCGGCTTCGTGTTGCAGCTGGCGGGCGCACTTCCACTTTAGCGATGCTCAAGAAATCCTTTTGAGGAATGCGAGAAGCTTGTCCGCCGTTTCAACCGGATACTGATCGGGGAAGAAGTGGCCGCTTTCCAGCGTCGCGGTCGAGACATCGACCAGACGCTTTTCCCACTCCGCCTTCATCTCGAAGAGTTTGCCCATCAAGCCGTTCGCGCCCCAAAAGACGAGCGCTGGACACGCGACTTTGACGGCGAGATCGGCGGCATCATGTTCGAGATCGATGGACGCCGCCGCCCGGTAATCCGCACACGAGCCGTGGATCATATCCGTATTACGCCAGCATCTGCGGTATTCTGCGAGCTTCGCCTGATCGAAGTCGCCAAGCGCCATCTTCCCCCAACCGGTCATACACGTCTCGAAGAAGTAATCCGGATCGAGGCCAATCATGTGTTCCGGAAATGGCTCCGGCTGGCTTAGGAAATACCAGTGCCAGTACGCGCCAGAGACCTGCCGGTTTGTTTCCATGAACATGGCGTAAGTGGGCACGATATCGAGAACGGCCAAGCTTGCGACGGCCGCCGGATGATCGAGTGCTAAACGATGGGCCGTGCGCGCGCCGCGATCGTGTCCCACAACATGAAAGTGGTCAAAGCCGAGGTCATGCATCACTGCAACCTGGTCGGCCGCCATCGCGCGGAATGAATAATTCGAGCAATCGGGCAGGCATCGGGGTTTTGCGCTATCGCCGTAGCCGCGCAGATCCGTTGCGACGACCGTGAAATGCGCGGCCAATATGTCTGCAATCCCGCCCCACATGGCGAGAGACTGCGGGTAGCCATGGAGCAGCAAAAGCGGCGGGCCTGAGCCCCCGGCAAGCGTGTTGATCGTCACATCGCCAGCTTTGATGCCGGCCCGGCGGAACCCTTCGAACACGGCTCTCTCCCTGGTTCATGAACCAAGGCAGATCAGAGCAGATGCACCGCCCCCGCGACAAGGACGAAAATTCAATGCCAGTGGCTCGAAACTCTCCAGCACTTGCAACAGAACAAGAAAACGCAGAACAATAGGTCAAATGCAAAAACAACACCGAGCTAGGGATCAGTGCCGCCCAATAGGCGCCCAAGGTCAGCGGCCACGCCTGCGTGTTCTATTCGACGGTCAATGCGGGCTTTGCTCCAAGACCGTCCACTTCCTCTTTCGCAACGAAAGCACCGCAACGTTCGTCTTCACACCGATCCAATCGGAGGCGGGACGCATTCTGGCGAATACAGCCGGCCTTAACCCGGACGATCCCTCAAGCTTTGCAGTTTTTGACGAAAGCGGTACACCGCGCCTCAAATCCGATGGCGCGTTCTATGCACTTGGCTACTGCCGGCAACCGTGGCGCGGCATCGCGGCCGTTTGCCGGATTTTGCCGCAGCCTATGTGTGATGCCGTCTATGATTTCGTGGCACGGCGCCGTCTCAGCTTTTTCGGCAAGACAGACGTGTGTGCCATCGCGCCTGAGCCGCTCCGTGCCCGCCTCGAGACGTCGGCTGAGAGCTTGGTCTAACCAGGCTGCAACCGCTTTGCAAAGCTGTACGGGCCCGGTATGGTCCCGAGGTCGACCAGCTGAGGGAGGTCTAGCTGGATTGACGGCACTACCTACCACAAGCTCGGAAAGATGCTTTTCCAATCCCAGATGTTTTTGCTTGTGTTCCTTCCGGCGACGCTGCTCGGCTGGTACGTATTGGCGGCGAATGAGCGGGCGCGAATGTCCTGGTTGATCTTGGCGGGTCTCGTCTTCTACGGCTGGTGGGACCCCCGCTTCGTGCCCCTGCTGGTATTGGAAACAATTGTGGGCTGGGGCGCCGCTGAAATTTACTTCATATCTGGACGGCGAATTTACTGGGTCATCCCTACCGGATTCTGCTTCAGCCTTTTGATTTTGATATTCTTTAAGTACTTAGAGCCTGTCCGGAAGTTTCTTGAATCATCGGAATCACTTGTGATTCTGTAGCCCCAGACGAAGTGATTCGCGGG
>JANOKZ010000349.1:0-2257 GCA_031419515.1 Hyphomicrobium sp.
AAACCTGCTCTTCCCGGCGGTTTTGATTTTGCGCGCACCGCATGGTTCGAGCGGCTGGGGGGCGTCGGGTACACGTTCTCCTCCATCAAGTTGGAGCCGCGCATGACATCGATGTCTTGGCGGGAGGGATCTTATCTCGGAATCGAATCCATCCGCCAATCCATCGGTGCCAGGGTGCACGCGGCATTGCCGGGCGAGACGGGCGCAATCGCCACGGCGCTGATCACGGGCGAACGCGGCGGCATTTCGAATCAAACCAATGATGCGTTCCGGGCTTCAGGTCTTTTCCATATTCTGTCGATTTCCGGGCTGCATATGGTTGTGATGGCGGGCGCGGTGTTTTTCTCCGTGCGTTTTATGTTGGCCTTGAGCCCGACGCTGGCGCTTCGTTTCGACATCCGCAAGTGGGCGGCGATGGCCGGCATCTTGGGCGCTCTCGCCTATCTCGCGATTTCGGGCGGCGCTTTTGCGACTGTGCGCAGTGCAATCACCATACTCATCATGTTCGGGGCGATTTTGATAGGACGGCCGGCGATTGCGCTGCGCAACGTGGCGATTGCCGCATTCGTCATACTGCTCATTTTCCCTGAGAGCCTGTTTGACGCGGGCTTTCAAATGTCGTTTGCAGCGGTCACCGGTCTGGTCGCAACCTATGAAGCCGTGCGGCGGCGTTTCAGTCAGCGCGGCGAGCGCCATCCGGTTCTGAAAGCCGGCATGTTCTTCGGCGGTATCGTTTTGTCGACGCTGGTCGCGAGCGCGGCCGTCGCACCTTTTGCAGCTTACCATTTCCATCAGAGCCAGCAGTACGCGGTGCTCGCGAATTTACTTGCGATCCCCGTGTGCAATTTTCTCGTCATGCCGGCAGCGCTTGCAGCCCTCGTGCTGATGCCGCTTGGGCTCGAACAGCTGGCGCTTTGGCCGATGGGCTTGGGGATCGAAGCCATGGCGTGGTGTGCGGCGAAGGTGGCGGCGTTACCCGGCGCGACGGGGCATATTCCAGCGATTCCACCCTTGGCATTTGTGCTGTTTGCATTCGGCGGGCTGTGGCTGGCGCTGTGGCAGGGGCGCCAACGCCTGCTCGGGGTTGCGGCAGCACTTGCAGGACTTGCGCTGGCGCCAACGTTGCAACGGCCCGATGCGCTGATTGCGCGCGGCGGCGAACTCGTGGCGGTGCGTGCGGCCGATGGGACGCTTTCGGCGTTGCCGGCGCGGCAATCCAAATTCGAACTTCAACGCTGGCTTGAACATGACGGCGATGCGCGCGCAGCCAAAGAGGTCGCCAAGGCGCGCGGCTTTACGTGTGACGGTGTTGGGTGTGTTGCGCGCGTCAAGGGCGTGGTCATTTCGGTCGCACGTCATCCCTCGGCAATTGCCGACGATTGCGGAAAAGCGCGCGTTCTGGTGCTGGATGTGCCGCGCCCGAAGGGGTGCGAGGGTGCGGGCACGGTCATTGATTTTTTCGACGTCTGGCGCAATGGCACGCATGCGCTTTATATCGAACCGGGCGCGGAAGGCGCGGGGCCGCAGGTCCGCGTCGAAACCGTTGCGGCTCATCGCGGAGACCGTCCGTGGTCGCGCATGCCGGAGAGAAAACACGAGAGAAGACACGAGAGAAAATCAGAGCGGCACTTGCCAGTGCCGCGCGTGGTTGCGCGCAACGAGAACGTCGAGTTAAACGCGCAGTTGCCTGGATATGCGACACGGCCCGAATGGCTCATCCCGCTGCCACCGCGTCCTGAAGTGGAAGACGGGGATGATGGTGAAGAGGAAGAGGGGCAGTAGGGAGTGGGCAATTGGCGGTAGGTAACTGTGCGCAAGTGCAAATTGCGCTTATCATCTTGTCCGAATTATCGGCGCCAGCTCTACCTTACTGCCCACTGCCTTTCCTCAATACCGCCGCAACAAGCCGACCAGCCGGCCTTGAATATCGACCTGATCGGGCCCGAAGATGCGCGTTTTGAATTCCGGGTTCGCAGCCTCAAGTGCGATTGTCGAACCCTTCTTGCGTAGCCGCTTCAACGTCGCTTCTTCTTTCTCGACGAGGGCGACGACAATATCGCCGTTCTCAGCCGAATCGCAGCGGCGTATAATGACGGTGTCGCCGTCATGAATGCCAGCTTCAATCATGCTGTCGCCTTTGACCTCAAGAGCGAAGTGTTCGCCGTTGGTCAGCAAGTCTGGCGGGCAGGCGATGTCGTGCGTGTGGTTTTGAATGGCGCTGATGGGCGTGCCTGCCGCGATACGCCCCATAACCGGC
>JANOKZ010000350.1:0-8263 GCA_031419515.1 Hyphomicrobium sp.
CCGGGCCGCTCGTCCGGCCGGCCGATTTCGATAACGCTACTGCCGCACGGCATCAACGAACTGCCGGATCACGAGCAGCAGCTACTCGCCAATCTCTCCGCCGCAGCACTTGGCGAAATGCTGCATTTGAAGAATTCCGCGACTCATCAAAAGCAGTCTGGCGTATTGGCTGTGGCTTTGCGCATTCTCGGCGCGCTCTCAAACAGCGAAGTCACACTCGCCGATCTCATTCACTTGCTTGAGGATGAACATCCCGAACTCGCCGATCAAACCCAGCGCATGGACCCCTCTGGCAAATTACGCCGCGATCTCGTTGCGCAACTCGACTCGCTGCGCCTGCGCAATGCCGCGCTGTTCGAAGGCGGGGGCGAAAGCTTGCGCATGGAAAGCCTGCTTGGCCTTGGCAAATACCAGCGCCCAAATCGCACGCGCTTGTCGATCATTTACACCGGCTTCCTTGGCGACAACGAGAACATCCTGTTTTGGGTTTCTCAGTTCCTGTCGGAAGCTCTGCGCTTCTGCCAGCGCAACCCGAACGACGAACTCCAGGCCGTCGTCTTGTTCGACGAAGCCGACCTATACATTCCCGCCAATTCGAAGCCGGCGACAGCCGAGCCGCTACAGAGCCTGCTGAAGCGTGCGCGCTCCGCAGGCCTCGGCATGATGCTCGCCACGCAGTCCCCGGGCGATCTCGACTACAAGAGCCGCGATCAAATCACGAGCTGGTTCATCGGGCGCGTGCGAGAAGATACGGCGCTGCGCAAACTCAAGGCAGCGTTCCAATCGGAATCGGGGCTGGAACCAGCACAGGCGCTGCCTGGTCAAACGGTCGGCGAGTTCCATCTTGTGCAGGAAGGGCTTGTCAGGCCCATGAAGGCACACCGCTCGCTGATTTCGGCGGAGCAGGTGCCTTTTGACCGGATCGAACAGCTCGCCGCCGAAACGCGCGGCCAGGATGAGCGACAATTGCGGCTGTTCGATCTCAGATGACACTTGAGTTCAGATAGCAATTCGCGGCCCGCAACCGCTTGACTTGCATGTAGCATTCGGGACACTCCGCGATCAAATCGTATTTCAGCCGATGTTGGATTGATTATTCCTGCGGCGCACAATTGATCCTCCTGAGCTATCAAACAGCGCGCTCAGGCCCTTCACAAGCCACTGATGTTTATAAATAAAATATAACACCCCCAACCTAGTGCGGTGCGGCGGATTCGGAGGCCGTGCGCGATCACGCGGTATCCGGATCAACGATCCGAAACAACTGAATCTGCCTGTCAAGTACTTTCGATCTGTGTATTGTGGGGATGTTGAGTAGATGGGGGTTTGCTCAATCAGACTTTTCGAGAAGGCGGCTTCGAGGAGGGTTTGGGAAATAAACACGGGCGAACACGCGGCGGCTGGCGGCCGGCGCAGGTTCGACGAGAAATAGGCAACAAAGGTTCGAGTGCGGGGTATAGTGTTATGGTATCAAAGTCGTTCTTCGCGATGCTATTGGCGACTCTCATGGGTCCTGCAATAGGCGTCGGTCTTTTCGTCCTGCTGAACAGCCTCTGAGTATTTTCTCGGAAGGACCCAGCGCCAAGTCACACGACGAGTAACGCGAAGTGGCGGCCGCAAAGCCGCCGCTTCTCAGTTTGAATGGCGCCACAAATCTCCAATAGCGCTGGCTGACGGTGAACTTCGCCTCTTGCGGGTTCCGAGTGGGCAGATGCGTCAACAATGCTGCAACTCTTCAGGTCGCTGACTGGCATAGCGGAGTTTCTGCTGCGCGTGCCCCGCCGTGCCGTGCGGCTGGTCATGCAGGCCGTGGCGTTCAATCCCAAACTGGGGCCGCTCCGGTATGTCGCGGTCGCCGCCATCGGCTACGTCACCTTTGCCCTCCTTCTCGTCTACGTCATCGCGCCGATACGCGGGTTTGCCGGCCAGCTCACTATGCGCGACAAACTCGGCTACGACGCGGAACGCTGGCTCGCCACCGCCCTTTACGATCCCAAAGGCAATTTTATCGGCACGTTTGACGCGCGCCTCGATAGCCGCCGCGACGTCAATTACACCGACACGGCCATCGAACTCGGAGACTACGTCGCGAACCCCGACCACAAGTCGATCCCCGTCAAAGAGGTGCCGGACTTCTATTGGCAATGCCTCGTCTATCACGAAGACCGCTACCTCGGCGGCGCGCTTAATCCATTTGGCATCGATCTCACCGGCGTCTTGAAAATTCCGCTGACGACAATCACGCGCTCAATCGCGCTGAGGCGCCCGAGCCTCGGCGTTGGCGGCTCAACACTGCCCATGCAGTTCGCGCGCGTGATTTACAAGACGCCGCCCAGCCGCTCGGAAGGCGGCATAACCAAACTCAAGCGCAAATTCAGCGAGTGGTGGCTCGCGCCCGTCATCTACCGCGAATTGACGAAAGGCGGCGACAACACGCTCCTCAAACAGTGGGCGGCAAATCACATCTGGCTGGCGCAACGCACAGGCGGCCAGCCGCTGCACGGCGTCGAAGTGACGAGCCGCATTGTGTTCGGCAAGGAAGCCAAGGATCTCTCGATCGCCGAGCAGTTTGTGCTGGCGTCCGCCGTCAACAAGCCGATCATCCTGCTTGAGGGTAGCGAAAAACTCAACGAAGTGCGGCTCGACCGCTGGCGCTACATCACGGAAGTGAGGGCGCGCATGTGCGCGGAAAAGCTCATTCCCGACGAAGCCCAGCGCAAAGAAACCGTGTTTGAATTGATCGCACTTGCAGGCGGCCCGCCCGATCCGAAGGTCCGTCCGAAGCTGCAGGAAGCACTTGAGAAGTACGCGCCGGATCTTGCCAAGCGTGCGCAGGCAAATCCTGTCACGCGCGCCAACGTGTTGCTCCCAACTTCGCGCTACGGCATTCGCGAAGAAATGAAACAGCTGTACGGGTTCGGCTGGCGCGATTATGTGCGCGGTGTCACGACCACGTTCGATGTCGGCGAAAATCTCAGCTTCAAGCAGCGCATTGAGACGAAACTCGCGGAACTCAACACTACCTGGAACGCAAAGATCGATCCGGCCTTCACGCTCGATCCTGCAAAAGCTGCCGCCGACAAAAAACTCCCAAGCGTCGTCGTGGTTGCGGCCGACAGCGCTGGTAACATCGTGCGTTATTACGAGACGGGCGAGACCGCACCCTATTTCGGGTCCGCGCCCGCACGCAGTAGCGAAACCGGATTGTACGAACCAATGCGCGAGGGGCGCATGATCGCGTCTACGGGAAAAATTCTGGCGGCCATCGGCATTGCCAACGAAGGCAAGGACACGCCTGATAGCCTCTACGTCGATACCGAAGCCCCGGCGCAAGGGTTGGAAACCTGCGAGAAGGGCGGCACGCAACGGCATGGGCGAAAGGCCATCGTGGCGTTTGCCTGTTCGCTCAACGGGCCGTTGGTCAATCGCACGGCGCTTGTCGGCCAGAGCCGGATGCAGAAACTCATCGACGGCTTCGGCTTTGCCATGCCGCCTGCTGCCCAACTCGGTGGAACGCCGCCATCGACGGCGGCCGTCTTGGGCCAGATCGCGGGCGCGCCGCGCCGCGTGCATCAGATGTCGGGCGTGGTGCTCGCGTCCCTCATCGGCCGTGGCGCGACACCGCTCAAAATGCCAAGCATGATCCGCTCCTACGACTACACGTTCAAAGGCGAAGGCGGCGCGGGGATCGCCGGCAACGCAGGCGCGACAATTGTCCCGAACGATCTGATCCGGCGCGGCGCTCAGGGCCTGCTCAAAACGTTCCTGGAAGCGCCACTCTGCTATCAAGCAAATGGCGTCTCGCACGGAACGCTCAAATCCGAGAGCCGTTGGTGCGCGGCGCGGAGAAGCGATTTACGCCTGCACTTCGCCAAGACCGGCACGCAAGTCGGGACAGATCCAGACGCAACAGTTGATGCCTGGATCACGGGTGGACTTCAGTTCGCCAATGGTGCGGCGTACTCCTACGTCGTTTTGACCGGCACCGGGACACCAAGCGAACCTTGGGCGCGGGGGTTACATTCGGCGCAAGTTGCAGCGCCTCTTCTTGACGAATTGCTGGAAGACCTTGCTGTGCACGCCAAGGCCAACCCGCGCACTGATCTCATCCCGCCAAAGTCGCCCGCACCCCGTCCCGTGACGACCAGCAGCATTGGCGGCGCAGGTTCCAGTTTGGCCACTCCCGCGCGCGCAATGCCGCGTGGCCGCTCGACGCGTGATGCCTATTCGCCCAAGCGAGATGACGCGTATTCTCCGGCCGGCGAAGCGATGCGGAATTTGATGGCGCGGTGAGGAAGGGGTGGGATCTTGCGTTGCCGGGTGACGCGGCGGTTGGGGGCCAAGACCGGCCTTTCAGTTTGTAAGTCTGTGCCAATTTCACGACACGGTTGGTCTGCCGCCAAGTCACCCGGCTGCCGAACTTTTGAACAGTAATATGCTGCAGAAACGTGTCATCGGCCACGCTACCGCCGACGAGTGTACGTGCCGATTATGACCGCCGAGAACCACTGATTGCAAATCGCCACGCACGTGTAGACGAGCGGGCGCATCACTCATCTCAGGCCACGACACACCAGCACGGGACAGTCGGAACACCGCAATACAAGTGGTCCGCCACTGTCCCCTGACAGACATCGACCTGGAAGTCTCCATATCCCTCACTACGCATGCCATGCAGAATGCGACCGGTGTTGGCGCCGGGATCATCGCAGAGAAAGTACTTCCTGCTGAACTCATAAAACGACGCTCACCCGACAAATGTGCGACACGTCGTCGCAACAGCCTGATGTCATGTTATCATGCGGCAGGAGCGGGCAGTGGAGTTATGCGGTGCGCGAGCCGGGTTTCAAACGATCAAGGCGACCGAGAATGTCATCAGGTGTGGTGTATATCCTTCGCAATTCATACATTAAGGGGCCGACAGGAACGCCCCTATTGAAAATTGGCGGCAGCTCTCGATCCGGGTATGAGCGCGCTCGTGAACTTTCATCTGCCACAGGCGTGCCCGGTTCATTCGAGGTGTTGCATGAATTCGCGACAAAGAACTGGCAGCATCTGGAAGTGATGGCGTTTTCTGGGCTTAGAGAATACCGTCGCGCCGGAGAGTTTTTTGAAGTCGACGTTGAGCGCGCAACTAGTTGCATCAAGTCCATCCAAGCGCGCCTGCAATACGTTAGAGAGGCCCCTGAACGCTATAGAAATAGTAACTCTCCAGCTGAGGTGGCGGTACTTCCTGGCGTTACCTTTGTGTCAAACCAGCGAAACAGCGTGCTTGATATTTACTGCGATGGGTTGTGCGTTGGCGAGCTTATGAGTGACACTAAATCAGCCGAATATGTCTTGTACGATAGCGACTCAAGTCGAGAGATTATTTTTGCGGGCATCTTTACTGTCCCTGGTCGAGGGAATAGGTGGTCTAGAACCGCTGTGTCCCGCAATGCCAAGCTGCGTGCTGCCTGGATAGCGCAGATCATCCAGGCGTTTCTTCGAGATGGCGCGATCACACAGTATGAGGTCAAGTTGACGCGTCTGCCATCTTGTCAGGTCGAAGTGAAACACAGGCTAGTAGAGTTGACCGCCGACGTCAATAATTACATGCGTGCACGGATCTTCCGTTTCAATGCGGCAGCAAGTGCAAGTCGCGCCAGCTCCTGGGGCCACATGTTCGCCACCGTATCCATGACAGCGTTGAAGTGGTGTTGTGTGGTTCACGTAGGGTACCAGGAGCTTACTTTCATTTTCGAGGCGCCGGTCGAGATCAAACACATATAACACCTCCGCATCACCGGCCAGCAAACGCGATGATCTATTTCACTTGGATGGTATGTACAGGACGATTCGGCGCTCCGGCTCAATGAGTTGTAGAGAAGAACGAACTTGACGGTGGAGCCGGAGGGACATCGTGGATAGCAAGGAACGCGCTGCATGGTTGACGTTCATTGACGCCTTAGAGGCTGTGCAGTCTAAGGCGCGTGATGATGAACACCGCCGACGATTCGTGGGGTCGTTCAAGTCCGAGCTTGTTTTACTGTCCGTCTGGTTGAATGAGCTAGGGATTACAGGTGGTGAGCCGTCGCGTGCCATCTCACCACCAGAGCACTGCGATCTGTGCGGCATAAATTTAGCAATAAATGGGCTGCAAGTAGATGGCCAGATAAGAGATGGGCAGTGGTCGCACATGTGCCTAAAGTGTTTCGGCAGCCAGGGCGTCGGCCTGGGATGGGGTGCGGGTCAACTTTATCGCGTCTTCGAAAATGATTGCGAGGGGGAGCCAATTTGGAGATGCATTGCTGGCGGCGATCCCAAGCCAAATGATGAATACGATTGATGAGCAAGGGCACAGGATTTCATTTGCACCGAAAGTCGTTTTAGGCTGTTGATGTGCTGATCGGTGACGAAAAAGCGGGCTACTCCCATCGCGCAGAGATTTGTAAGCGCAATGTAACTTCGCGCACTTATCGAGGCGGCAAGAAATTAAAGGACCAATGACGATCAATTAAATGGTCAAAGTAGCTCTGCCAAACTGGGAGTTTGGGTCACAGCAGCCCTCAACTCCTCAACCCAGGCGCCTCTTGGCCGGTGCGTGCGACGTATTCGGTATAGCCGCCGCCGTACTGGTGAATTCCCTCGGGCGTGAGTTCGAGTACGCGATTGGAGAGTGCGGCGAGGAAATGGCGGTCATGCGAGACGAACAGCATGGCGCCCTCATACTCTGAGAGAGCGGTGATCAGCATCTCCTTCGTCATCAAGTCCAAGTGGTTGGTCGGCTCATCAAGTACGAGGAAGTTCGGCGGATCGAACAACATCTTGGCCATGACCAGCCGCGCCTTTTCTCCGCCTGAGAGCACCCGGCATTTCTTCTCGACATCATCGCCGGAAAACCCAAAGCATCCAGCGAGAGCACGCAACGAACCTTGCCCCGCCTGCGGGAACTGATCTTCGAGCGATTGGAACACCGTTTCCTCGCCGTCGAGAAGGTCCATGGCGTGCTGCGCGAAGTAGCCCATCTTGACGCTGGGGCCGAGCGCAACTGTGCCATCGTCTGGCTTGGTCGAGCCTGCCACCAGCTTGAGCAACGTCGACTTGCCGGCGCCGTTGATGCCCATCACGCACCAGCGCTCTCTCCGGCGCACCTGGAAGTTCAGCCCCTCATAAATGCTGCGCGTGCCATAGCCCTTGTACACATTTTTGAGGTTCGCCACGTCCTCGCCGGAGCGCGGCGCGGGCGGAAACTCGAACGCAATCGTCTGGCGGCGCTTGGGCGGCTCGACGCGGTCGATCTTTTCCAAACTCTTCACGCGGCTCTGCACTTGAGCTGCGTGCGACGCGCGCGCCTTGAAGCGCTCGATGAATTTGAGTTCCTTGGCGAGCATCGCCTGCTGACGATCAAACTGGGCCTGCTGTTGCTTCTCGTTTTGCGCGCGCTGGTCAACATAGAATTCGTAGCCGCCCGAGAATGTCGTCAGCGTCCCGCCGTCGATCTCCACGATTTTGGTGGCGATGCGGTCCATGAACTCGCGGTCATGCGAGGTCATCATCAACGCGCCCTCATAGCCCTTGAGGAATTGCTCGAGCCAGATCAGGCTTTCGAGATCCAAGTGGTTGCTCGGCTCGTCGAGCAGCATGGCGTCGGGGCGCATGAGCAGGATGCGGGCCAATGCGACGCGCATCTTCCATCCGCCCGATAGTGCGCCAACGTCGCCGTCCATCATCTCCTGGCTGAAACTGAGGCCCGCCAAGACTTCGCGCGCCCGGCCTTCAAGCGCGTAACCGCCCAATTCCTCGAAGCGGCCTTGGACTTCGCCATAGCGCTCGATGATGACTTCCATGTCGTCCGCCTGGGCAGGGTCGGCCATCGCGGCTTCAAGTTCCGCGAGTTCGGCGGCGATCGCGCTGACGGGCCCTGCGCCGTCCATTACTTCCGACACGGCGCTGCGGCCGGACATGTCGCCGACGTCCTGGCTGAAGTAGCCGATCGTGATGCCGCGATCCGTGGAGACCTGCCCCTCGTCCGGTTCCTCCTCGCCCGTAATCAGCCGGAACAGCGTCGTCTTACCCGCACCATTAGGACCAACGAGACCGACCTTCTCGCCCCGGTTCAACGCGGCGGACGCCTCGATGAAGACAATCTGGTGGCCGTTCTGCTTGCTGATGTTGTCTAGACGAATCATGGGGCGCCCTGGAACCGGTTTCGGCGCCCTTATGGCACATGTTGCTGGTCCAAGAAGAGCGACTCATAACACCAAGTCAGCCGGTTGGTATG
>JANOKZ010000351.1:0-4398 GCA_031419515.1 Hyphomicrobium sp.
CACCTGCTTTGTCGCGGCAACGAGCGCCAAACGCGCTTGTGTCGCAACCCCGTCATTTGATTGGATAAATCTCAAATGTGGCGAATCGTTGCCCCGGCTCCACTGGGCGTGGAACGCACTCGCCAATTCGTACAAATAGAACGCCAAACGATGCGGTTCATGCGCTTTTGCCGCCCCCTCGACCAGACGCGGGAACGCGCCAAGACGCTTAATGAGATCAATCTCGCCGGGGTCGGTCAGAACTGACAAATCCATTTTTTTCAGTGATTCCAGCAAGATATCGAGACCCGGCATTTGCTCTGCCGTGTTGCGAAATACGCTCGCTGCGCGCGCGTGCGCATACTGCACGTAGAACACGGGATTGTCCTTTGACTGTTCGGTCACCTTGGCAAAGTCGAAGTCGAGCGACTCCTGGTTTTTCCTGTAAAGCATCATGTAGCGGACGGGATCGCGGCCAACCTCGTCGACCACGTCGCGCAGCGTCACGAACGTCCCCGCCCGCTTCGACATCTTGAACGGCTCGCCGTTCTTGTAGAGCTTGACGAGCTGCACAACCTTGACGTCGAGGTTCGCTTTGCCGTCCGAAAGGGCCGCGACCGCCGACTTCATGCGGCTAATATAGCCAACGTGGTCGGCACCGAAGACGTTGATCAAGTGCAGGAAGCCGCGGCTCAGTTTGTCGTAGTGATACGCGACGTCGCCTGCGAAATACGTGTAGCCGCCATCCGATTTCTGAATTGCCCTATCTTCATCGTCTCCGAATTCCGTAGACTTGAAAAGGGTCTGCGTGCGGTCTTCCCAATCGTCATCGTCATGGCCCTTGGGCTTTTCGAGTTTGCCCTCGTAGATCAGGCCCTTCATGTCGAGCACGCCGATCGCCGCCTTGATGCTATCCTTTCCAGCACGCGTCAAAGACGCCTCCGAGAAGAAAACATCATGTTTGATGTTCAAGGCTGCGAGGTCGTCGCGGATCATGTCCATCATGCGATCGATCGCGAACGAGCGCACCAGCGGCAGCCATTCGGCCTCGTTCATCGCCAGTAATTTCTTGCCGTGCTCCTTGGAGAGAGCGGCGCCAACTGGCTTCAAATAGTCGCCTGGATAAAATCCTTCCGGAATTGCGCCGATATCTTCGCCAAGTGCCTCGCGGTATCGCAAGAACGCTGACTTTCCGAGCACATCCACTTGGCCGCCTGCGTCGTTGATGTAGTATTCGCGCGTCACATCGAAACCTGCGAACGCCAGCATATTTGCCAACACATCGCCAAACACCGCGCCCCGGCAATGGCCGACGTGCATGGGCCCGGTCGGGTTGGCCGAAACGTACTCAACGTTGACTTTCTCGCCCTTGCTCGCGCTACCGGCACCGAACTTATCTGCATCCTTTAAAATCGTGCGCACCAGGCCCTGCCAAACTTCTAGCTTGAACGTGATGTTCAAAAAGCCCGGTCCCGCGACATCGATTTTCGCGACATCCCCGGCCGTCTCTAACTTGGCTTTCAGCGCATCCGCAATATCGCGCGGCTTCATTTTCGCAGGCTTTGCGAGAACAAGCGCGGCATTGACGGCCACGTCGCCATGCGTGCTATCGCGCGGGGCCTCCGCCACGATTTCGGGGATCTCAAGATCCGCCGGCAGCTTGCCTTCGGCTTTCAACGTTTCGAGTGCAGCGATCACGCGCGCTTCGACATCAGCAAATATGTTCATGACTATTCCTTGGACCGTGCCATCCCCTCTCCCCGTTCTTCACGGGGAGAGGGTTAGGGTGAGGGGCGGCCGCTTGTTCGAATTTTGGCCGCCCCTCACCCCAGCCCTCTCCCCATTGCCAAAGTGCAATGGGGAGAGGGGAAGTTAGCGCCGCTCTATCGCATATCCGGCGTTACGGCAAACAGGCGGCGATGTTCGGCGATCGCATAGCGGTCGGTCTGGCCGGACACGAAGTCGGCGGTGAGCCGTGCCCGGCGCCGTTCGTTGAGGCCTTGGGCCGCCCGCTGCCAAGCCTCCGGCAACGCCGAGCCATCGGCCAGATAGTAGTCAAACAGGTCGCGCAATATCTGCTCGGCGTTTTGCATCACGCCCATCACACGCGGATGCCGGTAGACGTTGGCAAAGAGAAACGCCTTGAGCGCGGCGAGATCTTCCGCGTGTGCCGGCGAAAACCCGATTACCGCCCCGCATGCCGCGCGAATATCGTCCGGCGAACCTGGCGCCAATCGGGTGAGTTGTGCGCGAGATTGACCGATGAGATCGCCGATCATCGCTGTAATCATACGCCGCGTCACCTCATAGATCGCCCGCCCATCCGAGTGCTCCACAGCCAGCGTCGCAACCGTCGCGGCAATCGGCCCGGCGAACGGAACCGGTTCCAGCATTTCGAGACTGAGTAGCCCCGCACGCAAGCCGTCGTCCACATCATGCGCCAGATAGGCGACATCGTCCGCTAAGCTCGCAACCTGAGCTTCGGCTGAAGCCCACTGCTCAAGATCAAGTGAGCGCCACGCTTCAACGCGGCGCACCGATTTTGCTATAGCGCCGCCTAAATCAAGCACTGGCCCGTTATGCTTTGCCAGACCCTCCAGCATCTCCCACGTCAGATTGAGACCGTCGAACGCCGGGTACTTTCGCTCGAGCACCGTCACGACGCGCAGCGACTGCGCGTTGTGATCGTAGCCGCCATGCGCATGCATGGCCATATCAAGCGCGCGCTCGCCCGCGTGCCCGAACGGCGAATGTCCGAGATCGTGCGCCAACGCCAGCGCTTCGGCGAGGTCTTCATCGAGGCGCAATTGCCGCGCGATGGTGCGGGCGATTTGCGCGACTTCCAGCGTGTGCGTCAGGCGGGTGCGGAAATGATCGCCTTCGTGAAACAGAAACACCTGCGTCTTGTATGTGAGACGGCGAAACGCGGTCGAATGCAAGATCCGGTCGCGGTCGCGCTGAAACGGGCTGCGCGTCGGGCACTCCAGCTCGCCATAGCGCCGCCCGCGTGTGGGAACAGCACTTGCGGCATAAGTCCCGGGCCGGCGCTCTCCGGGCGCGAGGCTTTGCCCGTAATCGGCGGCGTCGGAGAGCGATTTTAGGCGTATTGTCATCATGAACCCATAGCGGGGTTTGACAACCCCGGCATCGTCCCTATCTTCCTAGTGTGCGCTTCGTCGTTCGCGCAAGACGCTTTTCGAGAGACAAACAGACCAGATGACCCAAGTTGCCACTCAATCCGTCACCCAATCTGTGACTGTGACCGAACGCGCTGCCATGCGAATTTCTGAGATCGCAGCGGGCGATCCGGCGACGCCGCTGCTCCGCGTCTCCGTCGAGGGCGGCGGCTGCTCGGGCTTCCAGTACAAATTCAACCTTGTGTCCGATATAGCCGCCGATGACCTCGTCCTGGAAAAAGCCGGCGCGACCGTTCTCATCGACCCCGTTTCGGTTGAATACATGAAGGGCTCCGAAATCGATTTCGTCGATGACCTCATGGGCGCGTCGTTCAAAATCAAAAATCCCGTCGCCACCGCCTCCTGCGGCTGCGGCACGAGCTTCACGATTTAAGATTCGGGCTCGTCATCCCGGCGCAGGCCGGGATGACGTTCTCGGAGAGGTCTTTAAATTCGCGCACCCTAGTTCTTTTCGCGAGACGCCGATGCCGAGAGTGATCTTCTCTCACGCCATGAAGCGGCACATCGATTGCCCGCCGTTGGAAGTCGAGGGGCCTAACGTCCGCACCGCACTCGACTCAGCGTTCGCAAAAAACCCGGCCGCCCGCAGTTACGTCCTCGACGACCAGGCGCACGTGCGCAAACACATTTCGATTTTTGTCGATGGCACTCAGTTGCGCGACCGCAAGAAACTCTCCGACCCCGTGACCAAAACCAGCCAAATCCTGATTGTTCCGGCGCTATCGGGCGGGTAGGCACTGCGAGCTTAGCGCCCGCTGGAATCCCCCTCCCCTTGACGGGGAGGGGTTAGGGGTGGCGTGAATCAAAGAGCGGACGGTTCGAGAGCGACGAGTCATAGCAATCCAAATCGCTCGCCGTCTGCGAAAAAATCAGACCATTGCCGAAGCCAAGCTTTGGCAAGAACTACGCGAGCTTCGCCGGCAAGGATATCATTTCCGCAGGCAGTGTTCGATTGACGGATTCATTGTCGATTTTGCGTGTCTCTAACATCGATTGATCATCGAGGTGGATGGATATCATCATTTCGAAGGTGCAAAACTCAAGTCTGACATTGCCCGAGATGCGCATTTAACTTGGCAAGGGTTCACAATGCTGAGATTCAACAATGGCGACGTTTCAAATACACTAGACGGAGTGGTATTGGAGGTGTTGGCGGCGCTTGGCGCGGTGACCGAGCAGGCGTAACATCGCTGACACCCGTTGTCTGGCAGTCCCCCCACCC
>JANOKZ010000352.1:0-4238 GCA_031419515.1 Hyphomicrobium sp.
TGTGATGACTGAAAAAGGTGACGTAGCGGCGGGCAAGCCGGCGTGGCTGAAATGGGCACTTGTTGCTTCATTGGCTCTCAATCTCTTGATCGTCGGCAGTGCCGCAGGCGCCTTCTGGTCGCATCGCCATGGCGGCCGGCACTTCGGTCATGGGCAAGGCCGTGAACACGGACTGATGGGCTTCGTGCGCGAGCTGGCGCCGGATCGTCAGGGCGAAATTCGAGCCACAATTGAAGTTGAGCGCGAAAAAATCAAGCCGATTCGCGCTGCCGTGAAGGACGGTTGGACAGAAACCAATAACGCTCTAGGCACGGAGCCGTTCGACAAGGACAAGCTCAAGACAGCGATGACGCGCATGATCGAAGCGCAGACCCGCATGAGGGTGGCCATATCGGATGCCTTGGTCGAGACTGCGGCCAAACTCAATCCCGAGGAACGCCAGAAACTCAAGGTCTGGCGCGAGAAACAAGGGATGAGGTTTGGCGGCAGGCGCGGTTGGCGCGAGCGTATGCGCGACGGCAAAGAGGGCGGACCCGGTGCCGAATGAGTACCGGCGCTTTAGTGAAGTTGTCTTCCCAGAAAGAAATCGTGTTGCGTGACACGGGCAAAGCGGGCAGCAGGAAGCCAACCGCCACAAGCGCTATGGTTCTCGATGAGCTGCGCGCCTGACAGTTCTATGAGTGTGCGGGCAAGCAGGAGAGAAAAGGTTTCTTCACCCGTCTTGGCGCTCTGAAGTTCAGGCGCGATTGAAATCGATACTTCGGCTTCGATCCCGGCCGCCTTGGCGCAAATGCTGATTATTGCGCCGTGAGCCGCGCGGTCGGCGGCTTCAAACAAGAGATTGATCAAGATCTGCCGGACCGTCGATGACTCGGCAATTACTTCCAGATCAGGGTCGCAATTGACGTCAACCGAGATGCCCCGGCCTGCGAGATCGCATGACAGGAATGCGACGGCGTCCGTGATCGCGGCGCTTACAAGCGCTACGGCCGCGCGGCTTTTGCGTTCGGGCGCAGTTAAGAGTGCCGTGATGGCAAGTGCGTCTTCAGCAGATTTGAGCAGCGTGCGTCCGCTTTGATGGATGGAACGGGCATAATCGGAGTAGCGATCGCAACCGAGCGGGCCAAATGCTTCGCTCGACATGAGTTCGGAGAAGCCGAGTACGGCATTGAGCGGCGTTCTGAGTTCGTGACTCATGCGATTTGTCAGATGGGCCCAAGACGCGAGGCCTATCGTGTTCGCGCGGGGCTCGGGACGCTGCAAGAGTTCCGTCAAGACGCGCGGCAGGGAAAGTCCGGGAGGTTGCGCGGCGTGGGTGCTTGGTATTATCCCTGTGCTCGTGACATTCTCGAAAGCGAGGGTGTGCGGCTGCGACGAGCGGCGAAATGCCAAGAGAACGAGACCCGCGCCGCTCAGAAAAAGAAACGCTGCGATGGCTTCGGTTTCGAGATGTGGAGCGGCCATTCCAGCGATTGTCAGGAATGCTGCGAAGGCGATGCACAGCCCGCGAAGAACGTCGCCATTTCCTAGAATAATCAGCTGATTGAGAAGTTGCTTGCGACCCGTCGAGATTGCCCCCGCCAAGGCAAAGCTACGCCGTTGAGTGGCGGACGTCGTCCTGACCATCCTCAGATCCTTCCCGAGTTTTAAGTGCTTGCGCCCCCGCGCGTGAAGCCCGTTACCCTGGCTTCGAATCACACTCGCTGATTTGCGACTCACCTGTCGAGGGAGAATAAATGGCGCCGATTCGATTCTGTTAGAATTGTGGCGTCCGGGATTAGGCGCAAGGCGCGCTCCTGTCAGAGGTTAATCGTCGAGCATACGCAACACGATTTCCCGGACGTCGCGCGAGATGGCGTCACTTGCCGAAACCGACTGCAGAGCTTTGGTGGCAAGGGCACGGCGCGTCGGCTCCAGTGCCTTGTAGCTCCGGAACGAGCCGAGCAGGCGGGCGGCGACCTGTGGGTTTTTTGCGTCGATTTCCAGGACTTTGCTGGCGACGAAGTCATACCCGGCGCCGTCTTCGCGGTTGAACTGCAACGGGTTGTTCAGGGCGAAGACGCCAATCAGGGCGCGGACTTTGTTGGGTGTCGTAATTTTGAAGAGCGGGTGCGCCGTGAGTGAGCGAACACTGTCGAGAGTCTGTGGCAGGCTCGATTGGGCTTGTGCGGCAAACCAAGTGTCAATCACGAGGTGGTCGTGTTGCCAGCGATCAAAGAAGTGCTGCAGTGCATTGGATCGCGCAGGAATGTCGTGGTGTGCAAGAATTGCGAGCGCGTGAGCCGCTTCGGTCATGTTGCTGGCATTGAAATAGTGGGATTCTAAGCGCGACAAGTCGGCGGCGGAACCGCGGTTAGCGAGAAGTGTCAGCGCGGTATTGCGCAGTGCTCTCCGTCCAGCGCTTTTGGCATCGGGTGAAAACGGCCCCGTGTTCGACGCGTTTGCATAGATCGCTTCGATCTCGGGCCCAAGTGCAGTGGCTGTAGAGCGGGCGAAGGCACGATGGGTTTTGTCGATTGTGGCTGGATCGACATGGGTGCGCTTCTCTCGGGCGATATCGGACTGGTTGGGGAGTCTTAGGAGTTCGGCCTTGTAGGCGTCTTCCAAACTAGTGTCGGCAAGCGTAGCCGAAAGGGCCTTGGCGTAATTTTGCGCAGTCGCTTCGATGCTTTGTGGATTTTCGAGGCCCTTGAGCATGGCGCGCGTGGCAAATCTATTGGCGGCCTGCCAGCGATTGAAGAGGTCGCTATCGTGCGTCATGAGGAAGGCAAGATCGGTGTCGGATAAATCGATCGAAACGTTGACGGGTGCGGAGAAGCCTCTGAGTAACGAGGGCACCGGACGGGATGGGATGCCTTCAAACTTGAAAGATTGCGAACGCTCTTTCACTGCGACGACACCGCCTTCGGGGACGGTGCCATTGTCGAGTTTCAAATCCAGATCATTACCATTTGCGCCGAGAAGACCGAGCCGGAGCGGAATATACAGCGGCTCTTTCTTGGGCTGGCCCGGTGTGGCCGCCAAACTTTGATGGACGGTGAGTGTCGCCGATTTGCCAGCTGCGTCGTAATTGAGTTCGCAAACGAGCTCAGGTGTGCCAGCCTGGCTGTACCAGAGCTTGAAATGCTCAAGGCTCGGGCCCGTCGCGTCCTCGAAACAGCGGATGAAGTCTTCGATGGTTGCGGCGTCGCCGTCGTGGCGCTTGAAATAGAGATCCATGCCGGCGCGGAAGTCCGCCGGTCCAAGGATCGTTTCGATCATGCGCACGAGTTCGGCGCCTTTTTCATAGACGGTCGGCGTGTAGAAATTATTGATCTCCATGTAGCTCTCAGGCCGCACGGGATGGGCCAGCGGGCCCTGGTCTTCGGGAAACTGCATGGACTTCAGCTGACGCACGTCCGTGATGCGCTGGACTGTGCGCGAGCGCTCGTCGCCCGAAAATTCCTGGTCGCGGTAGACAGTCAGACCTTCTTTGAGACAGAGCTGAAACCAGTCGCGGCAGGTGATGCGGTTTCCAGTCCAGTTGTGGAAGTATTCGTGTGCGACGACGCTTTCGATAGATTCATAATTCATGTCGGTCGCTGTATCGGCGGATGCCAGGATCAGGCGGTCGTTGAAGATGTTGAGGCCCTTGTTCTCCATCGCGCCCATATTGAAATCGGAGACGGCGACGATGTTGAAGCAGTTGAGATCGTACTCGCGTCCAAAGCGCCTTTCGTCCCAGGCGAACGAGCGTTTGAGAGCATCCATGGCCCAGTGCGCGCGTTCTTCCTTGCCGTGTTCGACGTAGATCCTGAGGTCCACTTCGCGTCTGGATTTGGTCGTGAAGGTCGAGGCGACCGATCCGAGATCGCCGCCGACGACGGCGAAGAGATAGCAGGGCTTGGGGTGGGGATCTTTCCAGATGGCGTAGTGGCGGGCGCCGCCGGTGAGTGTGCCGCGTTCCGTCGGGTTGCCGTTGGCAAGGAGTATTGGGCATTCCTTGGCGTCGCCTTCGAGGCGAACGCTATAGACGGACAAAACGTCCGGGCGATCGAGAAAGTAGGTGATGCGGCGGAAGCCCTCGGCCTCGCATTGCGAACAGTAGACGCCGCGCGAGCGATAAATGCCTTGGAGTGCGGTGTTGGCTTCTGGGTTGACGTAGGTGGTCATCTCCAGAGTAAAGGGGCTGGAAGGTGTGTTTGCGAGTGTCAGGCTTTTGTCGTCGCTCGTGTAGGCGTCAGCGCCAAGCACTTTGC
>JANOKZ010000353.1:0-2617 GCA_031419515.1 Hyphomicrobium sp.
CCTCAAGTCTTTTGCGAAGAGTGGAAACGACACCATGCACGGCCAAAACATCCGCATCCGGCTCAAAGCGTTCGATCATCGTATCCTCGATGCATCGACCCGCGAGATCGTGAATACGGCGAAACGGACGGGCGCCGAGGTCCGGGGGCCAATCCCGCTTCCCACGCGCCTTGAAAAGTTCACGGTGAACCGCTCTCCGCACATCGACAAGAAGAGCCGCGAGCAGTTCGAAATACGCACGCACAAGCGCTTGCTCGACATCGTGGATCCGACGCCCCAAACGGTTGACGCTTTGATGAAGCTCGATCTTGCCGCCGGTGTCGATGTCGAGATCAAGCTTTAGGGCGGCAATCGGCATTAGACATTCGGCAATCGTTAAGAAAAAGGATTGGTATGAGGCGACTTTGAGCACAGTGCAGCGGTAGACGACCGATTGCCCAATGCCGATTGCCGATTGCCGAAACTAAAGGACAAGACCCATGAGGTCAGGTGTACTAGCACTGAAGGTGGGCATGACCCGCATCTTCACGGACGCGGGCGAGCACATCCCCGTGACTGTGTTGAAACTCGATGCCTTGCAAGTGCTGTCGCACCGCACGGTTGAAAAGAATGGCTATACCGCGCTCCAACTCGGTGCCGGTACGCGTAAGCCTTCGCGTTTGACGAAGGCTGATCGCGGCAACTTCGCCAAGGCCGAAGTCGAACCCAAGCGCAAACTCGTTGAGTTCCGCGTCAGTCCTGAAAACCTCATCGAAGTTGGCGCCGAAATTACGGCAGACCACTTCGTGCCGGGCCAGTTCGTCGATGTGACGGGAACATCTCAGGGTAAAGGTTTCCAGGGCGCCATGAAGCGCTGGAACTTCGGCGGCCTCCGCGCCACGCACGGCGTCTCGGTTTCGCATCGCTCGCACGGTTCGACCGGTCAGCGTCAGGATCCGGGCAAGGTCTTCAAAGGCAAGAAGATGGCCGGTCATATGGGCGATGATCGTATCACCACGCAAAATCTCGTCGTCGCCAAGGTCGATGTCGCTCGCGGTCTCGTCATGGTGCGCGGCGCAGTGCCCGGTTCCAAGGGCGGTTGGGTTTTGGTGCGCGATGCCGTCAAGAAGGCCGCCGCAAAAAACACCCCCATGCCCGGCGCCTTCAAGCCGCGTATCGCTGCCAATAAGGAGAGCGCGTGATGAAAGCGACTGTCACAACGCTCGACGCCGCTAAAGCCGGCGATATCGAACTGGCCGACGCCATCTTCGGCCTTGAGCCGCGCCCCGACCTGATCCACCGCATGGTGCGTTATCAGACCTTGAAGCGCATGGCCGGCACGCACCACGCCGCCGACCGCTCTGAAGTTGCGGTCACGGGCAAGAAAATGTACAAGCAAAAGGGTACCGGCGGCGCCCGTCACGGCGATAAGTCGGCACCTCAATTTCGCGGCGGCGGCAAAGCCTTTGGCCCCAAGCCCCGCAGCCATGCTGTCGATATGCCAAAGAAGGTGCGTGCACTCGCTCTTCGCCACGCGCTTTCCGCCAAAGCGAAAGCCGGCGAAATCGTCGTGCTTGACAAGGCTTCGTCCACGGATGGCAAGACCGGCTTACTCAAGTCGCAGTTCGCCAAGCTCGATTGGAAGAACGTGCTGATCGTTGACGGCGCCGAACTGGAGCCGGCCTTCACACGTGCCGCCCGCAATATTCCGAACATTGACGTGCTCCCGGTTCAAGGCATCAACGTCTACGACATTCTGCGTCGTAAGAAGCTGGTTTTGACCAAAGCCGCCATCGCTGCGCTGGAGGCGCGCTTCAAATGACGAAACGCACCGCTTATGACGTCATTTTGGCGCCGGTCATCACCGAAAAAGCAACGCTCGCTTCTGAAGCGAACCAGGTGATCTTCCGCGTTAACCCGCATGCGACGAAGCCTGAAATCAAGGCTGCGATCGAAAGCCTGTTCAAGGTCAAGGTCAAAGCTGTCAACACGGTTGTCCGCAAGGGCAAGCTGAGGGTCTTCAAGGGCATGAAAGCCATGCTCAGCGATACCAAGAGGGCCATCATCACGCTCGAAGACGGTCATTCCATCGACGTGACGACAGGGCTCTAGGAGTAGGCACTATGGCACTAAAAACATTCAACCCGACCTCGCCCGGCCGGCGCCATTTGGTTCTCGTCGATAAGAGCCATCTGTGGAAAGGCGCCCCCATCAAGGCGCTGGTCGAAGGCTTGAAGAAAACTGGCGGTCGCAATAGCGACGGCCGCACCACCTCGCGCTTCATCGGCGGCGGGCAAAAGCAGAGCTATCGCAAGATCGATTTCCGCCGCAAGAAGTTCGACATGCCAGCGAACGTCGAGCGCCTGGAGTACGATCCCAACCGCACCGCTTTCATCGCACTCCTCAAGTACGCGGACGGTACGCTGGCCTATATTCTGGCGCCGCAGCGTCTGGCTATCGGCGACACGGTCGTCTCCGGCTCAAAGGTCGACGTGAAACCCGGCAACGCCATGCCGCTTAGCGCCATGCCCGTCGGCACGATTGTCCATAACGTTGAAACGAAGCCGGGCAAAGGCGGACAGTTCGCACGTTCGGCTGGCGCTTTCGTTCAGTTGGTCGGCCGCGACAGCGGTTGGGC
>JANOKZ010000354.1:0-5516 GCA_031419515.1 Hyphomicrobium sp.
GCACTCGTGGCCATTGTGCCTGCGAGGAGCCCTGCAGCGGCGAGTGCGCTAAGGCTATACTTAATCATTCTAACTTCTCCCGTCTTATCTGTTTGGCCGGCGTTTGCGATACAAGAGCCTATACCGGGTCGGTTGTTCCGCTTCTCCCGAAGCAGGTGTCGGCTCCGCAAATAGTCGTTGCGTTCACCGGCTGTCCCGGAAACTGATCGATTCCCGCCAAAGCAACAATATCGGAATCGATTCTCAGCAAGACAGTTCAATGCATGTGGCGCCGAGGCAACTATTAACCGGTGTTAAAAAACTAAAGAAAAACATCATAACAATCTGATAAATAAGTAAAAATACAAAAATAAAACAACCCAGAGTGATCAACTCGCGTGCGGCTAAACTCTCCGCCGGTCACAGGGCCGAGAGCCGCTCAAACCTGTGGATTGTCCCAACTGCTGTCCAAAACGCAGGTTGACGCTTGGCTAAACGGGGCGACGTCATCGCGTAGGAGCGCAATTTCCCGGTGAATACCGAATGTGATTGACCTTTAATCCAGAGGGTTCTGCGACGTCGCCACGGTCTCCCGGCGGCGTGCTGCGCGCGATTGGATGAACCGGCGCGAGGCAAACGCCAAAAGCACGACGATGAGCGCCATGGAGTGCGTCATCAGCACCATGCCGGGCCGCGATTTGAAACTCGCCAAGACAAACTGCTCGTAAAAACTCGGGTGGAAGCGCTCAACCTGCCCAAAGCTCCACCGGTATTGATCGAGCATGGCGTCGAGCAGCAGATAAGCGTTCGACAAAGCGTTGCCGTTGATCCATTCGAAAACCGCAATGCCGAGTGCCGCGAAGGATCGGGCAATCCAATTTAGCCCTTCAACGGCATGATCGTAGATAAACAGCAAAGCAAAAATAGCGATGTGAACCGTCACGAAGAACTGCCACAGGAAGTCTATCTGCCCGCGCGCGTCCATGATGGCTTGCACCAGGGTTGGTTCATCCAGAGACGTCATACGCGTGCTTCTCCCCACAGTTCCGTGCCGCGCCCCCCGCTGCCCGGTCCTCATCTCACGACGAGGCACTCGTATAAACGAGACAGAAGGCACTGCCAAACGTTAGGCGTTCGCGCGCCTCTTGATGCCAAATAATGAAGCAACGTTGCTCCCATGTATGCCTGCCATTGCGATGTGAAAGGGGCAAAGGTTAACAAGGGAAATTCGCCACAATCGGCTGGTAGCCGCCGGGACGGGGGAACGCATCGCTGCATTCGGCGTATTCGCTGGAGCATAGTGATCGAACAGGCGTTGAGGGGCATGGGCACTGAACCGATAGATCGCAGGACGGTCCTCAAGACAACGTGTGCGTTGGCAGCCGCAATAGGGGTGGCGCGCGAAATCGCGCTCACGGGGGCGGCGTTTGCCGCACCGGTTGGCGGGACACCGCAAAAGTTCACCAACGAGACAGTCAAGGACCTCGCCAAGACTTTGGCGGCTGCCGATTTCGCCGAACCTGTGCTCGAGCTCCCCGAACCCTTCAACAAACTATCCTACGACCAATATCGCGACATACGCTTTCGCCCCGAGCAATCTGTCTGGCGCGGCGACAAGCTCGACGCCGAGCTACAACTCTTCCCCATGGGCTGGCTTTACGAGACGCCGGTCGAGATCTGGCTGGTTGACAATGGCGAGGCGAGCGCGCTCACGGCCGACGGCCGCTTGTTTTCGCTTGGTCCCTTGATCGGCAAAGGTGCCGACGCCGCGCCCTACGGCTTTTCCGGTTTTCGCATTCACGGCCCCCTTAATCGCGCCGACTATCTCGATGAGTATGTCGTGTTCCAAGGCGCAAGCTACTTGCGTGCGGTCGGGCGCGGCCAGAACTATGGCGTATCGGCACGCGGCCTTGCTCTTAATACGGCCCGCGCGGGCGGCGAAGAGTTTCCTGTTTTTCGCAGCTTTTGGATTGAAAAACCCAAGGCCGCGTCTGGTGAGATTGTGGTTCATGCACTGCTGGATAGCCCCTCTGTAACGGGCGCCTATCGCTTTGCAATTCAGTCGGGCGAAGCGACCGTCATGGACATCGACGCCTCGATCTTTCCGCGCAAGAAGCTGGCCCACGTCGGTATCGCGCCGCTGACGAGCATGTTTCTGCACGGTCCCTCGAGCGCGCGCGGCGCGAAAGACTTCCGCCCCTCGGTGCACGATAGCGAAGGGCTCGCGGTCCTCAATGGCAGCGGTGAACGGCTGTGGCGGCCGCTTTCGAACCCCAAGATGCTGCAAACCAGCGCGTTCTTGGACAAGGATCCCAAAGGCTTTGGCTTCGCACAGCGTGACAGGACGTTTCGCAGCTTCGAGGACTTAGAAGCGCACTATGAGCGACGTCCAACTGTGTGGGTGGAGCCCAAGGGCGCATGGGGCGAAGGCTTTATCGAACTCATCGAAATCCCGGTCGAAGACGAGATCCACGACAACATTGTCGCCTTCTGGAAGCCAGCCAAGGGTCTTGAGCCAGGTGGTCTCTATGACTTCACATACCGGTTGCATTGGGGTGAAGACGTCCCGGCCGCATGGAGCGGCGCCCGCGTCGCTAAGACGCGTATGGGGGCCACAAAAAAAGACGGCATCAGCTTGTTTGTCATCGATTTTGAAGGCGCCGCCGTTAAGGAGTTGCGTGATCTTCCGGTGGCCGAGTTATCGGTCAATCCGGGGTCGAGTGCGAATATTGTTGTTCAGCGCAATCCAGAGATTGCCGGCGTCAGAGTATCGTTTGAGTTGAACCCGGGCGACGCCGAACTTGTCGAACTCCGCCTTTCTCTCAAGGGAGGCGATCAGCAGATTTCAGAGACGTGGCTTTACCGATGGACAAAGCTGTAAACGAGAATTTCAAAGGCGCCATGCCAAACCCTGCCCCAGCAGCGCGGGATGTTGGCTTTGTGCGTCTTCCTTCGCCCGCGCCTCTTCTCATGCCGGAGCAGGACTTTGCAACGCGTATTCGTCTCCAGGCAGAGCCCCGCCGCCGCGGCTACTGGGTGCCGCGTGCCGCCGTTTTTGCGGGCGCAGGTGTTCTAACGGCAGCCTTTGCCTACGAACTCTATGGCATTCTAGCGTTCGGATACATGACGCCGTTGCAGTTTGTATTCCTGGTTCTGTCCACGATCGCGTTTGGATGGATTGCACTTGGCTCGCTCAGTGCCGCGCTCGGCTTTCTGCCCTTGTTTGCGGGCGAACAGGCCAACACTGTTGCGCCACGCAACAAGGTTCAGCCGCTTGTCAGCCGCAACGCGCTCCTCTTTCCTGTTTATCACGAAGACCCGGCTCGCATTGCCGGCACCATTGAAGCGATGGTGCGCGATCTCCAGCGCTTTGGCGCCCAATCCGCGTTTGACGTTTTCGTTCTCTCCGACACGCGCGGCCCGCAAGATGGCGCGCGCGAAGATCATGCCTATGCGGCTCTCGCGTCGCGGCTGGCTGAGACAATCAATATCTATTACCGCCGCCGGGTGGAAAACACGCATCGCAAATCCGGCAACATTGCCGATTGGGTCGAGCGTTTTGGCGCTGGCTACGAGCACTTCGTCATTCTCGACGGCGATAGCATCATGTCGGGCGAAACGCTCGCTGCGCTGGCTGGCGCGATGGAAGACGATGCGAAAGCCGGTCTCATTCAAACCGTGCCGCGACTCGTTGGGGCGCGCACATTACTCCAGCACCTGACACAGTTCTCATCTGGCACCTATGGACCCGCCGTCGCTTCGGGTATTGCGTTCTGGCATCGCGACCAGGGCAACTACTGGGGCCACAACGCTATTATTCGCACGCACGCCTTTGCCTCTGCTGCGGGCTTACCAGAACTCACGGGCCCCAAACCCTTCGGCGGACACATTCTTTCGCATGACTTTGTGGAAGCTGTGCTTCTCCAGCGCGCCGGCTGGGGCGTGCACATGATGCCGTCCATTGAAGGCTCCTACGAAGGCCAGCCGCCCAACATCGTCGATGTCGTTGTCCGCGACCGGCGCTGGGCGCAGGGCAACCTGCAGCATTTGGCCATCCTGTCCCAGCCCGGTCTCACGGCCATGGGCCGCGTGCATTTAGGGCTAGGCGCCATGGCCTACTTGATCTCAGGCATTTGGGCGCTTTCGCTCGCCGTCGGCATGGTGCTCGCCATGCAGGGCGGACAGTTGATCCCGAGCTACTTCCAGGATGCCAAGACGCTGTTCCCCATCTGGCCAATCATTGATCCCGGCGCCGCTTTGCGGCTCTTCATGGCAACCCTTGGCGTTGTTTTGCTGCCCAAGGGCCTTGGCCTCATCCTGGAGTGGCAACACTCGGCCAAGGCCCGTGATTGGAGACGCGCCCTTCGCAGCACGATCGGGGTCGCTTATGAGACCGTATTCTCGATGCTCATCGCGCCGATCCTCATGCTCACGCAAACCGCTGGATCGATCCAAATTATCGCCGGGCGCGATTCAGGCTGGAGCGCCCAAAAGCGCGATGACGGTCAGCTCGGCTTCGAAGACGCCATGTGGTTTGCGCGATGGCACACCGCGATCGGTGCTGTAATGGCCATCATCGCCTGGAAAGTTTCGCCAGGTCTGCTCGGCTGGATGGCCCCTGTGATTGGCGGCCTCTTGCTGGCGGGTCCTGTCAGCTGGCTGACGTCGCGCCCTGCTGGCCGCTTCTCGCGCTGGGCACTGGGCACACAAGAAGAACGCGCGCCCCCGGCTATTGTCACTCTGGCGGACGCTGCAACGGCGCAATGGTCCGAGCGGCTTGCGACCGGGGTGGCTGGCCAAACTCTCTCCAAAGCCGCCTAAATACTTTCCGGTCCACGTTGACGTGAGCCCGCCGCACCCGCACCACCATCACCGCCGCTCTTGAGCGAGCGGTACAACTCCTGGAAAATCTCGCGCACGCGCACCGGCTCGCTATCGAGGAAGGGCAGGGGCCGTGTCACTTCGATTGCAGCAACTCCAAGCCGCGCCGTCAGCGCGCCGTTGAACGCACCCTCACCAAGTCTGCGCGAAAGCCGCCGCAGTGCGTCTTGGCCCAAGAACTGTCCAAGCAAATCGTCCGTCATGGCGACGCCGCCGGTTGCAACGATGTGCGTGACCACGAGCCGTCCGAGACGCATTGCGCCGAGCGTCCCTGGCCGCCCGCCATAAGTGCCAGCGAGCGCGCGGAACATGCGCACGTTCTCGACCAGCACATAACCCATGGCGATCCACATAATCGGCGACAGCGCGGTCACCGTCGCCACGCGTTTTGCGGATTTGAGTATGATCCCACGCGCCTGTTGGTCGAGGGGGCTGAGCATTTCGCGTTCAGCGAGCCGCATGAGATCGCCTGGCGCCAGCACGTCGTTGGCATGCTCGGAAAGGCGGGCGAGGCCCCATTTCATGTCGGCGCGACCGCGATAATGGCGGGCAAGAAGTGTAACCGCTACGCGTTCGCGCTTGGGGTCGTTGGCGCTGATTGCGTCTTTCACGAGTTTGCGCAAACGCGAGAGCCGCGCGAGGCGTCGAAAGCCCCA
>JANOKZ010000355.1:0-2749 GCA_031419515.1 Hyphomicrobium sp.
GTGGCCGCCTGCGATGCCTTCGGCATCATCGCTATCGCGACGCGGCCATGACGTCCGTGGGGTGTGTAATCTCGGGAAATCCGCGAAACCGAAATCGCAATTCTCGCCACGGTGGCGCGCATAAATACCAACGTCATGGCCTCGAAGGCGGCCACCCACGACAAGCTTAACGAAAAAGCAAATGCAGTCTCTCCCGGGCATCAAGTCTCAATCGGCTCCGCCTTTGAAAGGTCAATAGCGACACGCTTTCTTTGGGCGTCTACAGATAGCCAGGCAGTCAAATTCTCTGGAGGAAAAATATCACTCCACGGTACACAATTGTCGACGGAAATATCCTCAGGCAGAGCCATGGTTAATTGCATTTCCGTTTGACCACCATCACCGATCCAAATAGTCCCGCTTAGATGGGTTGGCCCTGTTTGCGGTCGAACGATGTGACCTCGGATGCCGTCACACCACATACGCCTAAGCACCTTGTCGTCCATCCCCCTCAGTTCGCGGCAGATTCGATACTCCAATGAACTCCAAAATTCGTCTTCAGTCATGTTGTTGATCCTGGCCATCTGACCGCCAACCGAATTCCGCATTTGAGTGTTGCATTACCTACTGATGTCTACCCCCTCCCCTACTCCTTCTTCACCTCAGGCGCACCCCCCGGCGGCTCGGATTTCGGGCGCTTCGGATACGGCCCGTCCGAGAACGAATTGAACACCACGTCGGGCGAACTCGTGTTGTGTTGCGAAGGCGAAAGCCTCCCCATCCACACGTCCGTCGCGTGCGCTGACCCGAACTTCATGATGCTTTCTTCGCGCCAGCCTTTCGCACTCTTCTCGCGCACGGCAATGCGCGCCATGTCGTTGTTGAACTCCGTCACGTACATCGAGCGCAGCATCGCAAAGGGACTGCCATCGATCCCCTTGTCAAAAGCCACGTCGAGCGCGAGCCGGTTGGTATCGGCTTTCGCCATGCGCACCGTGGCACTGCCGCCCTTTTCGAATTCAAGCGTAAAGGTGCGCGTTTTCGGATCGAACACGACCTCCTTGAATTTGACGTGCGGGCGTTCCTCGCGATCAATCGGGCCAACCAGGAACGACGAGCCATAGCCTGTGTTGCGCATATTGGGCGGCGTCATCGGGCGCGGGCGCCAATAACCGTCCTGCGGATAGAGCACGAGCACTTCTTCCGCGCCGTCTGTGCGCAGCAGCCAGACCTGCAGCATGTGCAAGCCCTTCTCAACCCGGTCGCCAACACGCACGGTTGCGTTCGACGGCCGCCAGAACGCCGGGAACGCATAACCGACAACCCACATCTCGGTTTCTTCGTAGAGCGTGACTTTTCGCGGTTGCCCGGGCGCGACGTACGACGGGTCGGCACTCATATCGCAGGCCGTCCAATCGGCTTCGAAATTGTCGCGCATTCCGGCTGAGAGATAAACTGGATGCGCCGCCTCGATGCGAAACGAGCGCACGTCCTTGTTCGAAAACGCCACCGCGACGTTGTCTTTTTCCGCGCACAGCACAGGCTCTGTCTCGTTCTTGACGTCAACGCTCAAACCGTCGAGGGACGCCGCAAAACCCGGCACCGCCGTGACGAGCGCCACAAGAAAAGCGAACAAAAAGGCACAAAACTTCTGCATTCCGGTCTCCAAACCTATATTCAAGCTGCAGTATAACCCAGGCCAGCCAGGCGGGCATAACAATCGCCCGAATTTTCCTCGTGACTGAGTCTCATGATGAACTCTGTCATGCTTTTTGCGTTCACCCAGGACGATAACGTTAACGTCTGATTTTCTCCGAATGATGCGTTGAATTCGTAATTCCCAAGGCTCTCCAAACGCTCAAGCGAACGCAAAGCGACGTCGCGGGCTATGGTCGTGAATTCGAACGATAACGCGGGCACCGCCGTTTTGAGCCCCATGAGCACTTGGTCCTCATAGCCCTCAACGTCGATCTTGACGAAGGCCGGAACACCATGCGCCGCGATCAGGCGGTCGAGCGTGACGGCCGGCACGCGGATCTCGCTGTCCCAGGTTTGTCCTTCCCATCCAGCCTTGCCGTCCGCCTCCGCAATGAACGCGCGCGACGCGGTTGAAACCGTCGGGTTCGCGGAATTGACGTGCAGCGTCAGCCACCCAAGCGCCGCGCTCGCAGCTGACGGCAGAATGCGAACCTTGTCGTCATGCCCGTGGATCAGTCGCAACGCGCGCAGCATTTTGGGTTGCGGCTCAAGCGCGATGACGCGCGCGCCCAATCGCCGGAACGACGAGATGCGATCGCCCGCGTGCGCGCCAACGTCAAACGCCAGATCACCCGGCTTGATGAATTGCCGGTAAAGCTCGTCCATTGCGGCGCGAGGCGCATCTGGCCCATGATAAAGGCGCAGCGATCGAAATACTCCGGCCAGGGCTTCAGACGTCATGGCCCCGCCTCCAGAGGCACCCTCAAGATCAGCGGCTGATCGAATCCCCCTCCCCCTTGCGGGGAGGGGTTAGGGGTGGGTGTAACGCCAAGAGCGCGATGGAAAGGTACAAAGGGTTCGCCGCCAAATTTGCAGCTGCGAAAAATTCGTTCCTGAAGCATTGTTTTCGCCAAGTTCCTCACCCCACCCCCGACCCCTCCCCGTCGCAGGGGAATCGCATTTGAAAACGGTTAAATTCGCTTGAGTGGCGGCGAATCATGGATTCTTGAGGAGGCTTCCGGAAAAGAGGGAGGCTCCGATGCTTTCGCTTGTTGCTCATTTTGCCGTTGTG
>JANOKZ010000356.1:0-8504 GCA_031419515.1 Hyphomicrobium sp.
CATGCCGGTTGCGGGGTTGCGGCCTTCGCGCGCTTTGCGGGCAGCCACCTTGAATGTTCCGAAATCCGGAATGCGGACTTCTTGGCCCTGTTTCATCGCACTGCGAATGTGGGCGAGCACAGCATCAACAACGCTGCTTGCCTTTTCTTTCGTCAGCTCACAGTCCTTTGCAACAGCGTCGATAAGATCTTTCTTGCTCATGTGTACCGTCCTATGGCTTCTGGAAAAATTTCCTCAACTCACAGCCATGTGGCTAGAGGCGGCCGTGCGAGGGGTTCCGGCCGCTGTTGGAAGCCGCTTACAAGCGCTCAATCCCCCCCTCCGTCAAGAGGAAAAAGCCCTAAAATGGGGCTTTAGCTCTGGCAAAATGTCCACATTGTCCTCACCGCGACAAAAACCCCCACGCCTAGGGGCGCGGGGGTACTGAAGCTCGAAAGTTAAGCGGACGAAGTAGCTTAATGCGCCGTGATGCGCGAGCCACCCTTGTCCTTCTCTGCCTCTCTGGCAGCAACAGCTGCTGCTTCTTCCGCAGCTTCGTCCCAAATGATAGCTTCTGGCATGCGCACCAATGCGATTCTGAGGACGTCCTCGAGGCGCGCGACCGGAACGATATCCATCTTCTTTTGCACTTCAGCCGGAATCTCGGCGAGATCCTTGGCATTCTCTTCCGGAATGATCACAGTCTTGATGCCGCCACGCAGCGCCGCCAAGAGCTTTTCCTTCAAGCCGCCAATCGGCAATACCCGGCCGCGCAAGCTGATCTCGCCCGTCATGGCAATGTCCTTGCGGACAGGAATGCCGGTCAGAACCGAGATGATAGCGGTCGCCATGGCCACGCCCGCAGACGGGCCATCCTTCGGAGTCGCGCCTTCCGGCACGTGCACGTGGATATCGCGCTTCTCGAACAGAGACGGATGAATGCCAAACTCAGGCGAATGCGCACGCACGTAAGCGTTTGCCGCCTGGATCGACTCCTTCATCACGTCACGCAAGTTGCCCGTGACCGTCATCTTGCCTTTGCCCGGCATCATGACGCCTTCAACGGTCAACAGTTCGCCGCCGACTTCCGTCCATGCGAGACCCGTGACGATACCGACCTGATCTTCAAGCTCGGCTTCGCCATAGCGATACTTCGGCACGCCGAGGTATTCGTGGACGTTCGCGGCATTGACCGTGATCGACGTCTTCGACGAGGTCAGGATTTCCTTCACAGCCTTACGCGCAAGCTTGGCGATTTCGCGTTCAAGCGAACGCACACCGGCTTCCCGCGTATAGCGGCGGATGATTTCCTGGATCGCCGAATCTTCGACAATCCACTCACCAGCTTCCAAACCGTGGGCCGTTACTTGTCCTGCCAGAAGATGGCGCTTGGCGATCTCAAGTTTCTCGTCTTCCGTGTAACCGGCGAGACGAATGATCTCCATACGGTCCATGAGGGCGGGTGGAATATTGAGCGTGTTCGCCGTCGTCACGAACATGACGTTCGACAAGTCGTAATCGACTTCGAGGTAATGATCGTTGAACGTTGCGTTCTGCTCAGGATCCAAGACCTCGAGTAAAGCCGCTGCCGGATCGCCACGGAAGTCCTGGCCCATCTTGTCGATTTCATCGAGCAGGAAAAGCGGATTGGTGCGCTTCGCCTTCTTCATCGATTGAATGACTTTGCCCGGCATCGAACCGATGGAGGTACGACGGTGGCCGCGGATTTCCGCTTCGTCGCGTACGCCGCCAAGCGACATGCGCACGAACTCGCGCCCCGTCGCATTCGCAATCGATTTTCCAAGCGAAGTCTTGCCGACGCCGGGAGGACCGACGAGGCACAGGATTGGACCCTTCAGCTTGTTGGTGCGCGCCTGCACCGCGAGATACTCGAGGATGCGCTCCTTGACCTTCTCGAGGCCATAGTGCTCAAGATCGAGGATCGCTTGGGCTTCGACAATGTCCTTCTTGACCTTGCCCTTGATTCCCCAGGGGATCGACAAGAGCCAGTCAAGATAGTTGCGCACCACCGTCGCTTCAGCCGACATCGGGCTCATCTGCTTGAGCTTCTTCAACTCAGCGAGCGCCTTGTCCTTGGCTTCCTTCGACAGCTTGGTGTTTTCGATTTTCTCTTCGAACTCGGCGATATCATCGCGCTCGTCCGTGTCGCCAAGTTCCTTCTGAATGGCCTTCATCTGCTCATTCAAATAGTACTCGCGCTGAGTCTTCTCCATCTGGCGCTTGACGCGCGAACGGATCTTCTTCTCGACCTGCAGAACCGAGATTTCACTTTCCATCAGCGTGTAGACACGCTCAAGGCGCTCGGAAACAGTTGCTGTTTCGAGCACGTCCTGCTTGTCGGAAATTTTGACCGCGAGGTGAGACGCGATCGTGTCGGCGAGCTTCGAGTAATCCTCGATCTGGCTGACGGTGCCCAGAACCTCGGGCGAAACTTTCTTGTTGAGCTTCACATAGCTTTCGAATTGCGAAACGGTTGAGCGCGCAAGCGCTTCAAGCTCGTCCTTGGCGCCTGGCTGCTCGCCGACGCGCTCAACTTCGGCTTCGAAATAGTTAGCATTCTCTGTGTACTTGACGACCTTGGCGCGCGCGCTGCCTTCCACAAGCACCTTCACGGTGCCGTCGGGTAGCTTCAAGAGCTGTAGCACGGATGCGAGCGTACCGATCTCGTAGATAGCGTCCGTTGCCGGGTCATCGTCGCCGGCGTTCTTCTGCGCGGCAAGCAGGATCTGCTTGTCGGCGCGCATGACTTCTTCGAGCGCGGCAATCGATTTCTCGCGGCCAACGAACAGCGGCACGATCATGTAGGGGAAGACCACGATGTCGCGCAACGGCAGGACCGGATACAGCTCCTTGCTGCTTGCCTTCTCTTTGGTCTTTTTCTCTTCGCTCATTTCATTACCCAATCTGGTCCGGCAAAAACCGGAACACCTGAACGATCAAACGCACATAACGCGTCTGCACTGCACGCTTCATTCCACCTTCGACCCTTGCCCGTTAGCCACAATTGAGGCGGCTCACGGGCCGTCATTTATATGAAGCGCGGGATGAGACCCCTGGCCCAACTTCGGATACATCATTCCGAGGCCGTCTGGTTAATCTCCCTTCGAACAAATGGGGACCGCTGCCCCAATATCAAGTGTTCAAAGTCCAGCCATTTTCAGGCCCGGTTGCCGCACCGGATTTAGGCTGTTGAACCCTTTTCCTCAGCGCGGTCGGAATAAATTCTAAGCGGACGGGCCGCACCATCGACGACCTCCGGCCCAATTACGACCTCTTCGACACCCTTGAGCTGGGGCAGATCGTACATGGTGTCCAGAAGTATCGCTTCCATGATCGATCTCAGACCGCGTGCGCCGGTTTTGCGTTCGATCGCCCTGCGCGCAATGGCTTTTAATGCCTCAACCGTAATCGTGAGTTTCACGTCCTCCATCTCGAAGAGGCGCTGATATTGTTTAACGAGGGCGTTCTTCGGATCAGTGAGAATTTGCACCAGTGCCGTCTCATCCAGATCTTCGAGTGTCGCGATCACCGGCAAGCGGCCGATGAATTCTGGGATCAATCCGAACTTCAGCAGATCTTCCGGCTCAACTTCGCGCAGGATATCGCCAGTACGGCGCTCGTCCGGCCCCATGACCTTGGCCGAGAAGCCGATAGACGAGCCCTTGCCGCGCCGAGAAATGATTTTCTCGAGGCCGGCAAATGCGCCGCCGCAGATGAAGAGGATATTGGTCGTATCGACTTGCAGGAACTCTTGCTGCGGATGTTTGCGCCCGCCTTGTGGGGGAACGCTGGCAACCGTGCCTTCCATGATCTTCAGAAGCGCCTGTTGTACGCCTTCGCCCGAAACGTCGCGCGTGATCGACGGGTTGTCGGACTTGCGCGAAATCTTATCGACTTCGTCGATGTAGACGATGCCGCGCTGCGCCCGCTCGACGTTGTAGTCGGCACTTTGCAAGAGTTTCAGAATGATGTTCTCGACGTCTTCGCCGACGTAGCCCGCTTCCGTGAGCGTCGTCGCGTCCGCCATCGTGAATGGCACGTCGAGAATGCGCGCCAGCGTTTGTGCCAGCAGCGTCTTACCCGAACCCGTCGGCCCAACCAGCAGGATGTTCGATTTCGCCAGTTCGACGTCGTTGTTCTTGGAGGCGTGGTTCAAGCGCTTGTAGTGGTTGTGAACCGCGACCGCGAGAACGCGCTTGGCGTGGTACTGGCCGATCACATAGCTGTCGAGCACACCGCAAATTTCCTGCGGGGCCGGCACGCCATCGCGCGATTTGACAAGAGTGTTCTTGTTCTCTTCGCGAATGATGTCCATGCAGAGCTCGACGCATTCATCGCAGATGAACACCGTCGGACCGGCAATAAGTTTGCGAACCTCGTGCTGGCTCTTGCCGCAGAAGGAGCAGTAGAGGGTATTTTTCTCTTGAGCCATTCCAGTCTCACAATGTTTGGAGAAGCCGCCCAGCCAGGACGTTCTCCTTTGGCCCCCTACTCAGGGCACGCGACTTTGCCAGCCGCAAGGCACCTGGACTCTTTTATACGACAATCTGAGCACGCTAACGTTCACCAGATCAAGAATGGATTAATGGCAACCACTGCACCTTAGGGGTAAAGCGGCGCTATTGCCACACTTCGGCGGCGTTTCAGGCAACACCGGCAAACGTGGTGATTTTCGAGTTAATCCGCACTTCGCGGCGTCGCGTGTGAGGCGCTGTGCAGCGTTTGTTCTAATCTGCGCAAACACAGCTTTTCTAACAAGCGCGACATCGCGTTGCAGCGGCTTCTCACCTAGATTACGTGGGCTTGCTCTCGAACAGACCACCTTCGACCTCGTCGCGTGAATTGAGCACTTTGTCGATGAGGCCGAAATCGCGCGATTCTTCTGCCGTTAGGAAGTAGTCGCGATCGAGGGTTCTCTCGATTTTCTCATAGCTCTGCCCAGTGTGCTTCGCATAAGTCTCGTTCAGGCGGCGCTTCATCTTGATGATGTCTTCAGCGTGACGTTCGATGTCGGACGCCTGGCCCGAGAACCCGCCTGACGGCTGATGCACCATGATTCGCGCGTTCGGCAGCGCAAAGCGCATGTCCTTAGCGCCAGCGCAAAGAAGCAGCGAACCCATGGAGGCAGCCTGCCCGATGCACAGCGTTGCAACCGGCGGCTTGATGAACTGCATGGTGTCGTAGATCGCCATGCCGCTCGTCACCACGCCACCCGGCGAGTTGATGTACATGGAGATTTCTTTCTTGGGGTTTTCAGCTTCAAGAAAGAGCAACTGCATGCAGATCGAGGCGGCCATGTGATCTTCGACGGGGCCCGTCACGAAAATGATGCGCTCCTTCAAGAGCCGCGAAGGAAGATCGTAGCCGCGCTCGCCGCGCGTCGTCTGCTCCACAACCATCGGCCAGAAGGTATTCGTCACTGTAGCGACCGGATCGCGCATCGTTTGGTCTTCCCTTATGTTTTTTGTCCACTCTGCGGGCAGGAACCGATGTGATCCTTGGTGCGAGCGGAGACCATCCATCAATAGCGTACTTTGCGACGGCGCGAAGGCTGCCAGCGCGCCCATTTGACAACTTTTGGCAACTACTTTTGTGTTGCTTCCTCAACTCTCTTGAAGAGCTCGTCTTTGGAAACTTTTTTCTCGTCGATCTTGGCGGATGCGGCGATGAAATCGATTACCTTATCCTCGAAAATCGGAGCGCGAAGTTCAGCCAGCGCACCCGGCGTCTTCTCGTAATATTCGTAGACCATCTTTTCCTGGCCGGGGAAGCGGCGCGCCTGTTCGATCAAGGCCCCGCGCAATTCGTCCTGGCTGACGCCGATCTTGTTCTTCTCGCCAATTTCGCCAACCACGAGACCGAGGCGCACGCGGCGCTCGGCAATTGTCTTGTACTCGGCACGCGCTTCGTCTTCACTTTTGCCGTCGTCGGCAAGCGTCTTGTTGGAGGCCTTGAGGTTGTTTTCGTACTGATTCCAGATGTTGGAGAATTCAAAATCAACGAGCGAGGCTGGAAGTTCGAACGCGTGAGCGCGGTCCAATTCATCCAACAGTTCGCGCTTTAATTTCATGCGCGACGCGCCGTCGTATTCCTTCTTGATTTGCGCGCCAACGAGCTCCTTCAGGTTGGCGAGGTTCTCAGCGCCAAGTCCCACGGCAAAAGCATCGTCCATTTCCGGCTTCAAAGGCTTGGAAACAGCCTTCACTTTGACGTCGAACTTGGCGGTTTTTCCAGCCAGATTCTTCATGGGGTATTCTTCCGGGAAGGTCGCTTCAATGACGCGCTCTTCGCCAGCCTTGACGCCTTTGAGACCCTCTTCGAAACCGGGGATGAACTGACCCCGGCCGATCACGAGGCTGGCGCTTTCCGACGCGCCGCCGTCGAATGTTTCCCCATCGATGCGGCCAGTGAATGCCATCGTCACCATGTCGCCATCAGCGGCCTCGCGTCCCTCTTCAACGTCGAATGAAATGTTGCGATCGGCCAAGTCGCCGAGGGCTTTCTCGATATCGCTGTCTTCGACATCGGCCGACAGGCGTTCGATCGTGAAGCTCGAGAAGTCGGCGAGCGGGATCGGCGGCAAAACTTCAAACGACATGGAATAGGCGAGGTCTTCGTCGCCGGCGATGATGCGGTCGACAACGCCGCTCTCTGCGTCAACGAGTTCAATCTTGGGCTGGCCGGCTGGGCGTTCGTTGCGCTCCTTGATGGCCTTCGCACTCGTATCCTTGACGGTCTCTTCCAAGACTTCCGCCATGAGAGACTTGCCATAGACCTTCTTCAGGTGCGGAACCGGGACTTTGCCTTTGCGGAAGCCCTTGAGCTGAACGCGATCCTTGATCTCGTCGAGACGGCCCAAAAAGCGCTCGCCGAGTTCGGCTTTCGCGACGACGACCTTGAGGGTGCGCTTCAGGCCGTCTCTACCCGTTTCCGTAACTTGCATCTTTGTCTCGCTCGAACTCTCGTTGAACAGTTGAATGTCATCAGTCAAATGGTGCGGGCGGAGGGATTTGAACCCCCACGACTTGCACCGCTGGAACCTAAATCCAGTGCGTCTACCAGTTCCGCCACGCCCGCTTACCGCGCTTCAAAGAACACAAGATGCGCGCCAGCGCCCTAGCATATCCGCTTTGCCCCCGCACCCGCCAAATGGTCAAGAACAGCCCGTCGCACTTAAGCGTAGGAGCCGCCCCGGCCTAGGCGAGGGAAGGAGATGCCCTTCATATAGGTCGGCGGGAGCCAAAAGCAACGATAAACCGCCCGATCCCGGCGTTGCGCGCACCGCAACATGTCCGGTCCCAAAATGCGCGGCTTAACTGTTGTAGAGCGCCATGATGGCACAGCCGGCAACGGCCGGAATCAATGCGCCGAAGATGGCATCGTCAAGATATAGCGTCGCGGCAAACGCCGCAAAGAGACCGAATATCGCCAGAGAAAACAGTTTGAAGATCATTGTGCCAGGGCCTTTCGAACCCGCCTTGGCTCATGTACCCAAGCCAAGGGGTCGATTGGGCTCACTGCAAAGCTTCGGCCACAGGCAAGAAACGCCCGAAGGCTTTTGCAAAAATAGTAAAAGCCGGACCCGAGGGCCCGGCTTTTTCATTGTTTGTGCTGATTATTCTCAATTAGTCCGGGGCTGAGGGAGCAGCCTATTATTTCATCGGGGCATATTCTTGAGCGCAGCAGCTCGATTCGCCGAGGCTGAAGCGGAGTCCAACCTTAATTTCGTGGGCGGCGAGATCGTCGATGTCAACTTTCGGGTTGACGAAGCCGGCGTTGTCGACGCGGCCCGACTCTGCGTCGCCCATGTCGATGTAGCGGTAGCCGAAGTCGAGGGTAGCGCGGTCGGTCAACTGGTAACCAACGCCCGCCATCAGCGACCAAGCGAACGAGTAGCTTTCGTCGCCTTCGATGCGGTTTGGCAGGTAGTAGTTGCCAGTGAAGTAGGTTTCATCGACCTTGTGCATGGCAACACCGACGCCGGCGCCGACGTAAGGTGTCATGCGGCCATATTTGCCGAGGTCTTTGTAGAGGTTGACCATGAGCGTGTGCGACTTGACCGACGTGTGCAGCGGGTCGTCGACGACAGGGACATCGACAGGAACGTCAGTGCCGGGCGCCGGATAAACCGGATCAACAACGTAATTGATTGTATAGAAGCCCGGCTCACCATCGACCTTGCGGTCGCCGCGGAAGCCGAACATGACTTCGCCGCGCAGCGCGCGGCCCGAGTTCGAGTTGCCCCAAAGCGTACAACCGGCGCCGACTTCGCCAAAGGCGCCGTTTTCGCGGGATGTATTGGTAACTTCATCGGTGAGGAATGTCGAATCGCGACGGGTCTCATTGCCATAGCCGTCGACGTAGACTGTGTCCGTGCTCACCGGCCATTTGATATCCGGGTCTTTCGACCAGGAATAACCAACGTCAGCGCGAACGTAGCAGGGACCGGCGCCGCGCGAGACTTCCGGAAGCGGCTGGACGTAGCCGTCTTTCATCGAGCCGCC
>JANOKZ010000357.1:0-2512 GCA_031419515.1 Hyphomicrobium sp.
TGTGACGGCCACGGTTTCCGGCCAAACAGTAAAGATGAAGGGTCCCAAGGGCGAACTCGCCTTTAGCGTGCCCGAAGATCTGAAGGTTGAGAAGACCAACGAAGGCGTTCTGGTCTCGCTCATCGCAGATACCAAATTGACCCGCTCGAAGTGGGGCATGTCGCGTACGCAGATCGCCAACTTGATCGATGGTGTGACCAAGGGCTACACGCACGATCTCGAAATTCACGGCGTGGGTTTCAAGGCGTCGATGAAAGCCAAGGACCAGATCACGTTGAGCGTTGGCTACAGCCATGACGTCGTGCTGAAAATTCCCGCCGGCGTTGATGTCAAAGTCGGCGGTGCTAAGTCGGAATTGGTGTCGGTCTCCGGCATCGACAAGCAGGCCGTCGGCGAAATGGCGGCCGTTATCAGAGCTTCGCGCAAGCCCGAGCCCTACCAGGGCAAAGGCGTGCGCTACAAAGGCGAATACATCTTCCGCAAGGAAGGCAAGAAGAAATAAGGACGGCAGTTATGGCCAATTCCAAAGAGAAGTTCGTCAAGCGGAAAGCGCGCGTGCGCAAGACGCTGAAGCAATATTCGAGCGGCCGCCCTAGGCTCTCTGTTCATCGGTCATCCGAGCATATCTATGCTCAGGTCATCGACGACGCGAAGGGCACGACGATCGCCGCCGCATCGACGATGGAAAAATCGTTGAAAGGTGCGCTCAAGACCGGCGCCGACAAAGCAGCTGCTGCTGCCGTCGGTAAACTGGTTGCAGAGCGCGCAGTCAAAGCCGGTGTCAAAGACGTTGTCTTCGACCGCGGCGGTTTCCTGTTCCATGGGCGCGTCAAGGCGCTCGCTGATGCTGCCCGCGAGGGCGGTCTTAAATTCTAGTCGCCTGAAATTATAGACGCTTGAGAGGATTATAACGTGGCACGTGGACCTCAAAGAGATCGTGGCGGACGCGATCGCGAAGAGCGCGATAGCGAGTTCACCGATAAGCTGGTGCACATCAATCGCGTCGCCAAGGTGGTCAAGGGCGGTAAGCGCTTCGGCTTTGCGGCACTCGTCGTTGTTGGTGACCTTAAAGGCCGCGTGGGCTTTGGTCACGGCAAGGCGCGCGAAGTGCCTGAAGCGATCCGCAAGGCGACCGAAGCTGCCAAGCGCAATCTTCTGCGCGTGCCGCTGAGAGACGCGCGCACCTTGCATCATGATACCGCCGGCCGTCACGGCTCGGGCAAGGTCATTCTGCGTTCGGCACCAGCGGGTACCGGTATCATCGCGGGTGGCGCCATGCGCGCCGTGTTCGAAATGCTCGGCGTTCACGACGTCGTCGCCAAGTCGTTGGGCTCGACCAACCCTTACAACGTGGTGCGCGCCACTTTTGACGCCCTCAAGGCTCAGGAAAATCCGCGTGCCGTCGCCGCTCGCCGCAATAAGAAAGTCTCCGATATTGTGTCGCGCCGCCGCGACGGTTCGGCGATCGACGCTGGCGCTGAGGCTTAATCCACACGGCAAGCCCCTGGATTTCGCCCAGGGGGCTTCAAATTCGGAACTGAGGTAACGATATGGCTGCCAAGAAGACGATAACGATCGAGCAGACGGGGAGCGCCAACCGCCGCCCCGAACGCCAGACCCAGACCTTGATCGGTCTTGGTCTCAATAAGATCGGCCGCCGGTCGACGGTTGAAGACACTGCCGCTGTTCGCGGCATGCTGAACAAGGTTCTCCATCTCGTCCGCGTTGTGGACGGGAAGTAGGCAAAGGGTGTCTGACCCTCCGGGTCTGACACCGGGACACGATAACAAAGGTGTCAGACCCAGAGGGTCAGACACCCATCAAGGAAAAAGGCCCATGCGGCTCAACGGCATTAAAGACAACGCGGGTTCCCGCAAATTTCGCGTCCGTATCGGTCGTGGTATCGGCTCGGGCGTCGGCAAGCAGGGCGGCCGCGGCGGCAAGGGCCAGACGGCACGCACCGGCGTCGCCATCGGCGGTTTCGAAGGCGGTCAGATGCCGCTTCATCGCCGCTTACCCAAGCGCGGTTTCAACAAGTATCGCCCCGCCAAGTACAACGAGGTCAACGTTGGTGGCTTGCAGCAGGCCATCGAAGACAAGCGCATTGATGCGTCGAAGCCGCTGGATGTGGCCTCACTCGTCGCAGCTGGCGTTTTGCGCCGCCCCAAGGACGGCTTGCGTCTTCTCGGTGACGGCGAAATCAAGTCCAAGATCTCCATCACCGTGAACCACGCCTCCGCAAAAGCAAAGGCCGCGGTTGAAAAGGCCGGCGGCACCGTGAATGTGATCGCTGTCAAGGTTCTCGAAGACGACGAAAAGAAGCGCGCCAAATCTGCGGCTAAGAAGGCCGCTAAAGCGAGCAAGAAGGGCGGCGGCGGATCCGTTGCTGCCAAGAAGGACGAAGAATAAGGACCCGCGCGAGTAGGACATACCTTCGGGTTTGCCTGCGCCCTGCGGCTCGTTGAGGGCCAAGGGGACTAAATCTAACCGGCGCATCGCGCGCGATGGTCAG
>JANOKZ010000358.1:0-1940 GCA_031419515.1 Hyphomicrobium sp.
ATGACGGGCTGGCGCGTGGGTTGGATGATTGTCCCGCCAGGACTTGTGCGGGTTGTCGAGCGCTTAGCGCAGAACCTCTTTATTGCAGCTCCTGCAATTGCCCAGGTCGCGGCGCTTGGCGCGTTCGATGGGTTCGAGGAACTGGAAGAAAACCGGGGCATTTATGCGAAGAACCGCGAGTTATTGCTCAACGAATTGCCCCGCGCGGGCTTTGGAAAAATCGCGCCCGCTGATGGAGCTTTCTATCTTTACGCCGACGTCAGTGACCTCACGTCAGACAGCCCGGCCTATGCGCGCCGGATTCTTGATGAGGCCGGAATTGCCGTGACGCCCGGCGTTGATTTTGATGCAGAACGAGGCGCTAAGTTTCTGCGCTTTTCCTATTCAGGATCGACCGCCGATATGGCTGAAGCTGCCAGGCGTCTGAGAGACTGGCGTCTGCGAACTGCGTAATTTTATCCGGGGATAACCCCGGTGTGAAAAAGCGCGTTTGCCGCGGTTGCTGCCAGATAGGCGATGAACGCACAGAATGGGAATGTCACGATCCAGGCCAGCACGATCCTCTTCAACACGGTCCAGCGCACGTCCGACGCGCGCTTTGAGGCGGCCGCGCCGACAATGCCGCTGGTAATGGTGTGCGTTGTTGACAAGGGAATGCCGTAGAGCGAGGCGCCGAAGATCGTAAAACCGGCTGACGTTTGTGCAGCAAAACCTTGCCACGATTGCAGCCGCGTCATTTTAGAGCCAACCGTTTGAATAATGCGCCAGCCGCCAAACGACGTGCCAAGGCCCATGGTTACCGCGCAGAGGACAATAACCCAATAGGGGATCTCGAATTTCGTGAGCGCGCCGCCCGCGATGAGCGTGGTGACGAACACGCCCATGAATTTCTGGCCGTCGTTGAGGCCGTGGTTGAAGGCCATGAAGCACGCAGCCAAGATGGATGCGCGATCGTAACCGGTTTTGGTCCTGGAAGGCTTGGCAGCGCCGGAAAAGCGGATGATCAAGAGCCCGATGAGAAATGCTGCCAAGGCGCCGAGCACGATCGACAGGATCATGCCGGTGCCGACCTTTTGCCAGCCGGTCCACTGAAGTGCACCGAGCCCTCCGCCGGCGAACGCGGCGCCGGCTAGTCCCGCCAAAAGCGCGTGCGATTTACTGACCGGAATGCCGAACCGTGCAGCGATCCCGCCCCAGGCAATAATGCTGCACATGGCGGCCGTAATTGACGGTAGCGTGAGGGCCCCCGGGCTGACGATGCCTTTGCCGACCGTTGCGGCCACAGCGGTACCGCTCATGGCGCCAATCGTGTTCATAACGACGGCCATGAGAATAGCCGTGCGCGGAGACATGACGCCGGTCGAGATGACCGTTGCAATCGCATTGGGAGCGTCCGTCCAGCCATTGATGAATTCAGCAATTAAAACTGTGGTGAGGGCGAGGGCCAGTGCAAACGAGAGGGCCTCCATTCTCAAGCCTCCTTGCGGGCGAGAGACAGAATGAGTTTTCCGCAGCGCTTGGCGTCATCGGTCATTTCTTCGATCAGCTGGTAGAACTTGTCCCAGGCGATGAATTCGAGATGGTTGGCGGTGCTTGGCGAAAACTCTTGAACAAGCGCCCGTTCGGCATCGACCATGATTTGGTCGGCGGTGCTTTCAGCGTCGTTGATGATGCGTTGCAGTTCGCGCACGCGGGCGAGCGGCATCTTGGGTTCTGCCAAAAGGCCGATCAAACTGCTCAAGCCCTTGATGGCCGTCTCGCCCGCGTCGATCAGTTTGATGGCTTCAGGGCGGAGCTTAGAGAGGTGCGGTTTGTAGGTGTCGATGTGAGACGCGGCATGGCGCATGCCGTCAATCACGTCGTCCACCTCGTCGGTCAAGCGCATGGCGTCAGCAATATCGAAGCGCAAGATGAACGAGTCGTCGAGCAGCTCGTGGATT
>JANOKZ010000359.1:0-5561 GCA_031419515.1 Hyphomicrobium sp.
CGGTTTCCTAAACCGTAGGTCGCAGGTTCAAATCCTGCCGGGGTCGCCAGCCTCCAAGGTGAAACGGGCGACTGTGGCAGCGCCGGCTTGCTTCCCGAATTGGCGGGCATGATTGGCCACTTGTGGCTCAGTTGACGACGAAAGAAACGGACCTAAGCCACGATGCAGGGCAAGATCGAGATCGCGATCGCTGATAAGAATCCGGTCGTGCGCGCTGGTCTCGAGAACCTGATCTCGAAAGACAGCAGATTCAACGTTACCGGGCTTTATTCGACCGGCGCGGCGTTTCTGGCGGCGAGCGAGAAAGCCCTGTTTCAGGTCGCGGTTGTCGGTTGGTCGCTTCCCGACACGGATGGCGGTGCCGTGCTGAGTGAAATCAAGAAGCGCCAATGGCCCTTCCGGGTCATTATCTACACAGGCGAAACCGGTACCGACGTTTTGCGCCGCGCCATTAAAGGCGGAGCATGGGGGTTCGTGTCGAAATCCGAAGAGCCGTCTGTACTCTTGGAAACGATCGTCACTGTCGCGCGCGGCCGCTTGTCGCTACCCTACATCGACATCGATCAGCTGAATTATGATCCGCTCGGCATGTTAACGACGCGTGAGCGCGAGCTACTCGCCGCCCTGGCCAATGGCTGGACCAATTTGCAGATTGCCGCGCGCACCGGAATTACTCGTAACACAGTGAAATACCACCTAAAAAACCTCTACGACAAGCTTGGAGTTTCCAACCGGGCGATGGCCGTCGCACTCTACATGTCATCACCTCGAGATCTCCACTAGACTGTTCGACTTGGCCGCGATGGAAGAGTGGGTAGTTTCTCCTACCCCGATGCTCACAAATTCCCTCCCCATCAGGGTGTTGCAGTACCCCCGACCCTCCCACAGTGTCCGGCCGTGACTTAGTCCAAAGTCGGAAGCCGCATTAAAGCGGCGCCCCAAAGAATTCACGCCATTGGCGCCACCCGATCATCGTCGGCCGGGTCTCCAATGGTTCAATGACAACTTGCGCGGAGGAACCACTATGCAAGCCGTTACGCCCCACCTCTTTATCCCTGGCCCCACAACAATTCCTGACCGCGTTCGTATGGCGATGAACCTGCCCATGGAAGACATGCGCAATCCGGAATTCCCAAAGTTCACGCTGCCGATCTTCGAAGACCTCAAGAAGGTTTTCAAAATGAAGGACGGCCGCGTTTTCGTTTTCCCGTCGTCTGGTACGGGCGCATGGGAATCGGCGATCACCAACACGCTTGCTGTCGGCGACAAAGTTCTGATGTCCCGCTTCGGTCAATTCTCACTGCTCTGGGTCGATATGGCCGAGCGCATGGGTCTCAAGGTCGTCTTGTGCGACGAAGAGTGGGGTACGGGCGTTCCTGTTGAGAAGTATGCCGACATCCTGGCTAAGGACACGGCTCATGAAATCAAAGCCGTCTTCGCCACGCACAACGAAACCGCAACGGGCGTTTCGTCGGATATAGCCGGCGTGCGCAAGGCACTCGACGCGGCTAAGCATCCCGCACTTCTGATGGTCGATGGTGTGTCGTCGGTAGGCTCGCTCGACATGCGTATGGGTGAATGGAAAGTCGACTGCTGCGTCTCCGGTTCGCAGAAGGGCTTCATGCTTCCTACCGGTCTCGGCATCCTTGCCGTCAGCCAGAAGGCGCTCGACGCTAACAAGTCGCTCAATGGCCGTATGAACCGTTGCTTTTTCTCGTTCGAAGACATGATCAAGACCAACGATCTTGGATTCTTCCCCTACACGCCGGCGACGCAGCTGATCCGCGGCTTGCGCACGTCGATCGACCTAATCAACGAAGAAGGAATCGAAAACATTTTCGCCCGGCACAAGCGCCTGGCAACCGGCGTTCGCGATGCTGTCGATGCCTGGGGCCTCAAGCTCTGCGCCAAGGAAGCGAAGTGGCATTCGGATACGGTGTCGGCCATACAGGTTCCCGATGGCATCGACGCCAACAACGTCTTGAAGACCGCGTTTTACCGCTACAACACTTCGCTCGGAACCGGTTTGAACAAGCTCAACGGTAAGGTGTTTCGCATCGGACATCTCGGTGCGCTCGACGAGTTCATGGTTGGCGGCGTGCTGTTCGCGGTTGAAATGGCGCTCAAAGATTGCGGCGTCAACATCAAGCTCGGTTCCGGAACGGGTGCTGCGGCGGAATACTTCTGCAAGACGGCAACGCGCTCGGCAACGAGCGTCGCACCCGCTAAAGCGGCCTGATTATTCAAGCGCCTGGCCGGATGCGGCCGGGCGCTTTACACTTTCCGGAATATGACTGAGGTGCTGGCGTCATTATCGCTGGGCCTCACGCTCCTCTCAACAAACACGACACCCAGGGAAGGTTACGTCACATGAGCTACACGCTTTATCCCCTCCGCAAGCAGCGCTTGCAGCGCTCTTACCTTGCGGTTCCGGGCTCCAATCCGACCATGATCGATCGCGCGTTGAAGAGCGCCGCCGACTACGTCTTCCTCGATTGCGAAGACGCCGTTGCACCGCCGGAAAAAGAACAGGCCCGCAAGAACATCATCCAGGCTCTGAACGATCTCGATTGGAAGGCAGCTGGCAAAAGCGTTTCGGTGCGCATCAACGGCCTCGACACGCACTACATGTATCGCGACGTCGTCGATATCTGTGAACAGGCCGGCGCGAAGCTCGACACCATCCTGATCCCGAAGGTCGGCGTCCCGGCGGACGTCTATACGGTCGAAACTATCGTCAGTCAGATCGAAGTCGCCAAGGGTCTGCCGCACAAGATCGGCACTGAAGCTCTGATTGAAACCCCGCTCGGCATGGCCAACGTCGAAGCCATTGCCTCCGCCAACAGCCGCCTTGAATCGATGCACTTCGGCGTTGCCGATTACTCGGCCTTCAACAAGGCTCGTACCGTCGTCATCGGCGGCTTGAATCCTGACTATCCGGGCGATCAGTGGCACTTCCCGCTGTCGCGCATGACAGTCGCTTGCCGCGCCTTCGGCCTTCGTCCAATCGATGGTCCGTTTGGCGGCATCGACGATCCGGAAGGCTACAAGGCGGCCGCCCGTCGCGGCGCAGCACTCGGCATGGAAGGCAAATGGGCCATCCACCCGTCGCAGATCGAACTTGCCAACGAAATCTACTCGCCAACAGCCGCTGAAGTTTCGCGTGCCGAACGCATTCTCGTCGCGCTCAAGGAAGCTGAAGCCCAGGGCAAGGGCGCCGCTTCTCTCGATGGCAAGATGATCGACGCGGCCTCTGAAAAGATGGCCAACAATCTCTTGGCGACAGCCGCGGCCATTAAGAAAAGCGAAGCCGCCCGCAAGGGCTAAGCGCAGCTTGAACTCGTAATCATAAAATTTCTAGGAGGTCCGAACATGGACATTCATGAGTATCAAGCCAAAGAACTTCTCGCAAAGTTCGGCGTGCCGATCCCGCGTGGCGGCCTTGCCTACAGCCCCGAGCAGGCGACCTATCGCGCCAGCGAATTGGGTGGCACTGTTGTCGTCAAAGCGCAAATCCACTCGGGCGCGCGCGGCAAGGCCGGTGGCATCAAGATTTGCAAAAACGAGCAAGAAATCGAAGACGCAGCTGAAGCACTTCTCGGCCGCAAGCTCGTTACGCATCAGACGGGCCCATCCGGCAAGCTGGTGTCGCGCCTTTACATCGAAGAAGCGACAAACATCGACAAGGAAATATACCTTGGCTTCGTGCTGGATCGCGCTTCCGAGCGCGTGATGGTCGTGGCGTCTGCCGCCGGCGGTATGGATATCGAGGAAATCTCGGCCAAGAAGCCCGATTCCATCATCCGCGTCAGCGTCGATCCGGCTGTTGGCATGCAGCAGTTCCAGGCGCGCGAAATCGCCTTTGGTCTCGGCGTCGATCCCGAGATCGTCAACAAGCTGGTGTCGGCTGTCATGGGCTGTTACCGCGCGTTTCGCGACCTCGATGCGACCATGGTCGAAATCAATCCTCTGGTCATCACAAAGGAAAAGACAGTCCTGGCGCTCGACGCCAAGATGTCGTTTGACGAAAACGCACTCTTCCGCCGCCCTTCGATTGCGGAACTCCGCGACAAGAGCCAGGAAGATCCGCGCGAAACCTACGCCAATGACCGGGGTCTTTCCTATGTCGGACTTGAAGGCGACATCGGCTGCATCGTCAACGGCGCGGGCCTCGCCATGGCCACCCTCGATATGATCAAGCTTGCCGGCGGAGAGCCTGCAAACTTTCTCGATATCGGCGGCGGTGCTTCGCCCGAACGCGTGACCAAGTCGTTCCGCGCCGTGCTGCGCGATAAGAACGTCAAAGTCATCCTCGTCAACGTGTTCGCCGGCATCAACCGCTGCGATTGGGTTGCCAAGGGCGTTGTCGACTCGATCAAAGAGCTGAACATCACCATGCCGGTGATCGTGAGGTTAGCCGGCACGAACGTCGAGGAAGGGCGCAAGATCATTGATCAAAGCGGTTTGACTGTGATTAGTGCCGAAACGCTTGGCGACGCCGCCGCTAAGGCCGTCGCCGCCGCCAAAAAAGTCGCGTAATCCGGGAGATCCTCAGTCATGGCTATCTTTATCAACGAGAATACCCCGATCCTGATCCAGGGCTTTACCGGCCGCATCGGCACGTTTCACGCTCAGGAAATGATCGACTACGGCACCAACGTCATCGGTGGCGTGACGCCCGGCAAAGGCGGCACAACCCATCTCGGCCGTCCGGTTTTCAACACCGTGAAGGGCGCGGTTGAAGAAGCGGGCGCGGAAGCGTCAATCGTGTTCGTGCCGCCGCCCTTCGCGGCCGACGCGATCATGGAAGCGGCAGATGCCGGCATCAAGTATTGCGTCTGCATCACCGACGGCATTCCGGCCCAGGACATGATCCGCGTGAAGCGCTACATGCGCCGCTACAAAAAAGAAAATCGCATGATTCTGACGGGCCCCAACTGCGCGGGAACCATCTCTCCCGGCAAGGCCATGCTCGGAATTATGCCAGGCCACATCTACCTTCCGGGCCGCGTCGGCATCGTTGGCCGTTCGGGCACGCTCGGTTATGAAGCCGCCGAACAATTAAAGAACCTCGGCATCGGCATTTCGACGTCGGTTGGCATCGGCGGCGATCCGATCAACGGTTCCTCGCACCGTGACGTGATCGAGCATTTCGAAAACGATCCAGATACCGACGCGATTTTGATGATCGGCGAAATCGGCGGGCCGCAGGAAGCCGAAGCCGGACTCTGGTCCAAAGAGCACGGGAAGAAGCCGCTCGTCGCTTACATCGCCGGCCTTTCTGCACCGAAGGGCCGCCGCATGGGCCATGCAGGCGCAATCGTTTCGGCGTTTGGCGAATCGGCGGCGGAGAAAGTCGATATCCTCAAGGGCTGCGGCGTAACCATTGCGGCGACGCCGTCCGAGATGGGATCGTCGATCGCATCCGTTCTCGGCAAGTCAAAGAAAGTTGCCTAAGAGACGCTGGCATCCGGTCTATGCGAGGCCGGATGCCCGGCTGATCTGATCATTGGCTCGGCGGCATTTCGAGCGGGCTGATTGCTCGGATAGTATACAGAAAT
>JANOKZ010000360.1:0-13120 GCA_031419515.1 Hyphomicrobium sp.
TTCACCGGCCCGGGCCGTGACCCGGCCGAGCCGTCCGGGGATGGCGCCCTTTGCCACGCGGTTTGCCATCCCAATACTCGCTTGCGCCAATGCGATCACAGTGGAAGCGATAGCTTTGCGTGTGGCGAGCTCAAGCCCCCAGTCAGCCAGGAACTGGGTCAGCGTGACGGAGCCAGTGCCTTGATCCACGTCGATTTTCTCCGTTGCCTCAGTCAATCCAACAACTATCGCCCGTTCCCGGCCTGCCCGCATATTGCCCAAGCTTATTCTAACTTAGGTCGCAGACGCGAGTTAACTTGTTTGGCTGCGTCAACGGGTTTGGTGCATAGACAAGGAATTCAAGAAAACCATGCAGCGAGCCGTAAAATGTTGGACTGCGGATGGTCGCCTCCCTGGTCTGCTGCTATAAATCAACACGGTTGTTAGTTAATTCGTTAGATTTTCAGAGGAATGTTGCGCAATGTTCAGCACCAAATCGCAAATCCTTCCGGGCGCCACACCAGAGCCCGCGGAAGCCACAAAACCTAACGCCGGCGCACCTGCTGGCAGCCAGCCCCCTCTGTCGCCTGAAGCCGCTCGCAAAGCCGCCGAGGCCAGCGAACAGCGCGCGGCTGCATTCGGCCGGATCATGGCAATCATGTCCGCATCCAATCGCCACAGCAAATTGTCCCTGCGTGAACTCAATACCTACGTCACCCCCGCAATCGCGCTCGGCCAATTCGCTATTGTTGGCGCACAACAGCAGCAGGGCGGACCAATGGCGGTCGCAGCGGTCGCATGGTGGGCGATGGTTTCACCAGAAGTCGACAAGCGGCTTTCCGAAAGCACCAGCGAATTCCTTCATGTCGAAGGCAAGGATTGGAAAAGCGGAAACCAGCCGTGGGTCATCGACACCGTGGGGGATCCGAAAATCGTTGGTGAGCTCCTTAAGAAACTCGCCGAGGGGTCGTTCAAGGCAATGCCCGCAAAGATCCGGGCCGCTATGCCCGATGGCCGCATGGCTGTCGGTTTTATCAAACCAAAAGAAGCCTAGCCGAACTGAAACCAGCCTTCCGTGGTTCCGGCGGCACGTAACCTACATTAGTCTCCACACTCAAACTCATTCCGGCAACGGGCCCAACAGGGACGGAACGCTCCAGGCAACATGGCAATTAATCGACAAGCGGCAACACACGCGCAGAAACACCCGGTTGCTTCTCTGCTCCTGAAGTACAGCCCCATTCTTACGAGTGTGGCGCTGTTCTCGGGAGTCATCAACTTTCTGGCGCTCGCTGGATCGTTCTACATGCTCCAGGTCTACGACCGGGTGCTGCCCTCTCAATCCGTGCCAACGCTCATTGGTCTGTCGGTCTTGATGGTCGGACTTTATGCCATCAACGGCGCTCTGGAATTCATTCGCGCGCGCATCATGAGCCGTGTTGGCGTGCGCATCGATAAGAACTTGAGCCCTAAAGTCTTTGCTGCCGTTCAAATCCTGCCGCTCAGAACCCGCGGCGGCGGCGACGGCATGCAGCCCATTCGCGACCTCGATCAGATTCGTTCCTTCATGGGCGGACTGGGCTTGATGGCACTCTTCGATCTCCCCTGGATACCGATCTATCTGTTTTTCGTCTATCTGTTGCACCCCTCCTTGGCGCTCATTGCCCTCATTGGTGCCCTTCTGCTCATTGGGCTGACCATCCTCACGGAAGTGCGCAGCTCGAAACCCTTAAAGGCTGCAACACAGGCCGGCGGCCAGCGTCTCGCACTCGCGGAATCGTCGCGGCGCAACGCCGAAGCCATTTTCGCCATGGGACTGGGTCCCCACATCGGCAAACGCTTCGACGCTTTGAATAGCGAGTACCTCGCCTATCAGCTCAAAGCCTCTGACGCCGCGGGCGGCATTGGCAACTTGACCAAAGTCATCCGCATGGTGCTGCAGTCGGCCGTTCTCGGCTTTGGCGCCTATCTCGTAATCAAGCAAGAACTGTCGCCCGGCGCGATCATCGCCGCATCAATCACAGTATCCCGCGCGCTCGCCCCTATCGAATCCGCGATCGCCCACTGGAAGAGCTTTATCTCCGCCCGCATGAGCGCCAAGCGCCTTGGCGAACTCTTGACTGTCGCAGGCACACTTGATCGCGACGTCGTCGACCTTCCAGCGCCCAAGCGCCAGCTCCTTGTCGAAGCCTTGTTTGTCGGCCCACCCGGCCAGAATGACTCGATCATCAAGAACGTCGGCTTTGGCCTTGAGAAGGGCGACGCACTTGGCGTCATTGGTCCGAGCGGTTCGGGAAAATCGTCGCTTGCACGCGCGCTCGTCGGCGTCTGGCTGCCGATTAATCCCGCAAGCTCCATCCGTCTCGACGGCGCCGCACTCGATCAATGGACGCCGGAGAAACTGGGCCGCCATCTCGGCTACATGCCGCAGGACGTCGAGCTCTTCGATGGAACGATCGCAGAGAACATCGCGCGTTTCGATCCCGACGCGACGAGCGAAACCGTTGTTGCTGCCGCCAAAGCCGCCGGATCGCACGACCTCATCGTCCGCCTCCAGCAAGGCTACCAAACCCGCATCGGCGAAAGCGGCCGCTCTCTTTCGGGCGGCGAACGCCAGCGGGTAGCCCTTGCGCGTGCGCTCTATGGCAATCCGTTCCTCGTCGTGCTGGACGAACCCAACGCCAGTCTCGACGCAGCCGGCGACGCCGCATTAACCGAAGCGATACTATCGGTGCGCCGCCGCGGCGGAATCGCCATTGTCATCGCGCACCGTCCGTCTGCCCTCGCAGCGGTCAACAAGGTGCTGGTTCTCGCCAATGGACAAACCCGCGCCTTCGGTCCCAAGGACGAAGTTCTGCGCAACATTTTACAAACCGTGCCGCAATCTAACGACGGCGCACCGCCGCGCATCGAAGGTCATGAGCAGCAGATTCCAATGCAAGCGAAGGATTCGGCATGAGCCAAGATATCGTCGCGGCCCCCGAGGGTGCCAAATTGCCTAAAGCGCCTGTCCGCCTGGACCACAAGCTAACCTCGGTCAAAAGTTATGTGGTGCTCGGCTTTGCAACAATGATTCTATTGATCGTCGGCATGGGCGGCTGGGCCGCGACAACCGATCTAGCGGGCGCCGTCCTTGCACCCGGTACTGTCGTCGTTGCCAGCAACGTCAAGAAAATTCAGCACCCAACCGGCGGCGTAATCGGCCAGATTTTCGTCAAGAATGGCGACCATGTCAAAAGCGGCGACGTGCTCGTGCGTCTCGACGAAACCATGACTCGTGCAAGTCTTCAGGTCATCACACGGCAGATGGACGAACTGATGGGCCGCATCGCCCGCCTGCGCGCTGAACGCGACGACGCCACAAGCGTCACCTTTCCCGAAGAACTTTTGAAGCGCACCAGAGACACTGCGATCGGCCAAATTTTGAATGGCGAGAAAACGCATTTTGAGACGCGCGTCAGCACGCGCGCATCCCAGAAAGGCCAGTTGGGCGAAAGAATTGCAGGCCTTGAAGAAGAAATTTCCGGGCTTGTCTCTCAAGCAGCAGCAAAGACGCGTGAAATCGACCTCATCGCCAAAGAACTAACGGGCCTAGAAACGCTGGAAGCCAAGCAACTCGTGCCCACCACGAAAATCAACGCCCTACGCCGCGAAGGCGCACGCTTAGATGGCGAAAAGGCCAACTTACAGGCCGCTGCAGGAACCAGCCGGGGTAAAATTGCAGAGATTGAAATGCAGAAGATCGGCATTGATCACGAGGCACGAAGCGAGGTCGTCAAGGAGCTGCGCGAAGCCGAAGGCAAATTCTCCGAACTCGGAGAGCGGCGTATCGCGGCAGATGACCAGCTGCGGCGCATCGACCTTAAGAGCCCGGTCGATGGCGTGGTACACCAGTTGGCCGTTGCAACCATCGGCGGCGTGATCAATCCCGCCGACCCGTTGATGCTCATCGTCCCCGAGGGCGACCGGCTGCTCATCGAAGCGCGTATCGCCCCTCAAGATATTGAACAGGCCCGGTCTCACGACGAGGCAACCATCCGGCTGACGGCTTTCAATCAGCGCACCACGCCAACCGTGCAAGGGCGCGTATTGACCATTTCAGCCGACGCGACTTTCGACCAGCAAAACAACATTTCGTATTTCGTCGCACGCATCGAGATCCTCGACAGCGAGATGAAAAAGATTGAAGGCTTGAAACTCGTGCCCGGCATGCCAGCCGACGTGCAAATCGTCACGACGGCGCGTACCGCGCTTTCCTATCTCACCAAACCGATCGAAGATCAGTTCGCCAAAGCCTTCAAAGAACGCTAAGCCCGGCTTTCCCGCGTTAACGTCCGATGCCCTTATAGTGCAGTCCCGCTTCAAGGGCGGCACGCGGAACAAAAATGTTCCTGAGGTCAACGAGCTTCGTGCCCTTCATGCGGCGGCGCACGTCCTTGAGATCGAGCGCACGGAACTCGTTCCATTCCGTCAGTACGACTAAGACGTCGGCGCCGTCGGCGGTCTCCAGCGCACTTTCGCACCACTTGACGCCCGGCAGCAGCGACTCGGCATGCTTTTGGCCCTGCGGGTCAAAGGCCTTAACGATCGCGCCACGATCCAACAGCATCGGCAGAATAACGAGGCTCGGCGCGTCCCGCATGTCGTCGGTGTTCGGTTTGAACGTGACACCTAGAATACCGATTGTCTTGCCGCGCAGGGCCCCGCCCAATGCGTCTTCGATACGCCCCGTCATGGCAATCTTGCGTTCGCGATTGACGCGCTCCACCTGCTCGATGAGCGAAAGCGGCGCCTTGTTCTCGCGGCCCGTGCGGATCAGAGCTTCAACATCTTTCGGGAAACACGAGCCGCCATATCCGGGGCCGGGATGAAGGAACTTGTCGCCGATGCGCTTATCCTTGCCAATGGCGCTCGCCACCTGTTGCACATCGGCGCCAACTTGTTCGCACAGATCCGCCACTTCGTTGATGAAGCTGATTTTCAGTGCGAGAAATGCATTTGCCGCATACTTCGCAAGTTCGGCAGACTCGCGCGACACGAACATGACCGGCGACCCGCGCAACGAGAGCGGCTTATAGAGCCGGTCCATGACTTCCTGCGCCGCTTTGCTATCGGTGCCGACGAGCACGCGATCGGGATGGGTGAAGTCTTGGATCGCGGAACCTTCGCGCAGAAATTCCGGGTTTGAACAGACCGCCACGTTGGCGTCCGGGCGTAAGTTGCGGATGCGCGCTTCAATCTCGCGACTGGTGCCGACGGGTACCGTCGACTTCGTGGTGACGACTGTGAAACCTTCGAGATGCGGTGTGACTTCATCAACCGCAGCGTAGACATACGACAGGTCGGCATAGCCATCGCCGCGCCGCATGGGCGTGCCGACAGCCAGAAACACGACATCAGCCCCTTTGACGGCATCTGTCAGGTCGGCTGTGAAGATCAAGCGGCCCGCGCGCATGTTGCGCTGCATGAGGTCGTCGAGTCCTGGCTCATAGATGGGCGAGCGTCCGGCGTTGAGTTCCGCCAAGCGCGCCTTGTCTTTATCGACGCAGATGACGTGCCAGCCGAATTCCGAAAAGCAGGCGGCAGAGACGAGCCCGACGTACCCTGCGCCGATCATGCAGATTTTCATGGGCTAGTCCCCAGGCGTTATTGTCCTGGTGCAAAGCGCTATCTGATGCGCGCCACGGGTGCAATGGGCTCTAGATGGATCAGCCAAGCGTTCTCGACTTGCCGCTGCACGTCAGCAGACGAAGAAAGCAGCGGGGCCTAAACCTTGAACTCGTCAATTTTCGCGAAGGCATGACGCAGCGCGTCCGACCAGGCAGACGAGAGATTCCTGAAATACTCGTCATCCGCCTCGATGCGCTTTTCGCGCCGGACGTCGAGCGAGTCGCGCTCATAGACTAGGATATCTATCGGCATTCCAACCGACAGATTCGAACGCAATGTTGAGTCGAACGACAACAGCATCAGCTTGGCCGCTTCTCCGAGCCGCATATCGGCGCGCGCCACGCGGTCGAGGATTGGCTTGCCGTATTTGTGCTCGCCGATCTGCAGGAATGGGGTGTCGTCCGTCGCTTCAATGAAATTACCTTCCGAATAAATCTGGAAAAGGCGCGGGCGCTCAGCGCCGATCTGACCACCAAAAATGAAGGACGCCGCAAAACCAGATTTGCTCGCGTCCAATGCCGCGCCATCGACGCGCCGGCATTCGCGGACAGCGTCGCCCACCACACGGGCCGCGCGAAACATGTTCGGCGCGTTGAACAAATGGGTCGCGTCAGGCGTCTCCATCGTCAATTGCTCGTTCAAGAGACTGAGAACCGATTGAGTTACACCAAGATTTCCGGCCGAGAGCAGCACCAAGACCCGATCCCCGGGTTCACGCCAGAACTGCAACTTGCGGTACTGGGCGATATTATCGACGCCGGCATTGGTGCGCGTGTCGGCCGCAAACACCAAGCCGCGCTCAAGCCGCAGCGCCACGCCGTAAGTCATTGCCGTCTCCTCGTCAGGATGATCCGGGGCTATTGCTGGCTGCTTGCCTGCTGAACTTCGACGACGACGTCAAGCGCTTCGTTGGTGGCAAGGCCGTTCGCCCCACCCTATCCAATCGCAGGTGAGCGCGCCTTGAGGCCTGCCGCCGTTGCAATCCCCGTCAGCGCCATCACGACACCGGCCGCGATGAGGGTTGCTTTGGCACCCGCGGTATCGAACCCCAGCCGGTAGACGAGCGGCCCTGCAGCCTGCCCCAAGAAAAAGAAGAACGCGTGGGCGGCGACACCCGACCCACGATTGTCCGGCGCGAGCTCCGTCGCCTGCGTCTGCAGTGAATTATGGATCATGTAAAAGCCGAGGCCGATCGCAACGAAGATCGCCATCTCGATGGGCCAAGACCATTCCGGCGACAAGGCAACGAACCCCAGACCGGATAGAGCCGCGCCCGCCCGGATCAGATTGTAAAGCCCGAGCTTCGACAGCATGAGACGCACCAAGGCCGTATAGGCGAGCCCACCTATGGCAAAACCCGCGATTACGAAGCCCGCTTCCTTCAGCCCGCCCGCACCGCGCTTTTCCAGCATGACGGCGATGTAGGGAAAAAGCCCGAAAATGACGATACCTTCGATGAATACGGCCGTGAAGCACACGACGGTCCGTGGATTGCGAAACACGTGACCATAGCCGTCGAACATAGTGCTGAGCTTGAAAGGCGGGCGCTCGGCATTGGTGCGCGGCTGCAATTGCCAAACAGTCAACGCCAGCGCGATCAGCGCTAGCACTGTGCCCGCCGCCATTGAGGCCCGCCAGCCGAAGTAACTGCCGATCAGCCCCGAGCCGATTGAGCCCGTCATCTGACCGGCGATAATCGCTGTCAGGACTTTCGAGAGCGCCACCTGCCGCTCGGCGAAGGCGAAGCGATCGCCAACCATCGCAAACGCCAGCGGGATGACGCCGCCGCCTGCTGCCCCGCCGATAATACGGGCTGCATAAAGCGCGTTGAGTGACGGAGCGAATGCCGCTGCGGCAAGGCAGACGACAAGGAGCGCCAGCGTAATTTTGATAATGCGCGCCTTGCCAAGCGCGTCGCCCAGTGCGCCGAGAATCGGCTGGCCCAGCGCATATGGAAACGTGAAGGCAGAAGCGAGCAGCGCGACGGACGCCGCGCTGACATGGAGATCACGTGCGATATCCGGCACGACGGGATCAACGAGCCGCATCGACATCGAACTGACGAAACATCCGGCGGCGAGAATGGGGAGGAGGCGCATGTCTTTCTTCTCCCTCTCCCCGCGCCGAGTGGAGTGGCGCAGGGAGTGGGTTGGGGTGAGGGGCGGCAACAAATTCGTCGCAACCCTACCAGAAACGATGCGACCCGCGACTGCGCTTCATTGGCACCGCCAGAATCCCCCTCCCCCTCGCGGGGAGGGGTTGGGGGTGGGGGGACGCAGAGGGACAGGTGTTGGGGGGTAGATCTGTCTCTAAGCTGCTGCTCGAATCAGATATTTTACGACGCCTGCTTGCAATTTTGGAGTAACCTTGAAATGACATCGCCTAAACAGTTTGATGGCGGATATTTTCTCGCGCACATATTCGACAGAGTTGAGGCTGTCCCTGATGCTGCAGCACCAGAACCAAGCGAATCCAGCCTTGTTTTGAATTTGGTTTCTGAGATGACAGGTGATGAGGTCCAGCAGTTCCGCAACGACATTCGCGCTATCTCGCAGTACGAGGCCTCTGAGCATCTGATATCATTCGTTCGTGACAACTTAGTTGATCTACTCGATAATATTGCTAATCATGGCTACGACTTCTACCAACGACGCACAACGAGCGCGACAATCATGGAGAGCGCTCAACTCGAGATTAGCCGCCTCCTGTCAAACGTTTTGAGCGCATTCAAGTCCGTGCTGGACCACGGCGAAACATACTTCAGTCGCACATACGGAAAAAACAGTTCGGAATTTTTGGCGTGGAAGTCCGCTCAAAAAACCGAGTTCGATACGGTGTTCGCGTATCGCTTCTTCTATGCGCTGCGAAACTTCACTCAACACATCGATGCAGCGCCAATCAATCTTAAATTCAAGGCCGAAGCCAACAAAGAAGCGGTTACGATGCGGGTTGATCTTGACCGTGAAAGCTTGCTCCGTGATGGGGGGGACAAGTTCAAGCGCCTAGAAGTCGAGATATTGGCTATGCCCGGGCCACTCTCGCTTGTTGAACTGCTTGAGCCATGGTCAGACAGTTTTGAACGACTGGCCGCCTATTACCTCGGCCAACGTGCGAAAGAGGCTCTACCTCATTCGCTGAGACTTCTCGATCTACGCACACGTATCGCAAAAGATTACGGCCAACTGGCTATGGCGTCGGTCGGACCGACAGAAATTCCGCCTCGGGAACTCAGCACCTCACTTCAGCATGTGCCTGAGACAACCGCACGCCGGATCGCAGGCCGAGAGGCAGCTTGAATAAGTTCTGGCAAAATATGATCGCAGCAAGATTTTTAGCATTGCTTCGACTGCCCCTCAACCCAGCCTTTGCCACCACCCCTAACCCCTCCCCGTCGAGGGGAGGTGATTCGAGCGCGGCGCGTTGTTTTAGAACAGCCCCTGAATCTGGCCCTTGTCGTCGAGGCAGATCGAATCCGCGGCCGGCACCTTCGGCAGGCCTGGCATGGTCATGATCTCGCCCGTGACGACGACGACGAACTCGGCTCCAGCCGACAAGCGCAATTCGCGCACCGGCACAATATGCCCCGTCGGCGCGCCGCGCTTTGATGCATCCGTCGAGAACGAGTACTGCGTCTTGGCCATGCAAACAGGCAAGTGGCCGAAGCCCGCTGCTTCGAGATCCTTGAACTGCGTCTCGACACTCGCGTCGCACGAGATGTCGGCGGCGCGATAAATCTCGGTAGCAATCGTCTTGACCTTGTCGCGCAGCTTCATGTCGTCCGGATAGAGCGGCTTGAAGTTAGCCTTGCCGTCGTCGATGACTTTCACGACGTGATGAGCGAGCGCTTCCGTGCCCTTGCCGCCCTCGGCCCAGTGCGTGCATAGGAATGCTTTGGTGCCCATGCTCTCGGCCGCTTTCATGACTTCCTGAACTTCTGCGTCCGTGTCGGTGATGAACTTGTTGACGTTCTCGATGTGGCGCTTGAGGTTGTCGCAACCCTTGGCAACAGCGGCCGCGTTCTCGGTCTTCAAGTCGTCCTTGGCCACGCCGCCGTGCATTTTAAGCGCGCGAACGGTTGCGACGATGACGACGGCAGACGGCGCTATACCGGCCTTGCGGCACTTGATGTTGAAGAATTTCTCGGCACCCAAGTCCGCGCCGAAACCGGCTTCCGTCACCACATAGTCGGCAAGCTTCATGGCCGTGCGGGTGGCCAACACCGAGTTGCAGCCGTGCGCGATGTTGGCAAACGGGCCGCCGTGGATGAACACGGGGTTGTTCTCCAACGTCTGCACCATGTTCGGTGCAAGTGCGTCCTTCAAGAGAACCGTCATCGCTCCGTCGGCTTTCAATGCGCGTGCCGTGATCGCCTTCTTGTCGCGCGTGTAGGCGACGATGATGTTGCCCAAGCGGTTCTGAAGATCTTTCAGATCCTTCGACAAGCAGAGAATGGCCATGACTTCCGAGGCAACCGTGATGTCGAAGCCATCTTCGCGGGGGAAACCGTTCGACACGCCGCCAAGCGAATTCACAATCGAGCGCAGCGCGCGATCGTTCATGTCGAGCACGCGCTTGAACTGCACGCGGCGCTGGTCGATGCAAATCGCGTTACCCCAGTAGATGTGATTATCAAGCAGCGCCGCTAGCAAGTTGTGCGCGCTCGTGATGGCGTGGAAATCGCCCGTAAAGTGCAGGTTGATGTCTTCCATCGGCACGACTTGAGCGTAGCCGCCACCGGCCGCGCCGCCTTTGACGCCAAAGCACGGACCGAGTGAGGGTTCACGCAGTGCCATGATGGCTTTTTTGCCGATGCGGTTGAGGCCATCGCCAAGGCCGACCGTTGTCGTCGTCTTGCCTTCGCCGGCCGGGGTCGGGCTGATCGCCGTCACCAGAATGACCTTGCCGTCCTTGTTGCCTTGGATCTTGTTGATGAAATCGAACGAGACCTTGGCCTTGGTCCAGCCATAGGGAACGAGTGCGTCCGCCGGCACGCCGACCTTGGCGGCGACGTCGGCGATGGGCTGCATTTTGGCTTCGCGCGCAATTTCGATGTCGGACTTCACGGACACGGGGCATCTCCCTCAAGGGTCTTTTGTTGATTGGGCGTGGTTTTTGGGCCGGACGTTGGGGACCGGCGCGGGCGATATTGTACTTTCGACGGACGCTCGCCAAGCCTTTGGCCGAAAAATACTGGCCTGCGACCGGCCCGCCGATTGTCGCAAGGCCGGTGAGGGTGGGGCCAGACGTGGGACTAGACACGGGACTAGACAGGGAGCGGCCGCCTATGCGAACGGTTCAGCCCAATCGTCCCGGGAGGCACCTCATGCGACCAACTCTACGTTCAAATACTCTTCGGGCACTGATCGCTTCGACAGCACTGGCTAGCGGGATCGCGGCCATGGCAGCAACGTCAGCCATCGCAGAAACCACAGGGCAACCCATGACCACGACAGCATCCGGCCTACAGTTCACAGACAGCAAAGCCGGCGAAGGCGCTTCGCCCAAGACCGGACAAACCTGCGTCATGCACTACACCGGCTGGCTCTATAAAGACGGCGTCAAGGGCGCGAAGTTCGATAGCTCCTTGGATCGCGGCGACCCATTTGAATTCGCTATCGGCACAAAGCAGGTCATCGGCGGCTGGGACGAAGGCGTCGCCAGCATGAAAGTTGGCGGCAAGCGCACACTCATCATTCCGCCCGCACTCGGCTACGGCGCACGCGGCGCCGGCGGCGTCATCCCGCCCAACGCCACGCTGATGTTCGATGTCGAGCTGCTGGAAGTGAAGTAGAGGGGGGGCTAGCTGAAGCATCGTCCCCGCGCTGGAGCAGCGCACATCTCACGACCCGCTTTCCCGGCCGAAGCGATGACGCGGCTGCGTTATCGCGAAGAGCCGGGACCTTTCTATTTAGTTTTTGTGCTCCATGGCCGCTGGGAAAGATCCCGTGCCTGCGATGCACCGTGAAGGACGCTGCATCGCGCACGGGAACGCGGGTGACTGGCGTTCATTGTGAGGGCCGGATGACCAGACACACTCTCTAACATGTCGCGAGTGTTACCCATTGGCTTGGATGGATCCCCGCCGGAGACCTAACGTAGAGCATTCGCTGTGTCAGCGCGGAGATGATGTTGGTCGAAACATAATTGCCTCACCACAGTCGCCGACTATTCCAAGGCTTCCAAAACCCGCCAAACAGCCGCTCTTTCCTAGTAATCCATTCGCGCATTTGAAAAGCACAGAAAACCCAAAGCGTCGCTGGAAGAATGCAAACCACAGCGGTAACGAATGCCAGAATGTAATCATGCTCAGCAAGCCGCAGACTAACCAGATAGATCGGCGCGATCATTACGGCGAGCCCCCATAAAAACATCACAAGCGCCACTGAAATAACGCGGGTCCAATAAAAACTGCAAACGAACCAGATCAGCGCCAGCAGGATCAGTGTTTGAAAAACGTCCTGCTCCATGAATGTCCCCGATGTGAAGTTCTATGAGTCATTCGCAGGTGAAGCCCATGGCTCCTACCCCACCGGCCTGACCACCAGCACCGTCGCATTGTCCTGATGCGGTTCGCGCAGCGCTTCGACGGCGCGGATGATGGCCTTGGCGACTGACGCCGCGCCGTCGCTGGCATAGCCTCGAATGATGCGGGCCACTTCTGCCGATTCCAGCGTATCGACGCCGTCGCTCGCCAGCACGATATAGTCGCCGCTCTCCAGCAACAGCGGCTGACGCGACATGTCGATCATGTCGATCTCTTCGCCTGTGACCGCCGAACGCAACATATGCCGGCGCGGATCGCGTCTGGCCTCCGCTTCGGTCAAGCTGCCGGCAGCAACAAGGCGGTCAAGTTCTGGGGCGAGAGAGTGATCCTCATTCAGCATCACGACCTCACCGCGCCGGAACAGATAAAGCGGGCTATCACCAACGCTGATCCATTCGATGCCACGCGGCCCGAACGATGTGCCGATGAGCGTCGAACCCATGCCCTGCAGCAGGGGGTTATCCGACACCTTCGACGCGATCGCATCGTTCGCCGCATTGAGCGCGGCGTAAAGCCGTTCGCGAGGGGTCCCGTGATGCAGCGCTGCCGTTGCAATGAATTTCTCGCACACCATGCGGCTCGCGAGTGCGCCACCCGCGTGCCCGCCCATGCCGTCGGCAAGCACGCCAAAGCCGCCGTCCTCTGGAAGCAGAATTGCGCCAGAGGACGGCAGAAAAACGTTCTCACCGTCCGGCCAGAAGGCGGCGGTATCTTCTTGATAATCGCGCGCGCCGCGGGTGGCGGCAACTGCATGCTCGAAGTGCGTCATTCGTCCTTGGTTTCGGAAATCTCAGACCAGTCGAACTCGGCGCCACAGAAGGGAACAAACGCAACTTGCGTGCGCCCGAGCGTGATGACGTCCATGGACTTGAGTTCAACAGCACCCGCCGGCCGCTTGTCGTTGACGGATACCACGTTGGTCTTAGC
>JANOKZ010000361.1:0-2438 GCA_031419515.1 Hyphomicrobium sp.
ACCAGCGCGATCCGCAGCGGCTCAGACATTGCTCAGGCCCTCGGGCGCGCGGCCATAGATGCGCGGAATATGCGCGCCTTCCGTCGATGACGTGACGTGCAAGTCTTTGAGCCGAGGCCCCTCGATCGCGCGCGATTGTCCGGACGAACCAAACAATGCGTTATCGACATAGGAGCCTGCGAACGCGCCAATCTGACTGCCGATTGCAGCTCCTGTAATCGTGGCGCCCAACACGGAGATTCCAGCCGGAAGCAGAGCGCCACCAGCTGCGGCGCCGGCAGCGGCAAGTGCAAGCGTCGCCATATTTCAAAACTCCGCTATCGACATTTAAACTTCGGGAAACTGAAACCCAGCCGCGATCCTGCGCCGCCACCACGACGTGACGGCAATTTCCGTGACCGGCGCGCCTTCCATGGCGTGGATCATCGTCTTCGCCGAGGTCATGACGCCGGCATGTTTCGCAACCATGCCCGGCTTTATGCGAAACACCACAACATCGCCCGCACCGATCAAACCCGGATCAACGGCGATAAGATGCCGCGACGCCGCCTCCAGCATCGTCTCGATCCCGTTCGCTTCGGCCCAGTCGCGCGAGTACGCGGGCGGCGCTTCCGCTTCAAACCCATACAATTCGCGCCAAACGCCGCGCACGAGACCAAGACAATCCGTGCCAATCCCCTTCACGCTCGCCTGATGATGATAGGGCGTACCAATCCACGAGCGCGCAATTTCAAGCGCGCGGGCACGCGTCGCGCATTGCTCTGTGTCACTCATTGTCCGCCCGCTACTTGTTCTTGCGCGCAATCTTGGTCAGGAAGTCGTTGCCCGGCATATGCGGAAACCCGTGGAAATTTACGGCATTGGAAAACCGCGCACGACACGTTGCCAGCCGCTTGTCGCATCCCGCCGTCACGGTGAAACCATTTCCAACAACGGGCGGACCTTCGGCCTCGCTCCACAACTCAATCGTCACCACACCGGCTATTTTGGAATGCGCTTTGACTTCTATTTTCTGTCCCAAAGCCGGTCCGCTTGTGAACGTCGCCAGCCCGCGCGTAAAAAATTCATGCGCGAATGCCGGCAGCCCCGACACCGTAAAGCGCCTCGGACTGACGGCGCTCAGGATCGTGGCCGTACCCTTGTAGGCCGCTAAGTTGAGATTGACCTTGCACTTGGCGTCACCAAGGTCGGCGTCGCACGTCAATTGATACAAGCGCCCTTTGGGCTGCTGGAGATAATGTGCAAGCCCGCGAACTTCCGCCGAGAATGCGCTTCCGCTGCGCTTGACTTCACCAAGACTTCCCGAGCGCATCAAAACGCGCTGTACGGTGTTCTGCCAATTCACGCGAAAGATCTCGACGCGGGCTTCGTCATAGCGCCCAGCGGCCAGATCGTCTTCACTCAGCGAGAGCGACGACAATGCGCCCGACACTTCAAGGTTATCGACAGATAAGCCGATGCCATCGCGAATGTCGCTCGCCGTGAAACCTGCCGCCGCTTCAAATGTTGTGCCGTCGAAAGCCAGATCCTTGTCGTGATCGGTAAACCCGAGCCGCTGCCCGTCGCCGCGCGTCAATCGCCAGCACCAGCACAGCGTCGTCGCACCCGTCTGTAGATGCGCATCAAGCGCCGCCGGCAAAGCTTTCATAACCGCACCTCGACCACGGGAATGTTGGGGATCGCACCATGCGCAAAGCCATGCATGTTGATTTCAAGTTTGTCGGTGTCGAAGCGCACCGGCACATCGAATTCGAATCCCGCTGTCACGCTCTGTCCCGCTCCGGGAATAAAACCGGCAAGAAACGTCACGATGCCAGTCGACGGATCGACAGTGAATTGCGTGCCTGCCGTCTTCACAACGCCTGCAACCGCGACCTTCACTGTTCCCGCGACCGGCTTTTTGACGGTCCGCGTCCAGGGCGCATGCGCACCGCCATAGATTTTTTTAAGTTGAAACGCCGCAACCGTTCCATTGCCAGTACCAATGACACTATCGAGCGCGCTTGGTGCCGCTTGCGGCGGACCCGATTTCCAATCGGCGTGATCGCGCCAGCGAAAACCATAAAGTCTGCCCCGCCGCTCTTCAAAAAACGCGATCACGGCATGAAGTTCGTCAACCGACTTCACGCCGTACCCCGCGTTGTAGCTGCGGCGGCTATCGGCCCAGCGGCTGTTGCGCTCTTCATAACCTGAGCCCAACACAACAACGTCGGTGCGCCGTTCGGGCCCGCCTTGCGCATTGCGCGAAATGGCCGTTGGAAATCGAATGTCGTGGAAAGACATGTGTTACTCGCTTCGCTAAGAGTCCGTCCGGAACCTTTATGAGGTTTTCCGGGCTCTTGCGAGTCGCCTGAGCATGATGCGGATCATCGCAAGGATGATAAATGCGGAATGGGAGCGGGCGAGATTTTCGAAGTCCTTTGCAAGTCTGCGGCAGC
>JANOKZ010000362.1:0-15619 GCA_031419515.1 Hyphomicrobium sp.
AAAGCACCCTAGCAGCTTTCCCTTCGAAAGGCATTAAGGGACAGGGTAAATATCGGCTTGCAGGCGCGTATCAATCCGGGACATACGGGCGTATGCAGCAACCGCAGGAGGTGCTGCGGCGATACCAATCCTCTATGTTTGCAGCCTCCACGGCATCACACAAGGCACGGCAAATTGAGCGGCACATAAACATGAGCAAGCCTATAAAGCCATCAAGCGACAAGCAGCTCCTGCATCTCGTCTTCGGCGGCGAACTCAAGCGCCTCGACTCAACCGAGTTTCGCGACCTCGCCAACGTAGACATCGTCGGAATTTTTCCGGATTATGAAACGGCGCACGTTGCCTGGAAGGGCGCGGCACAAAAAACGGTTGATAATGCCTTGATGCGGTATTTCGTTGTCCACCTGCACCGGCTGCTCGAACCGCAAGCGCCGCCGCCGAAAGCCGTTCGTAGCAAGGTCAAAGTAAAATCGTGACGACGGAGACCCGAAAAATCACCCAATCGGCAGGCGCCTCGCTCCGCTTGGATGAGCCCGCGCGCGCGCTGCTCAAGCGCTTCATGGCCGATTGGGTATGGCCGCGCCGGAAAGAACTGGCTTGGACACTTGTTCTCACAGCATGCCTCGCGGCCGCGACTGGCGGTTATCCGGCCGTCATCAAACTCTCTTTCGATACGCTCATGAAGGGCGCCGCTGGCGATCACGGCCTACTGCCTTTGGTCCTGGCCGCCATCATCGGCATCACCGCGTTCCGCAGCCTCTTTCTCTACCTGCAATCTGTTGCCACAAACCATCTCGTGCTGCGCATGACGACCGATCTGCAGCAGAAAACATTTGCCCATTTAATCGCCGCCGATTTTGCCCGCCTCTCGCGGGAAACGCCGGGACGCCTCGTCTCAAAACTAACAAACGACATCACTTTCATCCAGACCGCTGTAACCGCCGCAATGAACTCAGCGGTCCGCGACACGTTGACAGTCATCGCGCTCCTTATTTCGATGCTGTATCTCGATTGGAAAATGACGCTCGTCGTGCTTTCGGTATATCCGCTGGCCGCCTTCCCGGTTGCCTTGATCTCGCGCCGCTTGCGCCGCGTCGCCAAGCAAACGCAAGATCAGCTCGGCGATATGACATCGTTGCTCAGCGAGAACTTATCCGGCGCACGGCTGATTAAATCGTTCCGCCTCGAGTCTTACGCAGCCCAGAAGCTCGATAAGAGTTTCGAAGAAGTCTTCCGGCTCAAATTCAAGGCCGTGAAAACGCGCGCGCGTCTCGATCCGATGCTCGAAGCCCTCGGCGGGCTCGCCATCGCTGGCGTCATCGCCTTTGCATATTTGCGGATCTCGAGCGGCATCTCGACGGTCGGCGACTTCATGGGATTTGTAACCGCGCTTCTGATGGCCGCTCAGCCGGTCCGGGCGCTTGGCAACTTGTCGGGTCGCATTCAGGAAGGCCTGTCGGCCATCGAAAGCGTCTACGAACTGCTCGATGAGAAACCTTCGATCATTGATCGCCCCGGCGCCAAACCGCTCGAAATCGCATCTGGCGCCATCGCATTCCGGGCCGTCGGATTTGCTTACGATGCCGGCGGCCGGCAACGTGCCGTCACGGATTTCACGCTCGAAGTCCCGGGCGGCAAAACTGTCGCACTCGTCGGCCGCTCGGGCGCCGGAAAATCGACCATCATCAATCTGGTGCCACGCCTTTTCGACGTGACGGACGGCGCCATTCTGATCGATGGGCAAGATACCCGCGACGTGCTGCTGGCGTCGCTACGCGATCAAATCTCCATTGTAAGCCAGGACATCACGCTCTTTGACGACACTATTGCCGCCAACATCGCGCTCGGCAAACTTGGCGCGAGCGAAGCCGAAATCAGGGCCGCAGCAGAGGCCGCGGCCGCACACGATTTCATCATGGCGCAACCGCAAGGCTATCAAACGTTGATTGGCGATCGCGGCGGGCGGCTTTCGGGCGGTCAAAAGCAGCGCCTCGCACTCGCCCGCGCGATTTTAAAGGATGCGCCCATCCTTCTGCTCGACGAAGCGACCAGCGCACTCGATACCGAAAGCGAGCAACTCGTGCAGGATGCGCTGGCCCGCTTCACGAAAAACCGCACGACGCTCGTCATTGCCCACCGGCTTTCGACGGTTCAGCGCGCTGACCTCATTTGCGTCATGGAAGACGGGCGCATTATCGAGCGCGGCGCTCATAAGGATTTGCTGGCACGGAATGGGGCCTACGCGCGGCTGGCCGGCAGCCCGCAAGGGTCAACACTCGTCAACTGACTGCACGACGCAAAACCCAACTACTCGCGCCGCAGAATATTATTGACCAGCCGGTTGGCAAGCCCGCTCGCCTTGAACGTGCGATTGACTTCGTCCGCGTCGTATTTGGTCGCGACCCAATCCCAAAACTCAATCGGCGATTTTTCATTATCCGCCAAATAGCGCTCGAAGAAGTAATCAAGCACGCCCGTGTCGGCCTGACGAATGTGCCCGTATCTCAAGCTGAGCTGCCTCTTTGCCTTGGCAATGGGAACGCCATCGTGCACGTGCCGGAAGAGCACGCTCATCAATCCGGCCCTGTCCGCGCCAGACTTGCAGTGAATGAGCACGGGATATTCAATTGTCTCAAGCAGCTGCTTGACCGCCAGTAAGTCTTCGCGCGCGGGCGCGACACGTGACTTCAGTTTGAAGTTAACGAGCTTCAATCCGTGCTTGGCGCAGGCTCTGTCTTCAAGCCACACCGTCCCAAACGACCTATCGCCGCGCAAGTTGAGAACCGTCTTGACGCCCTTCTTTGCGATCCAGCCGATGTGGTGCGGCTCGGGCTGTGCCGAGCGCCAGGCGTCTTCAGAAATCCGGTGGCGATTGTTGTAGAGGACGCGCGCGATCCCATAGTCGAGCACGAGCATCTCGACGTAGCACAGCGCCGGACCAAATCTGGTGCGGATGGCAGGCGGCGCATTGTGGATAGCTCCATGCAGCCACGCCCCAGACTTCCGGCGCAATTCCTGCTTCGCTCGTTTTATGAGGCCTGTCATTGTCCCGTTGTTATCTGAAATTCAGGTGTTTAGCCGGCCCGCCCCTGCTGCGTACCGGCTGCGTTTTGGCGGCAGAACAAAAGTTGAAATTACACGCGAGCACTGCGCCAAACACGTTTGCACTGGCTAGATATTCGCTATAGGTACGTGCCGCAAGGGCCTTTGCCGGGTGCCTCCGCAATTGACCGCCATTTGAACCGTGGGTGCCGCCTTAAATGGCCGATTCCAAGACGACGCTCACACGGTTCGCCGGCCGATCGCTTGCGCGACTGATCAAGCACGTCGTCAAGACATCGAACATCGTCTACGAACCGGCAGATCTCAGGCGCCAGCTGCGCGAGACTCATCCCTGCATCATCGCCTGCTGGCACGGCCAGTTCATGATGCTGGCGCATCTGCACCCAGGCGGCGTTAAGGTTTCCGCCATGGTCGCGCGTCACGGCGACGCGGAACTCATTGGCGAAGCGCTGCGACTACTCGACACTGATCTTATTCGCGGGGCAGGCGCGGGCGGACGAAAACGCGACCGGGGAGGAGCGTCAGCATTGCGCGCGTCTGTTCGCGCTCTCAACGACGGCGCCTCGCTCGTCATGACCGCAGACGTGCCGCCAGGACCCGCGCGCACAGCCGGCAGCGGCATCATCGCCATTGCGCGCTTGTCCGGCTGCCCGATCGTGCCGGTTGCGGCCGCGTCATCGCGCTTCAAATCGTTCGATACCTGGAGCCGGATGACGCTCAATCTGCCGTATTCAAAGCTGGTCTTTGTTGGCAGCGACCCGATTCCTGTTCCGCGCGACGCAGATGATGCCACGCTCGAAGCCTTGCGCCTCAGTCTCGAACGCGCGCTCAACGCCGCAACGGATCGTGCTTACGAATTGGCGGGCGCCGACGTGCAACGCGCGACGCCTCTCGGTCAGCTGGCTGCCAAAAATCCCCCGCCTCCAGGCCTGCGGCTGAAACTCTACCGCACCGGCACATCCGCTCTTCGGGCCGCCGTACCTCTTCTGCTTAAGTATCGCGAGCGCCAGGGCAAGGAAGACCCGAACCGCCGGGCTGAACGATTGGGTCAATCGAACCGCGAGCGCCCTGCAGGACCGCTCGCCTGGGTGCATGCCGCGAGCGTCGGCGAGACGAACGCCGTGCTGCCGCTCATCGACGCGCTCCTCAAAGCCGAACCCTCACTGAATGTCATGCTGACCACCGGCACCACGACCTCGGCGGGTTTGGCGGGCCGCCGCTTGCCGGAACGCGCGTTCCACCAATTCGTGCCACTGGACGCGGCCCAATACGCTGGCGCTTTCCTCGATCATTGGCGCCCCGATTTGGCAATCTTCACCGAATCGGAAATTTGGCCGAACCTTATTCTGGAATCGTCGCGCCGGAAAATAGCGATGGCTCTCATCAACGCACGCATGTCGCCGCGCAGCATGAGACGCTGGCGCCGCAACGCACGATTGGCGCGGCCGCTGTTCTCGCGCTTCTCTATCGTTCTCGCGCAAAACGATATGGTCGCGCGCACCATCAAGTCGCTCGGCGCGCCCAACGTGATCGCGGCTGGCAATATCAAGATCGACTCGCCCCCGCCGCCTGCCGACAAAAGCGATTTGGCAGCGATCAAGGCCGCGACATCCGGCCGGCCGCTTCTGCTTGCGGCCAGCACGCACCCCGGGGAAGAGACAATCGTTGCCCGCGCACACGAAATTCTTGCCAAGTCGTTGCCGGACCTGCTGACGATTATTGCCCCACGACATCCCGATCGCGCGCCCGCCCTGCAATTAGAGCTTGAAGCGCTTGGATTGGAAACCATCGGATTGAGAGTAACCCGGCGCAGTGTCGCTGGACTTCCGGCACGCGACACACAGATCTATATCGCCGACACCATCGGCGAACTGGGCACCTTTTATGCACTCTGCCCTGTTGCCTTCATCGGCGGATCCTTGATCGAACACGGCGGACAGAACCCAATCGAAGCCATCCGCCACGGCGCCTTGGTGCTCACCGGCCCAAGCACCCACAATTTCCGCGACGCCTACGAAGCGCTTCTCTATTTCGGCGGCGTGAAAGAGATTAAGTCAGCCGAAGAGATGGCGGCGGCTGCCGCATTGCTGTTCGCCGACAAAGCCGCCGGACAAAAAATGCAGTCCGGCGCCGAAGCAGGCCTCGCCACACTTTCCGGCGCTTTACAAAAGACACTCGACGCGCTTCTCCCCTACATCGCTTTGAGACGGGAACCGCCAAGTGCCACTTAACGAGCCAGGCTGGTGGTACGACGAGGCGCCTCAGTGGCCGTCGCGCGTGCTCGCACCCATCGGCACACTCTATGGCCGCCTTACTGAGTTCAGAATGCGCCGCGCGACGCCATATACGCCACGCATCCCTGTTTTGTGCGTTGGCAATTTCACGGCCGGCGGCACGGGCAAAACGCCGATGGCAATCGCCCTTGCGCAACTCGTGCGCGATCTCGACCGGGAGCCCGTGTTTTTGTCGCGCGGATACGGCGGCAGGCTGCTCGGACCAGACATCGTCGATCTCGAACGCCACACGCACGCCGATACGGGCGACGAGCCCCTCCTTCTCGCGCGCGTGGCGCCTGCCGTCGTTGCGCGTGACCGCCGCCAGGGCGCAGAGCTGATTGAGCGCACGTATGGTCCCAAGTCCGTCATCATCATGGACGACGGGCTGCAAAATCCTGCGCTGAAGAAAGATTTCTCGATTGCGGCCGTCGATGGCAAGCGCGCCTTCGGCAATGGTCTTTGCATCCCGGCGGGACCTCTGCGCGCGCCGCTCTCCTTTCAAGCCGGGCTCGTCCAAGCCATCGCCATAAATAGCATGACTGACGGCACAAATGCGGCATCAGTGCTCGCACTCCTATCCGCATCTTTCACCGGCGCAATCATCAAAACCCGCGTTGCCCCCGACGCGGATATCTCTTGGCTGAAATCAGAAAAAGTCGTCGCCTTTGCCGGCATCGCCAATCCAGAACGCTTTTTTTTCCTTGTCGAAGGCAATGGCGGCGTGATCGCCGAGCGTCACGCGTTCCCCGATCATCACGCCTTCACGGAGGCTGACGCCGCGCGGCTATTATCCAGCGCGGACGCGCATGCAGCAAACCTTGTCACAACGGAAAAAGATTTCGTGCGCCTGAGAGGCGGCGGACCAGCGTTGCGCGCTTTGGCAGAGCGCACGCGCACCGTACCTGTCAGTCTGATTTTTGAGGGCGTTGGCCGCAGCGAACTCGCCGGGCTCGTTTCAGCTGCGATCCAGCGCCACGGCAGCGCCCATCAGCCCTGATCTCTCTTGCGCAATTCGAGATAGCGCTTCAGCGACACGTCCGCCGTTGCGTAGGGCTCTTGTACCTCCACATTCCAGTATTTGAGATCGGCCAGAGGGACATGCGTCCCCGTCACGGCGCAGCGCACGAAGTCTCCGGGCGAAACGACCTCGAATTCGCCGTCGAGATACCGCACCTTGGCTTCGTTCTTCAGCCCAAAAAATTTGTCGATGCGGTTCATCAAAATCCTTCTGCCCGGCCCCAGGACAACGTGAGTACAACGGGGCCGGCGGCAAATCGTTAACCCATGAAATCGCCAATCGCAGGCCGGTCGTCAAGGGCGGTATATTTGGCGGCATATATGGCGGCTTATGTGAAGCCCGTTAATCCTAACAAAACGGCTCAGAAGAGCGAGCCCTGACCACCGCCACGTGTTGCCCCTTTGCTGGCCTTAGGCGGCCCGCTGGCAGGCTTTTGGATCGTGCCCGGCCTACCTGTGCCAGAGACCTCAGCGGCCACCTGGCCGTCACTAAACTCGATCCCGAGTTTATCGCCCGTTGCGACGCTTTTGGCGAGCCGCACCATCCGCCCTTCGCCATCTCTAACGAGGGCAAAGCCGCGCGCCAGCACGTTATGGTAGCTGAGGCTGGCGAGCAGCTTAGCATGGCTGTCAAGCATCCGCCGCCGTGCCATCACTCGGTTTTTCAGCGCCTCGACGCCGCGCGCGCGAAGTCCCTCCAGCCGCTCTCCCTGGCGCCACAAGCGCTGCAGCAGCGCGGTTGGCGCCAATCGCGAGGAAACACGTGCCAAGCGCATTGCGTGCGCCCGTGAATTCGCAAAAAGTGCGCGTCCCAAGCGCCCGGACGCCCCATCAAATCTCTGGCGCGGCAGCGCGATCAAATCCTCGAGCTTCGGCAGCCCGCGGGCGGAGGCGCGCAAATGCGTGCGCGTTGCTTCGATCACCCGGCGCATGGCGACGCGCTGACGCAGAGAAAACTTCTCCACCTGCTCGATCAGTTCGGCATACTTCGGCACGGCCCATTCCGCAGCCTTCGTCGGGGTTGGCGCGCGCGCATCCGCGACGAGATCGATCAGCGTCCAATCGGTTTCGTGACCCACGGCTGAAATCAGCGGGATGCGGCTTTCAGCAGCGGCGCGCACCACGATCTCTTCGTTGAAGCTCCACAGGTCCTCAAGACTGCCGCCGCCGCGCGCGACGATCAGCACGTCGGGACGCGGGATCGCGCCACCGGGTTCGAGTGCATTGAAGCCCCGGATCGCCGCCGCAATTTCCGGCGCACTGCCTTCGCCTTGCACACGCACCGGCCATACAATCACGTGCGCGGGGAATCGCTCGTTAAATCCGGCAAGCATGTCGCGGATAACCGCCCCCGTCGGCGAGGTGACGATGCCGATGACGCGCGGCAGGAATGGGCGCGGCTTCTTGCGCGCGTCTTCAAAGAGACCTTCGGCCGCCATCTTGCGTTTGCGCTCTTCGAGCAGCGCCATAAGCGCGCCCGCGCCCGCCGGCTCCAAGGCTTCGATCACGATCTGATATTTTGACGACCCCGGGAACGTCGTGATCTTGCCCTGAGCAATCACTTCCATGCCCTCTTCGGGCTTGAAGCGCAGGCGGCCGAACACGCCCTTCCAGATCACCGCTTCGATCTTGGCCTTGTCGTCTTTGAGCGCAAAGTAGCAATGCCCCGAGGCATGCGGCCCGCGATAGCCGGAAACCTCGCCCTTGATGCGCACATAGCCAAAGCCCTCTTCCAGCGCCCGCTTAATGGCGCCAGCGAGCTCCGACACCGAAAACTCAGGCGTATTGCCGCCCGGCTTCGCGTCAGTCTTTGACTGTGGAGGGATGCTATCTGTCACGGCCGTCCGCTGTTCAAGGTTTCCCGTTGGATGCTACACCAAAGCCGCAATTGCAACAGGGCCCGAATACAACAGGGATTGATATGAACGTACTTCTCATCGGCTCGGGCGGCCGCGAACATGCGCTCGCCTGGGCATTTTCCGCCAGTCCCATGCTCGACAAACTTTATTGCGCACCGGGCAACGCGGGCATTGCGGACCTTGCCGAATGCGTGGCGCTCGATAGCGCCAACCACGATGCTGTCATCGCCTTTTGCCGGTCCGAAAAAATCGAATTTGTCGTCATCGGCCCCGAGTTACCACTGGTCGCGGGCCTCGGCGACGCTTTGGGCGAGGCACACATCAAGTACTTTGGCCCGACCAAAGCTGCAGCCCAACTCGAAGGCTCCAAGGGCTACACCAAAGATCTCTGCCGCGAATTCAATATTCCAACCGCCGCTTACGGCCGTTTCAAGGACGCCGCCGGCGCCCGCGCGTATCTCGCCAAGCAAGCGCTGCCCATCGTCGTTAAAGCCGATGGCTTGGCAGCGGGCAAAGGCGTCATCATAGCAGCAACACGCTTAGAAGCCGAAGACGCCATCGACGCTTGTTTCGCTGGCACCTTTGGGCTCGCCGGATCGGAAGTCGTCATCGAGGAATTTTTGGAAGGCGAGGAAGCCAGCTTCTTTGCGCTCTGCGACGGCAAAAATTCCTTAGCCCTCGCCACGGCTCAAGATCACAAACGTGTTGGCGACGGCGACACGGGGCCCAACACCGGCGGCATGGGCGCCTATTCGCCCGCGCCCGTCATGACGCCTGACCTCATCGAACGCACCATGCGCGAAATCGTCCGGCCAACGGTTGCCGCCATGCAAAAGCGCGGCACGCCATTTCGCGGCGTTCTGTTCGCGGGTCTCATGATCACCAAAGACGGCCCCAAGCTCATCGAATACAACGCCCGTTTCGGCGATCCCGAAACCCAAGTGCTCATGATGCGCTTGCGATCCGACCTGCTGGCGGCGCTGATTGCAACCGCCGACGGTGTGCTCGACCGCTTCGATTTGAGATGGAGCGACGACGTGGCTTTGACCGTCGTGATGGCGGCTGACGGCTATCCCGGCACGCCATTGAAAGGCACCGAGATCAAGGGCCTTACTGCCGCGCGAAGCATCCCCAATGTTGAAATTTTTCACGCCGGCACCACGCGCAAGGACAAGCGCCTTATCGCTGACGGCGGCCGCGTGCTCAACATCACGGCGCGCGGCAATACCGTCGCAGAAGCCCAGGCGCATGCTTATGCTGCCATCGCCCTTATCGACTGGCCGGGCGGGTTTTGCCGCAAAGACATCGGCTGGCGGGCTATTTTGCGGGAAAGTGGCCAGAAATAACAATGTCTAAGCTCAACGGTGCTTTTGGCCCTCGTATTGCCAGCACCTAGCTCTTATGTTGTCCGCGCATGGGCACATCAAAAACATCCGCTCACATATCGCCAAGCAAGCCGCCTAGCAACATTGTGCGGCACACGACACCAACAATCGGCGTGGCCCTTGGCGGCGGCGGCGCGCGCGGGCTTGCGCACATTCCCATGCTCGAGGCTTTCGACGAACTTGGCATCCGCCCGAAGGTGATCGCGGGCACATCCATCGGCGCCATTTACGGCGCGGCCTACGCGTCGGGCATATCGGGCAAGGAACTGCGCGCGCATACGGAACTCGTTCTCTCCCAGCGCTTCGGTCTGGTGCGCGATCTTTTCGCCGCCCGCGCGCAACCATTCCAGCGCGTCATGAATTTGTTTGCCGCCCGCTCGGCGCTGCTTGATCCCGATGCGCTTCTCGATCTCGTCATGCCAAAGGGTCTTGCCAAGGATTTCGAATCTCTCGACATCCCCTTGAAGATCGTCGCATCCGACTTCTACGATCAGGAACCCTACATTTTTTCGTCCGGCGCGCTGCGCACCGCCGTTGCCGCAAGCATGGCGCTGCCCGTCATCTTTCGACCCGTCATTCACGATGGGAAGACGCTGATCGATGGCGGCCTCACCAACCCGCTGCCCTTCGATCTGCTTTTTTCCGAAGCCGACATCGTTGTTGCCATCGATGTGTCGGGCGCTCCTGTGCCAGACCCAAAGCGCGCTTTTCCGACAGTGTTCGATTCTCTCTTTGCCAGCGCTTTCATATTCGAACGCTCGATCGTCAAAGAGAAATTGAAATGGGCGCAACCCGATATCCTGGTATCCAGCGGAACCAGCCAATACCAGGTGCTCGATTTTCTCAAGTTCAATGACATCTTCGCCTCAGCCGAACCCGCAAAAGAGCGGCTTAAAGCTCAGTTGATGCGCGTTCTCTCCGTTGAAACGCTGGCCCTTATCGAAACACGCGAACAAGAATCAATTGCCGTCGTGACAACACCGCAACTCGAAAAGCCAAAACGGCGCGGCCTTCTCAGACGCCGCAAACAAAAATCGCGGTCTTGAGACTCACCCCTCGCGCCGGTCCGCGAAAAACGACTTCAGAAGCGCCGCTGCTTCATCCCCGCCGATACCGCTGTAGATTTCCGGCACGTGATGACAGGTCGTTTGCGAGAACACACGCGCGCCATGCTCGACGCCGCCGCCCTTGGGATCGCTCGCGCCAAAGTAAAGCCGCCTGACCCTTGCAAACGAGATCGCGGCGGCGCACATCGCGCACGGCTCCAGCGTCACGTAGAGATCGCAGCCCGCGAGCCGCTCCTGGCCCAGTAGCGCGCAGGCCTCCCGGATTGCGACAATTTCGGCATGCGCGGTTGGATCATTCAGCTCCCGCGTCCGGTTGCCGGCTTTGGCGAGAACCGTTCCGTCTGGCCCCACAATCACCGCGCCAACCGGCACTTCGCCACGCGACGCGGCAGCAAGCCCCTCGGCCAGCGCCACGTCCATATGGCTTAAGCTTTTCGCCGGTGTCATAACGTGGCCCGCTCTTCCTCGTGCTATCGAGTATTCATGACAAAACATCGAATCAAACCCAGTTCCGCCGCGAAGCCCGCTGCCAAGCCGGCCGCCCGCACCACCGCACCCGAAACACCGAAGGGTCCACCCAAGAACCCTGGGGAGCCCACGCGCATCGCCAAGGCGATGGCACGCGCAGGGCTTTGCTCGCGCCGCGAGGCTGAACGCTGGATCGCAGAAGGGCGCGTCAGCGTCAACGGCCGCCTGCTCAAGACACCGGCTTTCGAGGTCAGTGGTAAAGATAAAGTCCTTGTCGATGGCAAGCCCTTGCCTTCAGCCGAGCCCGCACGACTTTGGCGTTATCACAAACCGCGCGGCCTCGTCACGACGCATGCCGATCCCGAAGGGCGGCCGACCGTGTTCGACAAGATGCCGCCCGAGTTGCCGCGCGTCGTCTCCATCGGCCGTCTCGATTACAACACCGAAGGCCTGCTGCTCATGACCAACGACGGCGCGCTCGCCCGCCACATGGAGTTGCCCGCAACTGGATGGACACGGCGATATCGCGTTCGCGCAAAAGGGCGCGTCACGCCCGCCGATCTCGAGAAAATCAAAGACGGCGTCGAGATTGACGGCGTGCGCTATGGCCCGATCGAAGCCGCCATCGACAGTGTGCAAGGCGCGAACATGTGGCTGACCATTGCCATCCGCGAAGGCAAGAACCGCGAGGTGCGCAAAATCCTCACCCATCTCGGCGTCGACGTGAACCGCTTGATCCGCGTTTCGTTCGGGCCCTTCCAATTGCTCGACTTGGCGCCGGGCGGCGTCGAGCAAGTCAAGCGGCGCACGCTCGTCGAGCAGATTGGGCCCAAGCTTGCCCAGGAACTCGGTCTCTCGGAGGGGACTGAGGAACGCAAGGCCCGCCACGCACGCGGCAAGGCGGCCACCCAGCGCGGTCAAGGTGACGAATGACTCTCGCCCTCGTCAACAATCGCCGATCACACTCTATCGCGTCGATTGCGCAAAGAACTCCCCTCCCCTTGACGGGGAGGGGTTGGGGGTGGGGTGACGAGCTTGGCGGACAATTTGAGTGCGCCATTAGACTCTTTTTGGATCGAGCGATTGAGCGAGAGCAACGTTTCACATCGGCAATTAGGCTCTTTGCGTTACCCCTAACCCCTCCCCGCGTCGAGCCGAAGGCTCGCCTTCGCCGAGAGGGGGAGGGGGATTCATGAGAATAGTCGCCGGACAATTCCGCGGGCGGGCGCTCGCGACCCCAACTCATGCCCTGGGCAACGACGAACTGCGCCCAACGTCCGACCGCGTGCGCGAAAGCGTGTTCAACATTCTCGCGCACGGCATTGATGATTTCGCGATTTCGGGCGCGCGCGTCATCGATCTCTTCGCCGGCACCGGCGCGCTCGGGCTGGAAGCGATCTCGCGCGGCGCGGCTTATTGCCTGTTCGTTGAAGAGAGTGCCGAAGCCCGCGCCCTCATTCGCCGCAACGTCGAAACCTTTGGACTGACCGGCGAAACCCGCATATTCCGCCGCGACGCGACGGACCTTGGCCCCGCGAACAAAGCAGACCGCTACAGCCTCGCCTTTCTCGATCCGCCCTACGGCAAAGGGCTGGGCGAAAAAGCGCTATCCGGTTTGGCGAGCGGGAATTGGCTCACGCCCGGCGCCGTTTGCGTACTCGAAGAACGCGCTGGTACGCTCGTCGACGTCCCCGCCGCCTTCACCCTCCTCGACACCCGCACCTGGGGCGAAACGGAGGTAAGAATTTTAAGGTTTGATGTGCAGTCCAAGAGCACCGCCCCGTAGGTTGGGTAGAGGCCGGTAAACCGCTTGCGAGATCGATCATCACGACCCGGCCGAAACCCAACGCCAAGAGCGCAGAATCGTTTTTGCACGATACCGCCGCGTGTCGTTGGGTTTCCTCCGGCGCTGCACGCCTCCGTCTACCCAACTCTTGGCGATTTGTTATCATGAGATGAGACGGCCTCCAAGGAAGCCGTCTCGCGGGGTCGGAGATCGAACCCAACCTCGGGCACGAGCCCGTTAGGTAGCGTGATCCCGCCCCGCGCCATTGTGAACCCGAACGGTTGCATGGCGCAAGTCGCCGCAGACAAGGCAGGGACCCGATGAACACTGTACCCCAATGGATAGGCGTCGATGTTTCCAAGAAAACGCTTGATGTCTTCTCTCCAAAACTCGGCAGCTTCTCCGTCGCCAACACGGCCCAAGGCTTCGAGACACTCATTTCCAAACTCGCCAGCGTCACTGTTGCCGGTGTCGTTATGGAAGCAACAGGCGGCTATGAGCAGGCATTACTCAAGTCGTTGACGCAAAATCACATCAAGGCCTCGGTTCTGAACCCGGCGCGCGTCCGGGCATTCGCGACTGGCACCGGCCAACTCGCCAAGACCGACAAAATCGACGCGCAAATTCTCGTCCACTACGCCGCGTTTAAAAAGCCTGCACCGACACCGCTGCCATCTACGAGCCGCGCAAACTTGAAGGAAACACTGGCCTATCGCGCTCAGATCGTCGCTGAGATCACGGCCCGCACCGCGCAATTGCGACACTTCGAAAGCCCGGTCATGATCGACCGCGCTGATACCGCAATCGCAAATCTGAAAGCCGAGAGAAAACTCCTCGATGCTGAAATCGAAACCCAAATCAAGGCCGATGCGGACTGCGAATTGGCTCATCGAATCCTGACGTCTGTGCCGGGTGTCGGAACAATCGTTGCCGCAACGCTCATCACCGAGCTGCCGGAACTCGGTTCCCTCAACCGCCGCCAGATCGCAAGCCTCGCTGGTCTCGCCCCCTTCCCGCGCGAAACCCAACGCCAAGAATTCGAATTGGACGTGGCGCGGTTCGTGTGTGTGGTGTTGGGTTTCGCGCGGACGTAAATTCAATTGCGATCAGAAGCCGCCGGGCCGCGCTCTACCCAACCTACAATTCTTCGCTTTGCATTTCACCCAGCTACAATTCTACTTCGCCAAACACGCCGCCGCCAACTCCCCCGCCCCCTCCGGAAACGGTGTCGCAGCCAATGCCTTCGGCCCAGGCCCCGCATGCGCCTTGCCGCGCCCGACATAATGCGTCTCGTCCGGAATGACGATGACCTCCGTCACGCCGGGTAAGCCTTTCAAATCCTCGACATAGCTCGCCGGCAACTGATACGTCGCGCCTTGCTTGGCGCCCAGATCATGCGTCGCCTGGAACTCGGCAATCGTGTAAGGGATGCCGATCCTCGAAGAAATCCGCCGCCCAGCGCTGATTTCGGCATGATCGGCGGCGCTCAACTTCCCCGCCTTCATCAAGGCATCCGCCTTGTACCCCTGCCCCTTCAACGCCAATTGCGCGGTGCGCTCGGACGTCAAAAAAACCGGCGGCCGCTTCAGCATGCCCTGCTTGATCATCTCTTCCCAAACTTCGAGATTGTTGTGCGCGACGACGCCGGTTGGCCGGTCCGCCGGGATTGCCCCCTCCGCGCGTAAGTCATCCTCTAGCTGAAGCAGCACATCGAACAGAACTTTCATCGCAGCAGCCGTCCGCGGCTCTTTCGACCCCGCTGGATAATGCAGATTGTCGATGCGGATATAGTTCGCGCCCGCGCGCCAGCCCTTCTCGGCGCCCGCCTTCACGCGCTTGACGAACGCCGGATGCGTGATGACGTAGATGCGCCGTTCTTCCTTGTCCCAGTTCCAGCTGCCCGTGGAGCCGAACGTGACGCCGGCTTTTTCGAGTCGCGCGCAGTCGTTCTCATATGTCGTGCAGTGCCCGCCGACGAGATAGATGCTGACGCGCGCGCCTATCTTCTGCAATGCCGGGATGTACTCACGCGCTTCCGCCGTTGTCATCGTCGCCAGGTCGATCTCGACGATCATGCCTTTCTTGAAATTCGAGAGCGGCATCTTCTCTTCGATCGCTGGAAACAACCCCGCAAACGCCACCGTTCCACCAGGATAAAGTGCCGGGCACGCGGCAGGTCCAGCGGCAATCGCCGGGCCGAAGGTCAAAAACATGCTCACAACAGTGAGTGCCGTTCGCAGTCTCTTTACTTGCAATAGAGTGCTCCACAATCCACGGCTAGCTCCACCAGCATTCACGCTAGAGCAGCTAAAAGCCGCGCATGAGGCGGCGCGATGGTGCAAAATTGAGATCTTTGATTTGCCGGGCTGCGGCGGCCGTGCGCGGCCAGACCGGAATGCTCGAATGATATGGACAACCTATGTCATTGGAACAAGCTGTTACCTATGTCTCCGGTATGGACATGCAGGCAGTGGCGGAGGGAGTGTCCGCCATCGTGCGTTCACGGGTGTCCGTCGATGTTCGCAACTGGCCAAAAAGCCGTGCAAATATAATACGTACTTGATGAGCCCGTTCTTGCACGTTCGTCTGTGTTCGCCTAAAATCGCGCTCGAATGTGGGAACGATTGTGGGTATCGTTTCGACAAGCCAGAATTATATCATAATTTACCAAAATTATTTATGTTTTAGGCCTCTAGCT
>JANOKZ010000363.1:0-22562 GCA_031419515.1 Hyphomicrobium sp.
AGCTCGCCCTCGCGTGAGGCCGGAGGAGGCGAAAGCCTCCCTGCGAGCGTGCGTGACGGCGCCAAAACGCCTGCCGGCGACGAAAAACCATCACCACGGCCAGCCGTCCCTCAAAAATCAGCGTTGCTCAGGGGTTCCTTAACTAACCCGACTAGCTGGGTAAGGCGTTGGCTAAAATGGAAGCGCCGGTCTTTTGATGTTTTGGATGTTCGACGATGGGAGCTAATCGGAGGGCGCGCCAGCCTTGTGGTTGATATTCGGCTTACAAGGCCAATACGCACGGGTGCGATTTTGCTGAGGATACATCTTGATGTTAGGGATGGGGTTGAGCACTCTCAGGAGACCATTATAATAGATCGAGGTCCGTTTGCTGCTGGCGAAAAACGTCAAATTGTCGTCGCATCTTTTGATGAGGATGTGAGCGAATTTTATGGTGGCACATGGGCGCCAATGCTTGGCAAAGACGTTCAATTCCAGGTGCCCGCTGATTTCCGAAACGTGGTTGACATTGAGGTCCAAGACGGAGTACGCGCTGACGTTTATCAATTACTTGTGGCTAACATGAACCACGATATCCGATTGGGTCGAAACTTCTATGTGCTAACTCAAGACGAATACATCTTCGCGGCTAACTAGTTGGAAGACTCGCCATGTCCCGAGGCAAATTCCTCAGCCTTGAAGAGGCCCGCGAGAGCGGCGACTTCAAGCAATTCTGCAAAGAGCACCCGCTCGAAGCGGATCGTGCCCGCTTCCTTGCGCTTCTTACCGCGATGTCGCGAGGCGTTTTAGAAGAAGTGGAAACATCAAAGTCGGATCGTGCCGCAGGTTCCAGCGGAACTCGAACTCGGCAAGGTACTTAGGCAGGTGGTCTGCCGAGACGTGAATGTGCGTGCGTGCCGTTAATCGAGCGCTTGAGTAGCGACCAGAAACCCTCAATGGTGTTGGTGTGATGCTTGCCGCTCTTGTACTGGCGAACGCCGTGCCGCACCGTGCCGTGGTCGTAACCGGCTTGGCCAAGGTGGCGGTAGGACATGTGCTCATCCGTCGAAACCGTCGAGCCCTTGACCACGTTCTCAGTGATCGTGATCTCAAGATTTTCGGCCGATGTGTTGGCAATGGCTTTGGTGAAGACCGGGCCGTCACGTTCCACCACACCCATGACAATCGTCTTGTTCTCATAGACCGCCTTGGGCTTGCGCTTGTCGCGCCTGCGGGCACCGCCGATGATCGTTTCGTCGGCTTCGACGTGGCCGGAAAGCGGGGTGTTGCCGTCAACAAGGCCAAGATACTTGCGGATTTCATGGCCCATGCGCCAGGCCGTCTTGTAGTTTACAGAAAGCTGGCGTTGCAGTTCCTTGGCCGGAACGCCGTGGCGGGTCGTGGTGAACAGATACATGGCATAAAACCACTTCTGAAGCGGGGTGTGGGACTTGTGGAAGGGGGTGCCGACCATGGGGTGGATGTGGTTGCCGCACGAGCAGGTATAGGCTGGCATCTTGGACAGTCTCTTGAACTTGCCCGTTTCGAAGCAGCGCGAGCATTCGTAGCCCTTGCCGAACCGCTCTTTGAACAGGTGCACAAGGCAGGCGTCATCGTTCGGGAAAAGCTTCATAAACTCAGTGATTGGCATGGGTTTGGACATAGCAGGTCTCCGTCTCTCCCATGTGATATAGCAAATTGAGTTACATACGTCAAGTGGTCAATCGCCCTACAAGTTGCATGAGCCATGATCCGCTCGTGGAGCAAACAGCGGAGGCGTTCATGTCAGTCGAGCCGGTGGTGTGGGAAAGCTTCACGTGGAAATCGGGTGCGGAGACATATCTTTTCGAGGTTCGCGATCGCGGTCTGATAGGCAGTCTCAGTGTCTCGGACGGGCGGAAATTCGCGCTTCCCCTCGTTGTGTGGGAAGCAATGCTTGATGCAGTCAAGACGAGCCGTAAAGCCAAGGCAGTGGCGGAAGGTAACTTGCCACCTCGGGCAGGGGCAAGATGGAACGAAGTCGAATCCGATGAACTCGCTGTAAAATTTAGGGCTGGCCGATCAATCGACGAACTGTCGCGCGAACATGGCCGCACAGTGTGGGCCGTAGAAAATCAGCTCGGAAAACTCGGGCTTTGGGACAGAATTGAAAGGCGGCGCGTGGCGTGAATGGGCGACAAGGCCTCCCAGGCGAACTTCGGCTCAAGCGGGAGGTTAAAGAAGATTGGTACCGCCTGGTGGATCCGAACCACCGACCTCTGGTTCCACAAACCAGCGCTCTAACCAACTGAGCTAAGGCGGCACAGGGACGATTTTGACATCAAACGCCTCAAGCATATTTTGAGGACGTCTCTAGTCCGTCTGGCCAGCGCCCTAAAAGGCGCTTTGGAACCTGATCGTCAAGTAAAAAACGGCCGTGACGCGGGTTCCGCGACGTCAAAGCCCATCAGCCCGGGCGTCTTCAGGGCTTTGGATGAGACTTATGTGCGGCTGCGCCCATCAGGCGGGTAATCTCCTGAGCCTGTATGGCATAGGCGTCCAACTGCGATTGGGCATAGCGCGACTGAACTTCCAGATACTCTTTGACGTCGCGCGCCTTGGCGATATCGGCCGCGAAACGGAAGTTCGCCTCGATGTTCGCCTGCGCGAAATGCAGAGCCTTCGACTGAATTTCCACGGCGTTCATCGTCATGGCACCTTGCGACTTTAACATTGTTTCCTGAGCCTTGGTTACAAGGCTGATGAATTGCTCATATGCTTGGCGCACCTGAACCACATTACGCTCCGCGAGCTCTCGCACGGCCGCCGGGATTTCAAACTGGGTCTGATCGTACATTGACTTAACTCCTGGACTCAACTCCTGCGCCGACAGCTATGATAAACGAGCTGCGAAGAACGACAGATTACCGCGCCATAATACAGCGATCCAAGCGTCGCAGGCTGGATAATCCCCCAATAAGAGGAGATTTCCAAGGAATGCTGGTGTAAAATGCGAGCGCTTCTTGATAACATTGTAAAAGGCTTTGCTAATTTATGGCATGCGCCGGACCAAGCAAACCAGATGACCGCGCACCTGACGAAGCGCGCGCGCGCATAACAGGCCAAGAGCAAGCGGCCTATCTCGTCATAGACGTGACAGCATCGCGCGTTGAAGCTGCCAATGCGGCTGGCCGCTTATTGCTAGGCATTGCGCCTTCTGCGCCCCTGCCCGCAGCACTCGATAGCGTCATGCCAGCTCTGCAAAGGCTCCGGCACATCGCAGCAGGCGAAACGCTACTCGATCCCGAGACACTGACGTTTTGGAGCAATGGCCGCCTCGCCACCCTGACGTGCACCGTAAAGCCTGTGAATTCCAACGGCTCAAAGCACTTGATGCAATTGACACAGTTAAACCAATCCGGGGCCGGGCCCGCTGCACCCACTCCGCCCCAAGCTGTCGAGCGCGACGAACAACCAGCACTCGCCGAAGAGGCTTTGCCACCCATCAAGCCGCGCGACGACGCGGAAACGCTGCGGGAAATTGCGCGCCGTATTCGTGAAGGGCAGACAGCCAAACAAAGTGTTGCCGCCAGCACGCCAGCTTCACCTCAGGACCAGCCGGAGAGCGCGCCATCTCGACCCCGCGAAACTCAAAACACCCCTGCCCCGGACGCGCCGCGGACACTTTCAGAATCTCCTTCCCCAACGGCACTTGCCGAGTTGGCTCACGAACTTAAGACGCCGCTGAGCGCGATCATCGCTGCATCCGAAATCATGCGCGATCAACGGCTCGGGCCGATGGGGAACGATCTCTATCTGGGATATGCAGGCGACATCCACGAAAGCGCACAACATGCTTTAGCGGTTATCACCGAAATGCTCGACGCAGCGGCCAGCGGATCGAGTCGCCAAAACGAAGCCTTCGATTTGAATGAACTGACTGTTGCGACAGTGTCGGCCATGCAGCCCCTTGCACACGCGAAAGGGCTGACAATCACGCACGAGACCGACGAAGGGCGGCTCGAAATTCGCGCCAACGCAACAGCCGTTCGGCAAATTTTCCTCAACCTCCTCACGAACGCGATGAAGTTTACAGGTTCAGGCGGTGAGATTCTTGCCGGTACCGGCTATCTGGCGGACGGCGCCATTTATCTTGTTGTTCGCGACACAGGCGAGGGCATGGACGAAGACATGCTGGCCCGCGCTTTCTACGATGACACCGATGACATGAAGCGCCGGACTGGCGGCGGATATGGCCTTGGCCTACCGATGGTGCGGCGCCTTGCTGAAGCCAATCGCGGGACAATTGATATTGACAGCGCACCTGGCAAGGGAACGGTGGTCTTGATTTCTTTTCCCACCCGGCGTTGAGCGGCGTTCGACGTCTTGCGCGGCTTCGAAACCGCGAGCCAAAACCGGCAATACATCCAGTTGATAATTATAAGAATTCTAAGTCGGCATTGCGCCCAACTATCGATTGACCGTGATGTGACTTCAGGTTACTCCGGCAACCGGCGCACTGACGCGCCAACGCTGTCCTAACGGCGTCAACCCGATACCGGGGCCTTGAACCCCGATTATTGGAGATGAATATGATTTCGATTGCACGCGCCGCTGGGCGCACAACTCTCCGCATCATCACTACAACAATTGCAGCTTGGACGCTCTTGTGCGTCCCCGCCTCGGCAGACGAGGCCGTCAATATCTTCTCGTATCGTGAACCCAAGTTGATTGAGCCCCTGCTCAAGGACTTCACCGAAAAAACCGGCATTAAGACGAACGTGGTGTTCGCCAGCACGGGCCTCGTCGAGCGGCTCACTGCCGAAGGCAAAAACAGCCCGGCGGATCTTCTCCTCACCAACGAATTCGGATTGCTGCTGCAGGCGACTGCCGCTGGCGTAACGGCGCCCGTTAAATCCGAAGTTCTCGAAAAGCGCATACCGGCCGAGATTCGCGATCCGGCCGGTCAGTGGTTCGGCCTCACCCGGCGCGCGCGCATTGTTTATGCCGCTAAAGACCGTGTGAAGCAGGATGCGATCACGTACGAAGAACTTGCGGACCCAAAGTGGCGCGGCAAGATTTGCGTGCGCTCCGGTCAACACACCTACAACGTGTCTCTGGTTGCTTCGATGATTGCCAATCTTGGCGCGGAAAAAGCCGAAACGTGGCTTCAGGGCTTGAAGGCAAATCTCGCGAGAAAACCGGCGGGCGGCGATCGCGATCAGGTGCGCGATGTGCAGGCCGGATTGTGCGATCTCGCGATCGGCAACACCTACTACATGGTCGCGATGCAGAACTCGCCCGACCAAAAAGCGTGGGCCGACGCCGTCAAAATCTTGTTCCCCAATGCAGGCGATCGCGGCACGCACGTCAATATCTCTGGCATGGCGTTGACCGCCAATGCGCCAAACAAAGCCAATGCCGTAAAGCTGATGGAATACCTCGTCTCGGACGAAGCGCAGAAAATCTACGCTGAAACCAACGGCGAATATCCCGCTGTCGCGGGAATCAAAGCCTCCACCGCTGTCGAGGCCTGGGGTCCACTCAAAGCTGACGCGCTCGCACTTGCAAAACTTGCCGAATTTCGCAAACAAGCATCAGAACTCGTCGACAAGGTCGCCTTCGATCAGGGCCCAAATCCCTGATGCATAAGCGCATGCTAAAGATGGCAGTCCAACGTTGAGTTGCGAGTGAATTCATGACGCGTTCAAATTTTCAAGCCCCGGTGCTACGCCCTGCTTCGCCCGCGAAAGTCATGCCATTGCCCGGCCGTGTGCCCGAACGCCTGGTTGGCGTCGGGTTTCGCTGCTGGTTGACCGGCTTTGACACGGGCGACGTCGGAGCGTGGGAAGAGGGATGGACGGCATACCAAGCAACTCTTGGCCGTGACGCAGCGAAACCACTGCTCTTGAGCCTTTCCCAGTTCGTGCGCGGGGTGAAAGCCAATTGCTGCCGCGACATCGAGGTCTATCCGTTGGAGTGCCGCGGATTTTGCCGGGACGAATGCCTCGCTATTTCTTTGGTCGCCGCCAGCCAGCATGACCGCCGGCCGGAACTTAGAACCTGCGCCATCGCACTTACCGGCAGCGACGATATTGGTGACGCGCTTCTCGGGGCACAGCAATTCGCGGCCGGACTGCGCGAGGCCCAGCAAATTCTCAGCCCATCCTCGATATGTCCGGCGAACTGCCCACTTTGGCAACCGCGCAAAAAGCTCACTTAGACGTTCAAGGCTGCACCCATCCATGGCCACTGCCCCAACGAGGATACCAGCGGACGAGGCCGGAGAAAGCTTGTCGCTTTTTTTGCGCAACCTCACGGCCACGGCACGCCGGTTAGGATTGGGTGAAGGCCAACCGAGAGTCTGGTCCATTGCAGCGGTCTTGCTATCGGCCGGCTTTGCTCTGCCCGCCGCAGCCGTGCTCTACATGGCTTTTGGGCCGGGCGATGAAATCTGGCAGCATCTCTCGGCGACCGTACTTCCCCGGGCTTTGACCAACACCCTTGTGCTGCTCACGGGCGCAGGCGCCGTCACATTGATCGCGGGCACCGCAGCGGCATGGCTTGTCACGATGTACCGGTTTCCAGGGCGCGCGATTGCTGACAGGCTTCTCGTGCTGCCGCTTGCCATTCCGACGTACATCGTTGCCTACGCCTACGTTGAACTACTCGACTACGCGGGACCTATACAGACGCAATTGAGATCCGCATTCGGCTTCAAGGGCCCAGCCGATTATTATTTCCCGGAGATCCGCTCCGCTGGCGGCGCCGTGTTCATTTTTTCGGCTGTGCTCTACCCTTATGTGTACCTCGCAGCACGTGCGAGCTTCGTTCAACAGTCTGTCTGCGTCCTCGAAGTGGCCCGCACACTTGGCCGCACGGCGCTCGGAGCATTCTGGTCTGTTGCACTGCCCATGGCGCGGCCCGCGCTCGCCGCAGGCGTCGCGCTCGTGGCTATGGAATGTCTGAATGACCTTGGCGCCGTGCAGCATCTCGGCTTTGAAACATTGACACCAAGCATCTATGCGACGTGGTTACAGCGCTCGAATTTGGCCGGCGCCGCGCAATTGTCGAGCGTGCTGTTGATATTGGTCGTTGGCCTCTTGGTCGCAGAACGTGTTGCGCGCGGGGGCGCCGGCACGCACGATACGACGGGACGTCAGCGCTCGATACCGTTCGAAACCTTGTCTGGCTGGACGGGCCGAGCCGCGCTCGCGCTCGTAATCATCCCGTTTATCGCAGGCTTCGCGATCCCCTTTAGCCTATTGCTCAAACACGCGCTTGCTTACTTTGGAGAAGCCTTGACAGCGAACTTCATCGCTGCTGCCCGCAATAGCCTGGTTCTCGCGAGCCTCGTCAGCATCGTATCGATTGCGCTGGCGCTGTTCTTTGGATATGCGGCGCGGATTGCAAAAAGCCCCCTCACCGACGCATCCGCCCGTCTAGCGGCAACAGGATACGCGTTGCCCGGAACGGTTCTGGCACTTGGGCTGATGATCCCGCTCGCTGCAATGGACAATGGCATTGACGCCTGGATGCGGGAACAACTTGGCCTATCCACCGGCCTGCTGATGTCCGGCTCGTTGTTCGCCATTACGATCGCGCTCGTCATCCGCTTTCTCGCGGTCGCACTCGGCTCGATTGAAGCCGGGCTGCAGCGCATCTCACCCAACCTCGACGCGGCCGCTCGGACACTGGGCGCGGGAAGTTTTTCAGCCCTCATGCGTGTTCATATGCCGATGCTGGGGCCGGCTCTGGCAGCGGCGGCGTTGCTAGTGTTCGTGGACGCCATGAAAGAACTACCGGCGACGCTGTTGATGCGGCCGTTCAACTTCGAAACATTAGCGACGCATGTCTATGGGCTGGCGGCGGTTGAGCAATTTGAGCAAGCAGCGCTTGGCGCCGTCATGATTGTCACGATCGGATTGATCCCGGTGCTGCTACTTCACCGCACGATTGCAGACGGCAGTACGGGCCGAAGCGGTTCGTAACGAACGGCTCCGGCCCTTAAAGTCATTCAAGAAGCAACGCCACTACCAAGTCCGGCGATCGCCGTTGTCGATGTGGTAGAGCCCGCCGCCGTAGTGCTTCAAACCACCAACAGTGCCGTGACTGCGCAAGAACGCGTAAACGCCGCGGTTATTCCCGTGCACGCGGAAGTCGATGGCATCACCAGTTAGGTGCTTGGAGCGCTTGGCACCGCCAACAGCGCGGTTGTGGCCCTTGCTGCGGCAGGTCGAACTGACAGTCACCGGACCGAAATTTGAGGCGACGCTATAAATCACGGACTTCAGAGAGCCATCAACGCAACCCGATGACGCGACCCAGCGCACCGATCCGCCTGATAGGCTTTTCTTGGGCTCCGAGCCGTAGCTGCCGCCGTCGAGGGCCGCAACCTTGTAGCCCTTCTTCTTTTTCTTAGGCTCTGTCGCTTCGGCATAGCCGCCGAGCTTTTTCCCGCTCGACTTCGAAGCGTACGATTTCTTGGACTTCTTGTAAGAAGAATTGTTGTAGTTGCTCTTCGAAGACTTGACCTTCGCGGACTTGGCCGCAGCATCGGCTTGTTCCCAAAACGGTAGATCATCGGCGCGGGCCGACACGCCCGAAACGACCGATGCCGTGAATGCTGCAAGCGCAGCGATACAAAGATTACGAATGGTGCTCAACCGGCTAAGGCCGGAACGACGCGATACAAACATTTGAACTCTCCCTACATTCGAACTGGCCCAGTCCCTTGGACTTTGGTCTGGGCGATCGAACCCCTGTGTACTCAGCATTTTGAACACCCGGCCCCTACACCGGAGATACTGCAAAGACTACTACCCATCGACTTTATTGGTTAACGGCCAAGTTTCCGATAAATTTGCACTCCAACATCGAAATCAAACTATAATTTTTTCTTTAGCTATTCAGTATTACTCGGAATACCGGAGTTATCCTGGCGCGCCTCCCCTTATTTATCCAAAATTAACGCTAAAGATCGCGACGTGCTGCCGCAACTTCTTCTCTGTTACTCCACGTGCGGCCGAAGTATTGGGAAGTAGAGGTTGCATGGGATATCAAGGCCCCCATCACGCCAATCTCATGCACCGTCCGTGCAGGACGTCACTCCGGAACAGGCTTTTTCGATAGCAAAGTTGTAAGAACACCCGCAAAAAAACCAGCGGGCAAACCAAAGAGCGCCGCAGCGCCCGGTTTCAAGCCCCACCAATTCGCAACGAGCTGCGCGTGCCGATGAATCTCGGATTGTGCGGCGGCGTACGCGACGGGATCTTGAACACTCTCGAGCGCGCTTCTCAGTCCGGCAAGTTTGCGAACAGCGTTTGGCGGCGCATTCGATAGACCGCCAGTAAGATCCACAAACAACAGCGGGAAGAATTTCGTTCCCGCCACGTAAAGTCCAGCAGCCGCGAACCCCGTCACCATTGCAGCGACAGCGCCCGATGCCGCAAAGCGGCGCCAATACAGTCCGAGCACAAGTGCGGGAAAAATGCCGGCCGCGACAAGGGTCAAACCTTCGGACGCAAGTGAGGCGATATCGGACGAACCAAACGTCGCCAACCAAACGGCTAAGAGCAACAAGACTGCGGCGAGCACAACCGATCTCGGCTCTATCGCATCCCTATCCGCTGAAGCGGATCTTCGCGCTTCGCCATCAGCGGCCAGATACCCGGCGAGAATTGCGCGCCCTGCAGCCAATGCGGCAACAAGAGCACCCGCAGCCAGCAGCAATAAAAGGATTGGTGAAATTCGGGCCACCGAAGCAGTGGCGAAGAGATACGTGTCGTTGGCAAACGAGAGATCTTGCAGGCGCAGCACGCCCTTGTGTCCGGACATCTTTGAGCAGGCTGCCGCGAGTTCGGCCGCTGAGGATGCTTTCACCCCGCAAACGTCGATCCAGCCTAACCCGCTTGCGTGTGTGACTGCGCTTGGCAATTCGGCTGTTTTGACGCCCGCGTCTATGAAGGACGCCAAAGCGTGCCGGGAGAGAGTGGCGTAGACCACCAGCCCCGAAAGAAAAACCGCAACCCAGGCCACCGCTGTGGCCGCCCGCCGGGGCGCTTCCCCTGGCGCGACCGCCGCCCGAGACAGGTGGCGCCCTAAGAGCTGCGGGAGCGCTGCAAGCCCAAGCGCAAGTCCGAGAACGACACCGGCAAAGTTCCAAGCCGGAAGCTGAAGAAATGGCGACGTTAAGGGCTTCAGGGCCCGAAAATCCGCGAGCTTCTTTTCAATCAGTCCCTGTTCCAGCCGCGCGACATCCTCCAGAGCAAATCCAAAGAACAAGTGCGGGATCGGGAAGCGGCCTTGAGGCCAAGCAACGGCTGCCAGCGGCACGAGAAACGCCAAGAGCAGAAACCCATACACAACGCCAATTGGACGGCGAGCATGCATAAACGATGCGGCAAGCCATACGGCACTGAGTAAGCTTGCAGCGATTGCCAGGCTGATCGTCCCGCTCAAACCAGACAATGCCCGGATTGCCAGTCCCGCGCCCCGCAGATCGGCTGCCAACAGAAACACCGACGCAACTCCAAGAATGACGAGTGCAATGCGCCGGGCCCATAGCCCGCCAAAGCGTTCAGTTAAAAAGCCACCGATTGTCGAGACTGGATAGAGCACGAACCTGGGTGCGATCAGAACGGTTAGAAGGGAGAAACCGGCGACCACACCAAGAGGATAGGAAAGTCCGTCAAAGCCAAGCGAAGCTATGAGCCCAACGAACCCGATGAACCCCGCACTTGCTATTGCTTCGCCAGCGAAAGCCAAGGACGGTGCCGCCCCTTCGCGGGCGCGTTCGCCGCCAGCGCGCCAGGCAAAAACCCAGGCCAGAGCGGCCAGGCCGATTAAGCTCCCTTGAGCTGCCACCCAGAAACCGAGTGGAAAACCAGCTATCCGGACGGCGTTGAGAGTGAGCGCGCCGAGGGGCAGGGCCAGCGCCAGCAGCAGCCATGCCGCGACTGAAACAAGGGTCAGCCGCCGGGTTGGCCGGCTCGCTCCTGCTATCTCTCCGTTGGTCATGTTCCATCCCTGGCTTCACACCTACGCCTTTTGGGCAAGGCCTGCGTTTCGTTCAAGGCGCCAATTGACTGTCCACAACCCTTAGTCCACGTTGCCGCGTCGAGGGACCGCTGGCACGCCCGGGGAAAACGAGGGAACACGAGCGCGGTCGACACTGCCCGCAAGAAATGGATGGCCAGAGAAAGAGGCCAGCCTAAGACAGCTTGCGGGCACACAGGAGTAGACTGCAGAGAGCGCAATCGGTTTTTTATTGTAGCCTAACTGGCAAAATGAGCGGCCAGCAATAAGTGCCGTCCCGGGAGAGACACATGCTTTCGTATGAAGAGATCGAACAGAATCCAAAATACCAAGAGCTTGTCCGGCGCCGCTCATCGCTCGCAGCAACACTTTCTCTAACCATGCTTGCGATCTATCTTGGCTTCATACTACTCGTCGCTTATGCCCCGAAATTTTTGGCGACCCCGCTTGCTGGAGGCATTACAACCATTGGCATTCCAATTGGTCTGTTTGTCATCATATCTGCGTTCGTGTTGACTGGCTTCTATGTGCACAAAGCCAACACCGTCTTCGACTCGCTGACGCGAGAAATCGTTCAGGAGTCTAAGAAATGAGAGCCCGTATTCTTGCACTTTTGACCGCGGCGGCAATTGCCACGGCGGTCCCAGCCCTTGCCGACGCTGTAACCGGTCCCGTCACAAAACAAGAGCTGAACTGGCACGCCGTCATCATGTTTGGCGTATTTGTCTTGCTCACACTCGGCATCACTTATTGGGCGGCGAAGCGAACGAAATCCGCCTCACAATACTACGCTGCGGGCGGCGGCATTACAGGGCTCCAAAATGGGCTTGCGATTGCCGGCGATTACATGTCGGCGGCGTCATTTCTCGGTATTTCAGGCCTCGTCTACTTGTCGGGCTACGACGGCCTGATCTATTCCGTCGGCTGGCTGGTTGGCTGGCCGATTGTGACATTCCTAATCGCGGAACCCCTGCGCAACCTCGGCAAGTTCACATTCGCCGACGTTGCCTCGTTCCGCTTCAGTCAAACGCCCATCCGTATTCTGGCGGCCTGCGGCACGCTCGTAACTGTGGCGTTCTATTTGATTGCCCAGATGGTTGGCGCCGGTACGCTTATCAAGCTGCTGTTTGGTCTCGACTATTGGATGGCCGTGATCATCGTCGGCGCTTTGATGGTCACCTACGTCACCTTTGGCGGCATGGTTGCCACCACCTGGGTGCAAATCATCAAGGCCTGTCTGCTGCTCGGTGGCGCGACCTTCATGGCGTTCATGGTGCTGGTCAAATTCGGCTTCAGCCCAGAGGCGCTCTTCGCCAAGGCGGTTGAAGTTCACCCCAAGACCGCCGTCGATGGTGTAGCTGGTGCTAATCCGTCGGCCATCATGGGGCCGGGATCGCTGATCTCAAATCCGATATCGGCAATCTCGCTGGGTCTCGCGCTCATGTTCGGCACAGCTGGATTGCCGCACATTCTCATGCGCTTCTTCACCGTCGCCGACGCCAAAACCGCACGGAAATCGGTGTTCTATGCCACTGGTTTCATCGGTTATTTCTACATTCTGACGTTCATCATTGGCTTCGGGGCCATTACGCTGGTCTCAACCGATCCAAAGTTCCTTGATGCCGGCATTCTGGAGAAATCCAAGAGTACCATCGACGCCATCAAGGGCGGCTCGAACATGGCCGCTATCCATCTCGCCAATGCTGTGGGCGGCGACATCTTCCTCGGCTTCATCGCCGCGGTTGCGTTCGCCACCATTCTCGCCGTCGTTTCGGGCCTGACGCTCGCTGGCGCCTCCGCGATCAGCCACGACCTCTATGCGACGGTGGTCAAGGGCGGCAATGCCAACGAGCAGGATGAAATCCGAGTCTCCAAAATCGCGACCGTCATTCTTGGCATTCTGGCGATCTACCTCGGCATCGTGTTCGAGAAGGTCAACGTTGCCTTCATGGTTGGCCTAGCATTCGCGATCGCTGCATCCTGCAACTTCCCCGTTTTGCTGATGTCGATGATGTGGAAAGGCATGACTACGCGCGGCGCCGTGATCGGCGGGTTCTTGGGTCTCATCTCGGCGCTCGTCGGTGTCGTGCTATCGCCGGGCGTCTGGGAAGTGGTCTTGGGGCATCCGAAGGGCTCGGCACCGGTGCCTTACGCAAACCCGGCACTGTTCTCGATGAGTATAGCCTTTGCCGGCATCTGGCTCTTCTCCAAACTCGACAACAGTGCTCGTGGCGCTGTTGATCGGGCTGGCTATGACGCCCAGTATGTCCGTTCACAGACAGGTATCGGGTCATCCGGATCGGCCACTCACTGAGGCCGCGCTGAACCGGTGGCGATCTAAAGGGCTCGCCACCACCACGTACCGCCCAAAGCAAAAAACGCCTAGAAATGGAAAGAGGCGGTGCCTGAAAGCACCGCCCCAAACTTTACGTCCCTAGACTTGGACCTTGTTCTTTTTTTATCCTTCGGGCCGGTCCGGGCTCCGAATGCGGCGGCAACATGCTACAAGATGGACTGTGCGTCAAGTCAGCGCGCCATAAGAATTTATTCCCGAAGCGCGGACAAATTTTATCGGCACTGAGATTCATTCCCAGTTTCATTTAATGATGGTGATGAGCTTCACCGCTGCCTGAGTTTCGACCAGGTCCCGGTTGGGCATCCCCCCCTTGCGGTCCCACATTCGGAACCGAGTTTGGCCCCATAGCGCCAATCGGCACCACCTTTGCCTCGACTTCAATGGGGCCCGCCTTTTCAAAGGATAGAATAAGTTTGACGACATCCCCTTCCTTCAGGGGGGCCTTCAGGTCGAACAGCATGACATGATCCCCCGACGGCGCCATGACACGCGTTTCCCCAGGCTTGAGTTCCAGGGTCTCAACGCGGCGCATCTTCATGACATCACCGTCTTTGATATGCGTGTGGACCTCAACCCGGCCAGCACTCGGCGAGGAAGCGGCCACCAGTTTGTCGGAAATGCCGGCGCCGGTTTTGATTTCCATGAAGGCCGCAGTGAGCGTCGAACCGCCGGGCGTCGCCCGAACCCAGGGCTGGGCAATTGTCACGCCTTTGCTGGAACTTTCTTGGGCCGAAGCACAGTCCAAATCTGGGCCCAACGCCAGAAACAGGCCCGCGCAGACTACGGCGGAAAAAATTCCCGGACCACTACCATTTCTCATCACGGCATTTCCCAAGTAACAGTGCTCGACAAAGGATCAATATAAGGGAAATAGGGCGGCAAAAGGCATGCGGCATCACGCGCGGCAGGGGGCAATCTTAACGAATAGACAATAGGGCCAAGGGCGGCGACGCTTAACAGTTCTAAAGACATGGTTATGCTAGGCTGAGCCTTGGTTTGAGCCCTATTCAGAGTGACGTTGCGTGGCTGAAAAGCGTATCCTTTTAATCATCGGCGGCGGCATCGCAGCCTACAAGTGCCTGGATCTCATCCGGCGCTTGCGCGAGCGCGGACATGTTGTGCGTGTGGTCATGACCAAAGCCGCGCAAGAATTCCTGACGCCGCTGTCTGTTGGTGCGCTCACCAATGAGCGGGTTTTCACCGATCTCTTCAACCTCGACGATGAGCAGGAAATAGGCCATATCCGCCTCGCCCGCGATTGCGACTTGATCGTCGTAGCACCGGCAACAGCCGACTTAATGGCAAAGATGGCGGGTGGACACGCCAGTGATCTGGCAACCTCCGTGCTGCTTGCAACAGATAAGCCCGTACTCGTGGCACCAGCAATGAACCCGCGCATGTGGCTGAACCCGGCGACTGAGCGTAACGTTGCTCGACTTAAGGCAGACGGCATTCAATTCGTTGGGCCCAAAATTGGGGAAATGGCCGAGCGCAGCGAAGCAGGTCCTGGCCGCCTGGCTGAGGTCCCAGAATTGCTCGCGGCGATTGAAGACATCCTTTCAGGCACGCCCAAATTCGCTTTGACCACAATCGCTACTGCCGTCGCAGCAAGCCACTCTCCTAAGCCCTGTGGGCCGCTCTCCGGGCGGCATGTCATCGTCACGGCCGGTCCAACGCACGAGCCGATCGATCCCGTGCGCTACATTGCCAACCGGTCGTCCGGAAAACAAGGGTATGCGATCGCTGCCGCGGCGGCCCGGCTGGGCGCCAATGTGACGCTCATTTCAGGGCCCGCAGCGCTCGCTGATCCCGAAGGCGTTCGCGTCCAACGCGTCGTGACAGCCATGGAAATGCTGGAGGCCGTCAAAGCGGCCATGCCGGCTGATATAGCAATCTTTGCGGCAGCCGTTGCCGATTGGCGCGTTGCCAAGCCCAAGGCGGAAAAAATCAAGAAGTCCGCGCGCAAAGATCCGGCGAAGCTGAAGCTCGTAGAAAATCCAGACATTCTGAAAACGATTGGGACTATGAAATCTGGACGGCCGCACCTCGTCATTGGGTTTGCCGCCGAGACGGAAGCCGTACTGAAGAACGCCAAGAAAAAACTCAAATCAAAGGGCGCGGATTGGATCATCGCCAACGATGTGTCGCCTGAAACCGGCATCATGGGTGGCGACCGCAATACCGTGCATCTGATTTCAAATGACGGCATCACCGGCTGGCCGGACATGACCAAAGAAAAAGTTGCTGAGCGTCTCGCCGCTGAGGCCGCCGCATTTACCGGACGAAAGACAATGGCCGCCGAATGAGCAAGGGCATGATCAAAATAAAGGTCAAACGCTTGCCCCACGGCGCAGACTTAGCCATTCCGGCTTATCAAACGGCGGACGCTGCCGGCTTGGATCTGTTGGCTGCTCTCCCCGCAAACGAGGAGCGCTCGCTTGCTCCCGGTGCCTATGCCGTTATCCCTACCGGACTAACGCTCGCACTCCCTCGTGGAACCGAAGCGCAAGTGCGGCCGCGCTCCGGTCTCGCCGCCAAATTCGGTGTGACGGTCCTCAATAGCCCTGGCACAATTGACGCTGATTATCGCGGCGAGGTTGGCGTCATACTGATCAACCACGGCAAAGAACCGTTCGTGATCCGCCGTGGCGATCGCATTGCCCAAATGGTTATCGGCATGGTTGCACAGGCCCGCATCGTCGAAAGCAAGACGCTATCGGCCACCAAACGCGGCGCTGGTGGTTTCGGTTCGACGGGCGTCAAGCACGCTGAAATGCGAACTGACGGCGGCGCCAAAAGAAAAACTATTGTCGCAAAGGGCAGGAGCACGAAAACATCCGCTCAGTCCCGCCCGGTAACGAAGCCGCGCTGACACGCTAGGGTCATGACGCGCAGTTCCATTCCGGCCTAGCCTCTTGAGCCTCGCCCGGTAACCTGCGACAACCCTTGCCAGAAACAAGTTCAAAACCTGGGCGGCATTGCTCGCCCTGCGTTTCAATCCCGAAGTGAGGACGAACAATGAACCAGATGGATATCAAGACCCTCGCCGCCACGCGCACTTGGGGCCGGGGACGGGTCTACGACAGTATTGCGGAAACGATTGGCCACACACCGCTTGTCCGCCTGTCGCGCGTCAAGGAAGCGTCAAAGCTGAACGCTGACATTTTGATAAAGCTTGAGTTCTTCAATCCGTTATCTTCGGTCAAAGATCGCATCGGCGTTTCGATGATCGACACGCTCGAAGCTCAGGGCCGCATTACGCCCGGCAAAACAGTTCTGATTGAACCGACGTCCGGCAATACGGGCATTGGTCTCGCGTTCGTTGCAGCCGCACGCGGCTATCGCCTCATTCTGGTGATGCCCGAAACGATGTCGATCGAACGTCGCAAGATTTTGGTGCATCTCGGCGCTGAACTTGATTTGACGCCGGGGCCGGGCGGCATGCCGGCCGCCGTCGCGCGCGCAGAAGAACTTGCCAAAACCATGCCGGACGCCGTCATCCCCGGCCAGTTCGACAACCCCGCAAATCCACTCGTGCACGAAAAGACCACAGCCGAAGAGATCTGGAACGACACCAAAGGCAATATCGACGCGCTTGTTGTCGGTGTTGGCACCGGCGGAACGCTGACCGGCTGCGGACGCGTTCTCAAAGCACGCAAGCCCGGCATCAAGATCATCGCGGTTGAACCTTCGACCAGTCCCATTCTTTCCGGAGGCGCGCGCGGACCCCATAAGATTCAGGGTATCGGCGCCGGGTTCATTCCCTCTATTCTCGACAGGTCGCTAATCGACGAAATCGTGACGGTGTCGAGCGAAATGTCATTCGAAGTTTCGCGCATGCTAGCGCGCGTCGAAGGGATTCCTGGCGGCATCTCAACGGGCGCCAATCTGGCAGCCGCACTGACAGTTGCCCAGCGCCCGGAAATGGCCGGAAAAACCATCGTCACGTTTGCTCCATCCTGCGCCGAACGCTATTTCTCAAGCGAACTTTTCGCTGATCTGCCCAAGACCTAAACGGCTTCAAAACGGATGACCGCACTCACGCCAGAAGAATCGCAGCGCTATAAGCGGCACTTAGTCTTGCGCGAAGTGGGCGGACAAGGGCAACAGAAGCTGAAGGCGGCGTGCGTGCTGATCGTCGGCGCAGGTGGGCTCGGCTCACCTGTGCTACTCTATCTGGCCGCCGCTGGCGTTGGCACGCTCGGGATCATCGATGACGACACCGTTTCGATCGATAATCTTCAGCGTCAAGTCGCGCACGGAACCAACGACGCCGGCCGGCCCAAGGTTGAAAGTGCTGCGGACACGATCCGCCGTATCAACCCCAACGTCACCATTGAAGCGCACAACGCTCGCCTGACCGCCGCCAACGCAATGGCGCTGATCTCCCGCTATGACATCATTGCCGATGGCTCAGACAACTTCGCGACCCGATACCTCGTGGCCGACGCGTGTTATCTCGCCAAGAAGACACTCGTCTACGCCGCGCTCGGGCCGCTTGATGGCTATGTGTCCGTGTTCAAGCCACACGAAAAACAAGCCGATGGCACGCCATATCCTTCGCTCCGCTGCATCTTCCCGGAAGCGCCGCCCGCCGGACTTGTTGCCAATTGCTCTGAAGTTGGTGTGCTCGGCCCGGTGGCTGGCGTCATCGGCACACTGCAGGCGACCGAGATCGTCAAGGAGATCGTGGGTATCGGCGACAGCCTAACCGGACGCCTGTTGATTTACGACGCGCAATCAAGCCGCTTCGACACGGTACAGCTGGCATATGACCCGGCAAACCCGCTCTCTGGGCAAAACCCTACAATCACCGATTTGTCGATTCATGAAGTACCGGCCGGCGCTTCGTGCGCCGCTGAATGACGTGTTCCCACAATGTGTTCCCGATGGAACTGAACCTTTTGCCGCCTGCATGCGACAGACCCTGCATACTGTACTCAAACCATTTGCCAGCGAATCGCCCCTCATCTTGATTCAACCCGGGAAGGAATCAATGATGGGGGGTATTTCGGCCTTATGCTAACTATTGCCTGCGCCCAACGCTTATCGCGAGCAATCATGTGATTTTATTTTTCTCGAATTTTTGGTTTTTGTTTCGGGAATTGGTGCGTGCGCCTTTTGATGTTCTGACCGGCGCCCGGCGTCGCCGCTACACGATCGAATTGGGCGTCAACGCCCCGAAATCAATCACCTGGTCTGTCGCCTCGGCACATTCGATCCGGCTTGAGGGCAAGCCGCCGATCGAGATCGAGACCATGCCCGATCACGAAAGGACCGGTGTCCATTTAGGAACTTTCAAAATCGCCGAACGGAAGTTTCCCATCGCCTACCGGGTCATCCAGGAGCGGCCGGGCGAAGCGATGCTGATAGAGATTCTGAAGGAGGAATCGGCGCCCGAGTGCTGCCCCGGAGACGACTACATCTGCGCCTTCGCTGTGGCGGGAGATGGCCCGGCATCGACCATCACGTCAACCTTCGAGGTCACGCACACTAAGTTGTCGTCCCGGTTCTTGATGCCGTTGGCCGCGGTGCAAAACAGTCTGCGCGTGAAGCGCAATGCGGAGCTCAGGGCAGGCTCGGTCCAGCATGACTTCTCTGCACAAATCAAGAACGCAGCAATCACGGGCGCACTCACATTCGCCAGTTTCTTCGCCCTGTTTGGGCCGTCGGCCGCGGCCATGTTGATCGTGCTTATCCTGATCCACGAGTTGGGACACGTCATTGCCATGCGATGGGCGGGCATTCCGGTCAAAGGCATTTATTTCATCCCATTCTTTGGCGGCGTCGCCGTGGGAGGCGACCGGTATCGAAGCCAAGTCGATCGCGGCGTCATCGCCCTCATGGGCCCAGGCTTTAGCATTTTAACAACCGCGCTTTTTGCCGTGCTCGCGGGCCGGAGCGGCGACACGTTTATGCGCGAACTCGCATTGATGAGCGCGCTTATCAATGGCTTCAATCTCTTGCCGGTTTTGCCTCTCGATGGCGGTCGGATCATGCAATCACTGCTATCGCGATTGGACCCAGGCGTCGCCCGCGTCTTCCACACGACCGCCCTCCTCGCTGGCGGGGCAATCGCGCTGTACCTCGGAAGTCTGGTGCTGTTGATGGTACTGCTGCTCGCAGCGCCGTCTATTGCCTCAGATGGTTCATCTGACCGCCCGAGTATCGCGCCGATTGCACTCTGGGAACTCGCGGTTCTCCTCGCCGCCTACGTCGCAACAATCGTTTTCTACCTCACCATTCTTGCGGGCTTCGGTGGCGACGCAGCCCCGCCGCAAGAGTTTAATTAGACCAGCATTTATAAGCAAAATTGCATAGAATTTGACGGTTTGATCCTTGCATGTTTTTCAGGAGGGGCGCCTCAACAACGGAGTGCGCAAATGCTGACGATCACGTACGGATATACACAGTTTCAAACCAAGACGATCTCATTCAACGAAACGGATCTGGCATCGATACAGACGTCCATCATTCAAGAAGCACTTGATGCCGTGGCCGGGCACGCGGGCGGTTTCGTCAAACTTTCGGCTGGCACGTTCACGGTCACCGGCACCGGCAAGGCATCGGACGGCGCGCTGCGTATCGGCAGCGACACCGTTCTCATGGGTGCCGGCATGGGCGAAACGATCATCAGTTTGGCCACCGGATCAACCAGCGTCACGGGCATCGTGCGAACGGATTCTGGCGGCACGAATGCTGACGGCAGTATAAAAACCACGTCCAACGTGCGCATTGAAAGCCTAACGATCGATGGCAATAAGGCGGGCACAACGGGCGATGTCGATGGGTTCTACTGCGGACCGAAACCGAACATCTCGGCCTCTGATTCCAACATCCTGCTGGACCGCGTCGAGATTATGAACGTCTCGCGCTATGGCTTTGACCCGCACGAGCAAACGATCGGCTTAACGATTACGAACAGCGTATCTCATCACAACGGCGTCGATGGATTTACAATTGATAACGCCACGCAAGTGACCCTTTTAAACAACGATGCTTATGCCAATGGCCGGCACGGGTTCAATGTCGTCACAGGATCGACCGGCGTTCTCTTTCAGGACAACGATGCGTGGGGCAATGGTCAAAGTGGGATCGTTGTCCAAACGGGGGACAACGAGATTCGCGCATTTACCTCCGATGTCTCAATTCTGGGCGGCCAAGTCTTCGACAACGGCAGAGCCGGAATAGACGTCAGGCAAGCAAACAATGTTTCAATTTCAAACGTTGCGATTTCCGGCAATGCAATTGAGGGCATTATTCTCTCAGGCGTTGACGGCGCCAGCGTTGCCAACAACCAGCTCTCAGGAAACGGCCGGACGTTGGCATCGGGCAGCGAACAGATCCGGGTTCAAGGCATGTTGCAGGATTTCGGAGACACGGACGCCGCCAATGATCGCTATCTCGTCAGCAAGAACATCACGATTGATGGCGTGTTCAAATCTGCAACGCCGGTGCCCTCGGGCGTCACGTTGTACGGCTATAAGGTGACGAGCGGCGCCGACGTGATCAACGGATCCAAGGGCCGCGACGCCATTGCGGCTGGCAACGGCGCAGACAAAGTCTACGGAAACTCTGGAAACGACACGCTATACGGCGAAGATGGCGCCGACCGCCTCTATGGCGGCACTGGCACCGACATTCTCTTTGGAAACGAAGGAGACGATTACCTCATCGGCGACGCCGGGGCCGATACGATGACCGGCGGACGCGGCAAGGACACGTATGCCTTTCGCACCGACTGGGGCACTGACACCGTGACTGACTTTCGCCGTGGCACCGACAAGCTCGATCTCACTGGCGTCGCCAAACTCTCGACCTACGCCCAGCTGAATGTCTCCCAATCGGGCGCCGATACGAAGATCCTGTTCGACGGCGATACGATTGTGTTGAAAAACGTCGCCGCCATCAGCCTGACGGCAACAGATTTCTTGCTGTAGCGCAGCGGGAGAGAGGGCTGGAATTTGTTACTCCAGCCCTCCGCACCTCATTAAAACATCGCAGGATGAACGCGATCCGGCGGCGCATGGCCATCGGCAAAGGCTTTGATGTTGATGATGACCTTCTCGCCCATGTCGATACGGCCCTCAATTGTCGCCGAGCTCATGTGCGGCAAGGCGACGACGCGGCCCGAATTGAGCAAGCGCGGATTGACGGCAGGCTCATGCTCGAACACGTCGAGACCCGCGCCCGAAATAGCGCCAGACTCCAGCAGCCGGGCGAGCTCATTTTCGTCGATCACTTCGCCGCGCGCCGTATTCACAATATAGGCCGATGGCTTCAAGAGCTTGAGGCGCCGTGCCGACAAGAGATGGTAGGTCGCTGGCGTGTGCGGGCAATTCACCGACACGATATCGACGCGGGTCAGCATCTGGTCGAGGCTTTCCCAATAGGTAGCCTCAAGCTCTTGCTCGACTTCGGCCGCGACGCGTCGGCGATTGTGATAGTGGATCTGTAATCCAAACGCTTTGGCGCGGCGGGCCACAGCCTGCCCGATGCGGCCCATGCCAATGATCCCGAGGCGCTTGCCATAAATGCGATGGCCCAGCATCCACGTCGGCGACCAGCCGGTCCACTTGGTATCTGGCGACTTCAGATAAGCTGCGCCCTCATAGAGCCGGCGCGGCACCGCGAGGATCAACGCCATCGTCATATCGGCGGTATCTTCGGTCAGGACGCCGGGCGTATTGGTCACGAGGATGCCGCGGTTGCGGGCGGTATCGAGATCGACGTTATCGACGCCGGTACCGAAGTTGGCAATGAGGCGTAACTGGGCACCAGCCTGCGTTAGAATTGAGCGATCAATACGATCGGTCACCGTCGGCACCAAAACATCGTCTATTTTGACCGCTTCGGCCAAATCGGCCTGGGACATGGGTTTGTCGGTGACGTTCAGCCGGGTATCGAATAATTCGCACATCCGCGTTTCAACAGCGTCAGGCAGCTTGCGCGAGACGATCACAATGGGTTTTCTTTGAGTGCTTGGCATATTGATTCCAAAGGGGGGAAGGGCGTGGACGATATTATGAAGACCGTTACGGCCTTCAACGCGCTGATTGCCCCCGTGTCTAACAGATGGCCTTGGCGATGACAAAGTGCTGATTAGGGTGGCGATCCGCAACATACCCGCTCGGGCAACTCCCGTGTCCAACATTTGAGAAACGAGCGTATCCAAGCCGTGACAAAGCCAAAGCCCAGCCCAAATTCCCGC
>JANOKZ010000364.1:0-10484 GCA_031419515.1 Hyphomicrobium sp.
GTACAGGACACGTGTGAAAGGGCTTTGGCCCGGGCTGACCAATGGCAGCCAGGAACAAGGCTGGATAGTTGGATGTACAGAATCGCACAAAATATCTGGTTTGACGCCGGCCGCAGCGCAAAGGTTCGCGGCGAGCAGACCAGCGTAGACGATATCGCGGAACTCGAAGGCAGCGACGGCCGCTCGGTGACGGAAAACCGGTTGACACTTGCCTCCGTATTCGCCGCGATGGAAAAATTGCCAAACGATCAGCAGGTACTTGTTGCTCTCGTGTGCGTCGATGGGCTTTCCTACAAAGAAGCTGCGGACACACTTCAATTGCCAATTGGAACGGTGATGAGCCGCCTTTCACGGGCGCGCCAAAGTATTGCCGCGGCTCTGACAGAGCCGAACTCCGCCCCATTGGCTGCAGTCCGGGAGGTCCACAGTGGAAAATATTCCTGACGAAACATTGATGGCTTACGCAGACGATGCTTTGCCTCCAGATCAGATGCGCCGCATGTCAGCGCTTGTCACAAAAGATTCGGCCCTCGCTGCAAGACTTCAGCCCTATGTGGTTACGCGCACAGCGTTACCGCAAATCTTCTCTGACACACATCTTGGACCCATTCCAAACCGCTTGCTGGACACCGTGATGACGGCGCCCATTGGCGTGCGCAAGCAATCGGCCATAGCCTCTGGCTTTCTCACAAGCTGGCGCGAAATCTTGTTCCCCGACACGTTGTCGTTCGGCCGGACCATGGCGCTATGCGGTACTGTTCTCGCCGTGGCTGGCGCGGGTTGGATTGCAAGCCGCATAGTCTTCCAGAGCAACGCGTCCCACGAATTGATCGCGGCGGTAGACGGCAAAACCCTCGCACGAGGCGCACTCGCGAGTGCGCTTGAAACAGCGCCGATGCTGCAACAGGTTGCAGGCGTCGGCGGCCAGACTGCAACGCCCGTCGTGACGTTCCAAAGCGCCGATGGCCGCCTATGCCGTCAGTTTGAGGCCACGCGCTCCAGCACTGATGTGTTCTCGGGCTATGCCTGCCGTGAAGATGCCGGCGAATGGCAAGTTGTTTTCCATGGCATCGGCCCGAGCCTCAGCCGCGGTGGCGCGACTGAAGCCATCAGACCCGCAGATCGCCAGCCGCATCCTGAACTGGACGCTGCCATCGATAACATTATCGCCGGAGATGCCTTGGACGTTGCGCGTGAGCGCGCGCTCATCGCCAATGGGTGGAAAAGGAACACGCACAACTGACAGCGAACACGCCGCTGCCCAAACGAAGAGACCTCAAGAATTGCTGGCAAAAAATAAACGACGCGTTGCCGGCCAAGACCATTGACGTCCACCCTGAGACCGCCTGACCCGCAACGGGCCAATCGTGGAGGACGTCAAGCACCTGACGGCGTGAACACTTCACGCTCGTCGTGCATCACGAGAGCTCGCTGCGCAAAGCAGTTCGGTACCCCGCTTCCGAAACTGATTGCGCAGCGAGTTTTTTGTCGCGAGAAGGCGCACGCGACTCCGGTGGCTTTCCGGTAGTTCTCGCCCCAGTTACTCGTCATAGAACCTTAAAAACTTATTGCGATGCCGGGCGTGCGAGCGCGCTTTCGGAGGCCTTCGGCGCGCCAACCGACATACGCTTTGCCGCATTGGTCCAGGGCAAACTTGCGACCCCGCCGACGTCATTGCAACGTTCGGGAGCTTTCGGCAGGCCTTCGCCATAGATCGTGTCGCGGCCTGGCTCACCGAGGTCCTGGAACGAGATCCGGCTCAGCATGTCCTCTTTGTCGGAGGCGCCCTTGCGCACCGCCGGCATTGCCGCAAGCAATCCAGTAATGAATGGAGCTGCAAACGAGGTGCCGGTGCGGAAGCCTTGGCGTCCTTCAGGGAGCGCGGTCAGAACTTGAACGCCAGGAGCGGCGACATCGACATAGCCCCCGCGATTGGCGTGCAGATAACTATTCAATTTCTTGCCGACGGCCGTGACGGCGACAACCTGCGGGTAGGCGGCAGGATAACTTGGTGACGCAGACGGACCCCTATTACCTGCTGCCGCCACGAAGACCACGCCCTTGGCAGCCATGGCGGCGATTGCCAATTCAATCTGATCGTTGCGCGGGCCTGAGAAGCTCATATTGACTACGTTAACATCGCGTTTGTCCAACCAAGCCAGAGCCCTCAACACAGATATCGTGTCGGCCGCTGCATTGCCCTGGGCATCGGCCCGGAACGTGCTTGCCAAATAAAAGTCAGCGTCCGGGATCAGTCCGGGAGTCGAACTCGACGCATTTCCGGCAAGAACGGAGAGCACGGCGGTCCCGTGCCAGTCGCCGCGCGCGATGGTCTGACTACCGGAGAATTGTTCGACGCTGAACTTTCGACCAGCAAATGCCGGATGCGAAACATCGAACGACGTGTCGATGAGCCCTACGCGCACACGGCGCGCACAATTCTTGGTCGTGGGCTTCCAGGCAAGCATGTCACGCGCAGAGCATTCGCTAGCCGCGCAGGCGGGAGCACGCGCGCCAGTATCTTCGTCCTTCTTCGCTGCTGGCCTGGTTGTTGCCATCCCGTCGGGCGCCGCGGCGGGGGTGGGGGCATCGGCGGCTGGCACGATGCGATAGACATGGTTCGGGCCGAATTGTGCCGTTGGCGCTGCTCTTTCGAGGAGCTGAATGGCCGCTGTCTCCGTCACTCCCGATGGAATGAGGAGGCGGCTCACAGCACCTGTGTCACCGGGGGCAACCACCGACGACACGGTCTTGAAGCCTTGCGCTTCAAGACTCTTTTGGTCAGCGGCGCTGAGATTGGACGCCAGAATTTCATGTGGCCGGAACATGCCCTGTTGCAGAAGTTCGAAGTCGGGCGTTCCTCGTCTAACACTTGTGACAGGCTTGTTCTTACCGACGACGGTTTGTTTCACAGGCTTTGCGGGCATCGCCGCTGTTTTCCCGGGCGCGGCGTTGGGCGCATTTACCGGCTTTGGCTTGGCAGGTGCAGCGATGCGTTCAAACACTTCAACCATTGTGCGTGGGGGCGGTAACGGCTGTTCGTCCACATCATCGTGCTCAGGTTTGACCTTGGGTGACGACTTCGCCTGCTGCTCCGGCTTCCCTTTTGGCGTGGCATCGGGTTTAGAATTGCCGATATCGTAATCGCCTCTTGAGGCGGGTTTAGCGTCGTCTTTCGCGTCCTGATGGCGCCGCGGCGTATCGTTCTGCTTGACCGCGACGGGCTGCGGCCGGCCGTCGTCCTGCCGGAGCTCAATTCTGGGAACGTCAGGCTTAGAAGCCTCAGGCCGCTCATCTCGCGGCTGCGGACGCTGCTGATTGCGTGCTTCTTTCTCAATTTCACGCTGTTGATGCTTGGCTGCCTGTTCCTCTTCACGTTGCTGATGCTTGGCATCCCGCTCCATTTCGCGCTGCTGGCGTTTCGCTTCGCGTTCTTGTTCTTTTTGCTGGCGGCGCATATCGCGCTCGGCCTCGCGCGCTTCCTTCCGCATTCCGTCATGATCATCGCGCGCCAAAGCGGGTGTTGTCCAACGCGCCAGATCAGAGATTTGCGGACTATGATTTGCAAGGGTGTAGGCGAAGACGGCCACGCTTAAATAGAGCCCGGCCGCACTTAGCCCGCGCGCGAAATCCATCGCGCGGCGCAAATGTCGCCTTGGTGACCTAACCCCTCGTCTCATCCCCTGCCCCAAGTGACCGCGCGAAACGCGCGCTGAGCGCGACACACAAAATCGGCTTTACCCCGAACGACCATGGATACCCAATTGCGTCACAATAATGCCTATTGCAACTGCGAACAGCACGATCACCCTATGCTGTTGCAGTCTATCGACTAAATTCGATATCCACCACATGAGCAGAACAACAAAAGCATTTTTTTGGAGCCTGCAACCTTTAGGCTGTCGATGGGGTTGGAATTAACCCGCTCGGCTGACTCAGTAATCGCGTCTGGGCCATAAATCGCCGGACGAGGAGAACGCCAGCCACCCCAATGCCAATACCGAACCCGGCCCAAATACCGGGCGCCCCAAAACCAAGTCCGAAACCGAAAAGTGCGCTCAGCGGCAGTGCAATCAGCCAATAAGAAAATAGCGACACGCGTGTCGGCCAGTGGTTGTCGAGGATGCCGCGGAGTGCGCCAAGGCTCACGGATTGGAGCCCGTCGAACACTTGCATGATGCCAACCGCCACAAACATGGCTGTTGCGGCGGCGATGACGGGCGGCTCGTTCACAAACGCACTCGAAATCGACTCACCCCACAGGATCATGATCAGGGTGAACGTCAGCATCCATAGGGTGACGACTGAAATCCCCGCCAAGCCGATCGCTCGAATGCGATGTGTTGCTCCTTCGCCCACGGCTTGCGCGATACGGATTGAAACGGCCCCCGACATGCCAAGCGGCGCCATGTAAACGAGTACCCCAACCGAGAAAACAATCTGGTTGGCGGCCAGAGCCGTCGCACCCAACAATCCAATCAGAACGCCTGCAATTGCAACGGAACTCCCCTCAGCCAAATACTGGATCGACATGGGATAGCCTTCGCGGGTCAACTCAGAATATCCCGCCGCGTGCAGTTTAATCGCGTCCCGAAAAGGCGCCATCGATGCAGCGTAACGCAAATACAGTAGCATCAGCACAAAGCCGCCCGCAAAGGCGGCCAAACTCGCCAATCCTGCACCGACAAGACCCAATTGCGGAAATCCGAACCGGCCATAGATCAGCAGCCAATTGAGAGGGATATTCAGAAAGACGGGAACGAAAGTTAAGAACGCGCCCATCCACGGCCGGCCAATCGAGTCCAAAAATTGCTTGATGACCATGGTCAACGTGAACGGCACGAGCAGTAACGACATGGATATCCAGTAAATGGGAATTGCCGCCATAACCTCATCTGGCTGGCCCGTGTAGGGCAGCACAGAGAGTGAAGCCACCATAGCCAATGCGCCCGCAACGCCACCCGCTAACCCGATAACGAGTCCATGGCGCAGAATGCGGCTCGCTCGCTGCCTATCGCCGGCGCCATACGCTTGGCCAGTCAAAATGCCAACAGCACCGACGAGCCCATAGAGGCCCGCGTAAAAAATCACAAGCACACTCTGGGTCAATGATGCTGCGGCCAGCGGCACTTCACCCAAGGGGCCCAGCATCACGCTGTCGATGACACTCAGGAGCGATCCGCCCACGAGCCCGGCAACAACGGGAACAGCAAGTGCGATAAGCGCTGGAACTTCCGCCAGGACCGAGCCACGGGGATTCATGCCAGCACGATAGTTTAAGATCGCAGATGATGAATGAATCACGAAATCGTTCCTGCAGGCGTTGCGCCTGTTGAATTCTGGTATTGGCGTAGCCGTTGACGTTGACCAGCGCACCAAGACCGGTGCGTTGGATTGATTCGGACCGCCGACCCTGTGCCTACACTTTAACCGTACCGCGACATGTGACAACTCTTCGTAACGGCTGCGGCAATTCATTGCTCGTTTCGCCGACTCACTCCGGGCGCGCGCTTAGATCTCGCCGCAGCTTTGATAGCTATCGTTTCAATTTCAGACAGTCCTACATCAAGCCTTCATATATTGCGCTCTGTTTATGATTATTGTTTCCTTCTCGCATACGAAAAAAAAGGAATTCCACTGCATATTGCCAGCATCGATTAGTTGGCTTGCGGATCCAGTCTCATGCGTATTTCGTCAAAAATCAACGCCGCTTTGTTCGGCGCTTTTGCGTGCGGCACCCTCGCGACTTATGTGGTTCTCGAATCGACTATTAAACCGCAGTTTGATCAAATCGAGCGTTCGGCTGCACAGTTGAATCACAAGCGCGTAACGGACGCCTTCGAAGCGTTCACCGACAAACTCAAAACCGCGACCCACGATTACGCGTTCTGGGATGAAACCTATAGCTTCATGCAAGGCGAGAAGACCGAAGAGTACATCGCATCAAATCTCACACCCGAGTTCAAGGCAGTGGAGAATTTGGGTGTGAATGCGCTCATCTTCCTCGGCGCCGACAACGAGATCCGGTGGGGCGTTGCCTATGACTTGGAGACCCAAAAGCCACTCGACAACATGGTCAAAGAGATCGCGCACTTCAGCCGCAGCCATGCACACATCGGCGGCTCGGCAGATCAAGCAATGCGCGGCATCATCGAGACCTCAAAGGGGCTGCTACTTGTTGCAATCGCGCCGGCGTTGAAGAGCGATGGAACCGGCGACCCCATGGGCAAAGTCATTTCGGCAAAGTTGCTGGATGTCGAGGCGGCCAAACAATTGACCGGCGTAGACTTCTCCTTGGAAGAGTTCCCCCGGCCCGTCAACTATACGAGCCTTCCCGAAAACATCGAACTCAAGACGCTAGACGACCGGATCCAAACGACCTCCGTACTTCGCAGCATTGTTGCGCGGCCACTCGTGTACCTCAAAGTGAACTCGCCTCGCGACGTCAGCCGCGCAGGTTCAACTGCGATCCAGTCCGCAATGTTGATGATGATTACGGTGGGCTTAGCGGCAATCGGCATCCTGTGGGCATTTCTCGAGCGTACGGTCGTATCCCGTGTCGCGGCCCTCAAGGAGCACTTTGCGACCGCCGGCAACAGCGGAAAGATCACGGCTACACCGGGCACCAACGGCACCGATGAAATCGGCGATCTGGCCCGGTCTTTCAATTCCATGGCCGGACAAGTCAATCAACTAAGCGACGCGCTGGCTGACAGTTCCTACATGTCGGGGCTATCCGAATGGGCCGCCGGGACGCTTCACAATGTGCGCAATGGTCTCTCTCCGGTTACCGCAACGACCTGGCAGGTTCAGCAGCTCTTCGGAGGCCCATGGCTTAAAAATATTGAGACCGCTGCTAAGGAACATGCCGACGCTGCGACAACGCCTGACCGGCGCGAAAAGTTGAACACTTTCCTCGTGGGCAGCGCCGCGCGCTTTGTCGAAGCCGCAAAGAAAACCACAGACCTGACCGCCAAAATCAATGACGCCAGCCAGGCTATTCTCGACATCGTCGCCGAATTCGAGAGCTATGCTCACCGCAAAACGATACTGGAACCCGTCGATCTACTGCTAATGTTCAAGACCGTCGCGGCATCAACGATTGACGTTCAGATGAAAGACACCGAACTCATTCTGCCACACGCATCGGCAATCATCACCGGCAACGAAGTCATCTTGCGGCAGGTTATCTCTAACATTTTTGTCAATGCCGTGGAGGCTATCGAGGGCCAACAACACCGGGGCCGTATCGAAGTATCGATCGCCACCAGCGGCCAGAACTCTGCGCTCACGCGCATTGCAATCTCCGATAACGGCGAAGGTCTCGAATCCGATCGCCTTGATGCAATCTTCCGGCGTGGCGTCAGCACCCGAAACCGAGCAACTGGCGGCCTCGGGCTTCACTGGTGCGCCAACGCAGTCAAGGTTATGGGCGGCAGCATCCGCGCTGAAAGCGACGGACCCGGTCTCGGCGTAACGATTATTCTCGAACTTCCGAAATTCGAAGCCAACCTCAAAGAGGCAGCCTGATGTCAATTAACCGAACCCCCCGTTTGCTCGTTGTCGATGACGATCTTGGTGTCATTGCCGCATACCGGCTCGTGCTCGAAAAATCGACGGAACGCCGAACGGTCCAAGATATGTTCGGGCTCGATGCGCTCGAAAAGGAACTCTTCAGCGCGGCAGCTGCAGAAGAGCAGCCGTGGCGCATCACGTTCCTCGATCAAGGCATTGATGCAGTCAACGCTATAAAATGGGCCAAAGAAGATGGCGATCCATTTAGGGCGATCTTCCTCGACGTGCGCATGCCGCCCGGTATCGATGGCTATGAAGTGGCCGAGCGAATCCGCAAGATCGATCCGAACGTCCACATGGTGATCGTCACGGGATTCTCAGACTTTCAGTACGAGGACTTTCTTGAGGTGGCCGGTCCCGCCGATCGCCTCACCTATATGCCGAAACCCGTCTGGCCGGATCAGCTGCGCAGCGTTGCGCGCAGTTTGGCGACGAAGACCGGCAATATGATGCACTAAATAGAGACGCGAAATCGCTTTTCTATTTAGACGTCGTGCCGGATCCAGACGTTTGGCTCGACGTAGCGGCCGACCCCTGAAGCAACATCGACTTCGAGCGGTACAAGCGCCCCCTTGAATGGCACGCGGCCGTCGCAATCGAGATTGCCCCACGTCCACGGCCGCCAAAATTCAATCGGCTGCTCGACCACCATCGACCGGTCGCAAACACTGACGACCTTGCCGCCGACTGCGACGTGGCTTCTGAGCCAAGGATCGTAGATGCGGCCGCGTTCGTCGCGCCAATCGACATATTGATCCATCGGAACGAAGGGATGCCGGCATTTATTGCTAGGGCGCACCGGCGCGATAACGCGCGAGAAATCGTGCATCGCTGCCAGGGCCCGCATGGTGTTGATCATGTCGCGTGCCAAGCCTTTATGACGATGCTGCTCGGGGACTGAGATCGACAAAGCACTCACGGTATTGGCTCTTTTGGCATTCCGGTTCGAGGCCGTATCGACGGCCCAGTCCCATCCCTCGCGCGGAAGCTGCATCGATTCAGGCACGTGCAGCGGTACGCACATTCCGGTTGCAACCAGCTCGCCCGATTGCAGATCGACCATGCACAAATGATATTCTGGAAACCTCTCAAGCAACTCATCGTAGTGCTCGTGATGCGCAGCCGTATAGTCGAGGAAGCTCAGCTCATCCCATGTCTCGTTCTCGAGTGCAACGGACGCTTCAAAAAGCTCGGGATGTTCTGCGCACGTTGTGACCGCGAATTGTTCCGACGTCTCTTTGCGCGTGCGCGCCAACAGCTGACGCGACTGCGTAAACTTACGATCAATAAGCTGAAGCATTTGTCCCCACGCGTTACACGCCTTACAAGCGCAATGTGGCACAAGGATTAACACAAAATAAATGATAAACAATCCAAAACTGGGTTCATTTTAACGATAGCTGAAACCTATTGGAAACCCTAACGACAGATATGTTGCATACGCGATTACGTTAACATTTTGGGGGCGGGGCATTCGAAAGTTGCATCTCGAATTCGCATTAATTTCCATTCGGCCATCGACTCAGATGAATTATTCTGAGCACTGCAGATCTATGCGCCTGTGGGGTTGGGTCGAGCTCTTGCGACGCTTAACGAGGCATTGTTTGCATTGCACCCATTTGCAATTTCGCCGGGGCCAAGTCGTGAGCATCCGTAGTTTGCGCGACCGGAGGACGGGTCAGGAGCACGGACCCAGACAATAGAAATTGTGGATCGCAACGAAAGGCATTGGCGATCCCGGCTGGATTCGAACCAGCGACCCCCTGCTTAGAAGGCAGGTGCTCTATCCAACTGAGCTACGGGATCGTGAGCAGCCTCCTTCAGCCGGGCAGCCATATGATGTGCAGCCATGAGTTTCGCATAGGCGCAAGACCAGGAAAACACAAGAGTTTGGGCCCGGCACAACGTTCTTTCGTTGATTGTGGCCAAGCGGCCGTGGCAGAAAGACCGGCAGAGGGGCTGGCCGGCGCCGGACAACAATCGAATCTTGGGGGAATCAATCCATGGCTGCGATGGGATCAACGACCGGGGGATCAACGACCGGCGGCGCACCGGGACTGCTCGACCGGGCGCGGATCATTGCGACAGCAGGCTTCAATCGCTGGATGGTGCCGCCTGCAGCCCTCTGCATTCATCTTTGCATCGGCATGGCCTATGGGTTTTCGGTATTCTGGAAACCCCTTCAGGGCGCGCTTGTTGGCGCCGACGGCAAGGCGCTGCCAGAGTGCTCGGCCGGCGCCGTGACATTCGGTGAAAAAGCGGCTGGAACTCTTAAGGCCTTGACCGCCACGGACTGCAACTGGAGCCAATTTGATCTTGGCTGGATGTACACCTTCTTCTTCGTTCTGCTCGGTGTTTCCGCTGCAATCTGGGGCGGCTGGCTCGAGCGCGCGGGCCCGCGCAAAGCAGGCGTTGTGTCGGCATTGTGCTGGTGTGGCGGACTTTTGATTTCGGCACTCGGCGTGATCTGGCATCAACTCTGGATGCTCTGGATCGGCTCGGGCGTCATCGGCGGGATCGGACTCGGTCTTGGTTACATCTCTCCCGTTTCGACGCTCATCAAATGGTTCCCTGACCGGCGCGGCATGGCAACCGGCATGGCCATCATGGGCTTTGGTGGCGGCGCGATGCTCGGCTCGCCCTTGGCCACGCTTCTCATGGATCAATTCAAGACGCCAACGGACCCTGGCGTGTGGCAAACCTTCGTAGCCATGGCCGCCATCTATTTCTTCTTCATGATGATCGGTGCGTTTGCCTATCGCTTGCCGCCAGCCGGCTGGAAGCCAGAAGGCTGGACTCCGCCCGCGAATTCCAACTCGATGATCACATCTAACCACGTTCACTTGAAGGACGCGCATAAGACGTCTGCTTTCTGGATGCTTTGGATTGTGTTGTGTATGAACGTCTCG
>JANOKZ010000365.1:0-3664 GCA_031419515.1 Hyphomicrobium sp.
AGTGTTTCGCAAGTTTGCGAGGCGATGTTCCACCAGCCTTCGGTGGACCAGCCGGTTTGATCTTGATAGCCAATGGCGACGCCGACCCGGCTCGCGGTCGAATTGCACAGCTTCAAATCGGCGTACGCGGCGGGCATATACATCGTAAAAGTAGCCGCCGCAGCCAGGGCAGCGCGGCCGATCAATGACAATCGTGACAGTTTCACGTCTCAAACCCTCATGTCTTCGTGCGACCGTCCGAATGGTGCTTTAGCGCCGCCCCGCGCCGGTCACAAGCCCGGATCCCCGGCTCCGGACTTAAGGATCGACAAGTACAACGCGGAAATCATTGACGTTCGTTTGGGTTGGCCCGCACAGAATGAGGTCGCCAATCGGCTGGAAGAATCCCGTTGAGTCGTTGTTCTCTAAGAAGTTGGCGGCATTTTGGTTTTTTGCCGTCGCGCGCTGAAGAGTATCGGGGAAAACCATGGCACCGGCCGGGTCGCCAGCATTGCCGCCGCCGCCGTCGATGCCGTCGGTGTCGCCGGCTAGGCCGCAGATGCCGCTGGCTCCATTGAGCGCAATGGCGAGACCAAGGGCGTATTCCTGATTAGGTCCGCCCGAGCCGTTGCCTTTGACGGTAACGGTCAATTCGCCGCCGGACATGATTGCAACCTTTTCGCCGCGCTTTTTGGCGTCGAGCGCCATGGCGGCATGGAAGCGGGCAACCTCGCGGGCTTCGCCTTCGAGGCTGTCGCCCAGGATATCAACTCGGTATCCTTTTTCGCGCGCGAGCTTTGCTGCGGCTACGAGCGAGGCTTTGGGCGCGGCGACGATTTTGTAGCTAGAAGTTGAAAGCTTGGGATCGCCCGCTTTAAGGGTTTCGTTGCGCGCGTCGTTGAGAGCGGCGGCGATTTCAGTTGCGGGCGTGATGTTCCAGCGCGCAAGCTCGGCGCGGGCTTCTGCGAGCGTTGTGCGGTCGGCGACCGTCGGACCGGAGCCAATTTCGTCGGGGTGATCGCCCGGCACGTCGGAAATGGCGACCGTCAAGAGCCGCGCTGGGTGCGCGGCTGCCGCGAGTTTTCCGCCCTTGATGCGCGAGAGATGTTTGCGCACGCAATTCATTTCCGAAATGGGCGCGCCGGATTTGAGGAGCTGTTTCGTCAATTGCTGTTTGGCTTCGAACGATACGCCATCGACAGGCGCCGACCAAAGAGCGGACGCGCCACCTGAGAGCAAACAAAGCACGAGATCGTTCGGGCCGGCGCTCTTGGCAAGCTCAATGGCGATCTTGGCACCTTCGATGGAATTTGCGTCGGGCACGGGATGTCCAGCTTCCAGGATTTTGATGATTTCGGTGGCTAAGCCGAAGCCATGGCGCGTCGAGATCATGCCTGAAATATTGCCGCCCAGGCCGGCGGTAATGTAATGGCGCTCGGTCGCAACAGCCATGGCTGCCGAGCCTTTGCCCGCGCCGATGATGATGATGCGCCCGCCGGGCGGGACAGGCGGCAGAAAGGGCGGCAGGCAGGTTGAAGGGTGCGCCGTCGTATAGGCTGCCTGATAGAGCGCGCTGAGCGTTGTCCGCGCCGCCGCGTTCGTCCCGTCTGCCATAAGTCCTCCCGTATCGCCTTGAGCGTTTGTTATTGGTCTTTAGTCTTGGTTTGCGGGATCGGGCGGGGACCGTCAAGGAATAGGAGGACGCAGGCGAATGCGTCCCCTCTCCCTGTTTGCCCCCTTTAGGGCAAACGAGGAGAGGGTTAGGGTGAGGGGCAGCAACTTAAAGAACAAGCGGCTGCCACTCACGTCATGTCGAAGACATGCTTACAGCATGGCCCTCTCCCCATTGAGTGCAGGAATGGGGAGAGGGGGACGGCCACCACGGAGACAACCATGAAAACATTCGATCCCCAAACTACGCTGGAACTTGAGGCGGCGGCTTACAGGCGTCTCGTTGAACATTTGCGCGGGCGCACGGACGTGCAGAACATCGACATGATGAACTTGGCAGGCTTCTGCCGGAACTGCCTCTCCAACTGGATCGCGGATGCGGCGAAGGAAAAGGGGCTTGAACTCTCGAAGGATGAAGCGCGCGAGATCGTCTATGGCGAACCTTACAAGGACTGGCAGGCGAAGTATCAGAAAGAGGCGGGTGCCGATAAGCTCAAGTCGTTTGAAGTCAATCGGCCGAAGGGCGAGTGAAACATGAGGACGCGATGAAGAGCGATGAACTGCGGGCCCTGCAGGCACCCATAAAGGACCGCTACAAAACTGATGCGGGATCCGCGATTGTCACCTTGCGGGCCAAAGGATCGATCGACGATACGGCAATTGCCTGCAAGGTCGAGACCGGGCGGGCGCTTGCGGTTGCCGGCTTGCATCCAGCCGCGGGCGGCAGCGGTCTTGAGCTGTGTTCCGGCGACATGCTGCTCGAGGCGCTTGTCGCGTGTGCGGGCGTGACGCTAAAGGCGGTCGCGACGGCGATAGAGGTGCCACTTGAAAGTGCCAACGTTATTGCTGAAGGCGATCTCGATTTCCGCGGCACGCTTGGGGTAGAAAAGAGCGCACCAGTTGGGTTTCAGGCCATAAGGTTGCGGTTCGAGTTGAAGAGCGATGCGCCGCCCGAGAAAGTTGAACATCTGATTAAGCTGACCGAACGCTACTGCGTCGTGCTGCAAACACTGTCAGTGCCGCCAGCTTTGACTGTGGCCGTCATGACGCAATCTGGCGCTGCAATTTCATAGTCAAAAACGCGCAACTTGAGTCGTCCCTGCGGCCCATTTGCACGTCAAGGCATTCCTTGCACTTATCCCTTGGGATTGCTCTGGAATTCTGGGGGATTGCAGGCACCCTCGCCTTGCAGCGCTTGCCGTGCCTCGGTAGCGTAACCTCAGAATTCGTTTGATCCAAGGGGTGTACGGCATGAGCACGCTTCAGGCTTCCGCGCAAAAGCAACTGCGCCAATTCGTTGAGCAGATCGAACGGCTGGAGGAAGAGAAGAAGCAGCTCGCCAGCGACATCCGCGACAAGTTTCTGGAAGCGAAGGCAACCGGATTTGATGTGAAGGCTCTGCGCAAGATAATATCTCTGCGCAAGAAGAGCGACAGCGAGCGCGAGGAAGAGGAAAGCATCCTCGAAGTCTATATGCACGCACTCGGCATGTTGTCCGATAGCGAGCGACTACAGAGCGCCGCCGACGCGATGATCGCGGCCGAGTAGCCGTCGCACGCCTCTCGCAAATTTGGTCAAAAAACGAAAGCGCTGTCCTAAGGGCCGCGCTTTTCGTTTATTCGGCCATCCCTGATGGGGTTTGGCACACCTGGGCCTCGTCGGCGTTTGGCCAAGGTGTGCCGGCAATGGACGCGGTTGCGGCCCCGTTTGCCATATTCCAGCTCGCCAATCGGGGAATTCGGCACGCCGGGCAACCTAGACCCTAGCGCCAGCTTCTGATAAGTCTAATTGCTTATTGTTGCAATTATCATCAGGTGAACTGATGCACGTTACTCTGAAGCAGCTCAAGTATTTCTGCGCTTTGGCACGCGACAAGCACTTTGGGCGTGCCGCTCACGCCTGTGCCGTCACCCAGCCGGCACTGTCCATGCAAATCCAAGAACTTGAGGCGACGCTCGGTATCGATCTGGTTGAGCGGACCCGCGGCGGCGTGAAGCTAACGCCAAAGGGGGCG
>JANOKZ010000366.1:0-5847 GCA_031419515.1 Hyphomicrobium sp.
CTTCAAGACATCATCGCCATTCTCGGAATGGACGAGCTTTCCGAAGACGACAAGATCACGGTCGCCCGCGCCCGCAAGATCGAGCGTTTCATGTCGCAGCCGTTTACCGTCGCTGAAGTGTTCACGGGTTCGCCCGGGAAGCTCGTGGCGCTGGCCGATACGATCAAGGGCTTCAAAGGCCTTTGCGACGGCGACTACGATCACCTCCCCGAGCCTGCGTTCTACATGGTCGGCACCATCGAGGAAGCGATTGCCAAAGCCGAGAAGCTCGCAGAAGCAGCCTAAGCTCAAGCCGGACGCGGTCCGGTTTCAGGAGACACGACAATGGCAGCATCCGCTGTGAAGTTTGGAAGTTGCTGCGAAGAGCTGAAGGAAGCTCTGGAAGGCGGGGACTTCGAGCCGCTGATTACGGTCGGTCCCGACACGGTCATCTATATGACGGTCGGGCTCGTCGATCTTGAGGAAGAAGAGCCGGGTCTTGTCGATCATCCGCTGTTCTTTTGCCCGTTCTGCGGCATGAAGCTGCAGACGGCAGAAGAAGTTCGGGCCAAGACCGGCGGCGAAGGCGAAGACGAAACGGTTTGACTGCGGCGCGCTGCAATACGAAGGTTTAGGAACGGTCCAAGATGGCAGGCACATTCAAATTCGAACTCGTCTCTCCGGAGCGCATCCTGATGTCGGTCGATGCCGATCAGGTGGTCGTGCCAGGTGCTGACGGCGATTTCGCGGTTCTTGCGGGCCACGCGCCGGTCATCGCGACGCTGCGCCCAGGCGTGCTCGACGTGACCTCGGCCGCTGGAAAAAGGCGCCTTTTCGTCAAGGCAGGCTTTGCCGAAGTCGATCCCACGCGTCTCACCGTGTTGGCTCAGAAGGCCTACGACGTGGATGATATGAGTGCCGACGTCATCGCGGACGAACTCAAAACGGCTGAAGCCGAACTCGCCGCCGCACAAACAGACGACGCCAAGATGATGGCCGATACGCTCGTCGCAGAGTTGAAGCGGCTGACGGGCAAGGCTGCTTGAGCAACGCGTTGTGCGGGTTAGGCCGCACCTTTGCTGCGGCCGTACCCTAAAACTCATGTCCCTCGAAATGCGAAAGGCCGGACAGTAGTCCCGGCCTTTTACTTTTGGAAGTCATCCGGGCACTTTCTCCGGCCTTCAGTGCCCTTGTAATACCAAGATTTTGATCGGAAGCAGCAGTGCTTGCACCCGCAAGATCATTGCGTGCACGACACTGACCGCATCGATCATGTGGAGATAGATGCGCGTCAAGAAACCCAGATCCTCGTTTGCCAGCCTATCGTGGTTACTCGAGTAGGCATTGGCGATACAGCTGCTGCCAGGTGTCACGCCATCTAGTCCGCCCTCATAAATGGGCTCCAAGGATACCAAGATCGTTCCCGGTCGCGTGACGGCCTGCGAATCCACCAGCTGGTCGCTGGCGCGAAACTGCCCGGCTGCGATGTAGTCTTGGACGCTGGTAACAACCATTGGGATGATGGTCAGCGGTTTCGATATACACGTCGCTTCTGCAGACATACCGACCTTCATCACTTGCGCTTCGATTTGTCCGAAACCCGCCTGCAGCTGTTTTCGTCCGGAATTCGTAGGGATCAGGAGGCCCGCGGGCCGCATGAATGGATTGACGAAGTCGCCGATCTGCAGAACGAACTGCTCCACACGCCCGGTCACGCCGGCGTAGATCACCGTCTTGTCGAGATCGACCTGCGCTTGCTTGAGAGTTGCTTCAGCGCTCGCCTTTTCGGCCGGCAAAAGCGTGGAAATGCGCGTCTCCGCAGCCTGCTTAGCGGCTTCCGCGGCTGCGACCGTGCCCTTGCGTCCTTCGACGGCGTTCTGGAGCTTTTCAACGTCGCGCATTGCCACAAGGCCTGGACTGCGCCGGTTGAGTTCTTCCTTCGTGTTCAATTCGTCAATCGCTTGCTGGTAGGCGCTATTCGCCTGTTGGATCTGGCCATCGGTCGCCGCTATGTCAGATCGCGCCATCACCATTGCCGCGTCGACTTCGGCAATGCGCCGTTTGGCCACCTCCAGGGCTGCCTCCTGTTTCGCACTGTCGAGCCGGAAAATCGGGGCACCCTTTTCGATGTGGCCGCTTAGCTTGACGTAGATTTCGCTTACGCGGCCGTTAACTTCTGGCACGATGGGGATTGTGCGGAAATAGGACGTCGCCAAACTGGTCGATGGATGATTGTAGAAGATGACGGTAATCAGCAGAACCGTCAGCATCAGGCATGCCGTGATGCCCCATCTCAGCTCGAACCATACCGAATATAGTGTGATCTCGTGGCCGATCCGCTTCCCCTGCTTGTAGTAGCGGTAGAGGAAGTCTGGAAGAATCGTGAAAAAGGAGCATAGGACGACTTCCAGCATGACTTAACCCTCCTGCGCAGGTTGGGGTTCTGTGGTGCCCTTCGGCGATGGTTCCGTTTCCTCCGCCTCCACCGTTGGATCTTCGATACCTGATAGTTTCTCGAGCGCGCCGGCCATCCGTTTCAGCGGCGTCGTGAAATCGGGAAGGTCGATCAGCGCTAGCAATAGACCCGCAACCCAGAAGAGATGCACATGCGTGAAGAGGGACAGCAGGCCAAGAACCGCCACGACTTTGAACTGAAGTTTCTTGTGGCCCATACGTTCGGGCATGGAGTGCAGCCGAAAAAACAGAACTCCGAGACCTAGAATTGTGGCGATCACGACTAAGGTCGCAAAGGTGAACAAGGTATCGGATTGGCCTGGCGCCGCTATGAACCAGGGCAAATGCTGAGACGCGGCTGGGTGCTGCGATACTGTCAAACGGTCGTCCCCCAATAAGCCGGTTGGCGGTCAAATCTTAAGCGCACGAGTTTGTGGGTAATAACTTACGATTATCTTATAAAACGGCAAAGCATTCGCTGCGACGTTCAAAATTGTCGTATTTTCTATGCGATTATGCGCCCTGCAGCGCGGCCACCGACATTGTTAGAAATTGCAGTCCATCATTTCACAGCAAGGTGCCCAAACGCGCCGACGACTTCTTCATACACTTCGCGTTTGAAGGGAACGATCAACTTCGGCACCAGCTCCATCGGCGCCCATCGCCAGGATTAGAACTAGGCTTTCTGGCCGTCCTTCGCACAGTTATCAATCTCGCTGTCGTGCCCAAGAAAGCGCATGGCGAACCATTTTTGCCGTTGGCCGCGATAGCGCCCCTTGAGCGCGATGCCAACGAGTGCGTCGGGCACTGTGTAGGTCAGCCACTTGGAGTGCTCGGCAATCACATCGACGCTGGTGACGCCGGTTTCTTCGCGCAGCTCCCTGAGCGCCGCGATGCGCGGGGGCTCAAAGGGTTCAATGCCACCTTGGGGCATCTGCCAGATATGGGCCGCGTGATCGCTGGCCCACTTCGGTTTGCGCCGTCCAACCCACACCTTGCCCTCCCGGTTCAACAGCATGATGCCAGCGCAGCTCCTCAAGGGGAGCGCGCCAGTTTCGACATCGGACTTTTTCTGAATGACGTTCATGAATTGCGGGCTGTGGATAACTTGGGGATTAAAATGATTCGATGAGCAAATAATGCCGGAAAATAATTGCATTTCAATGACATTCGACGCGTGGGGCTGAGATCGGCCGATCAGACGCTTTCATGTCTGAGTTCCGATGGCGCAATATTTTGCTCAGTATTGGCACCGCACAAGCTCTGCAAAGTCAGCCAGTACAGCCTCGTACACACTGCGCTTGAACGGAACGATGAGATCCAGGACGTCGGAAATAGGCGCCCATCTCCAGTCAATGAACTCGACGTTATGTCCGTCTGGTGGCGTGATGCTGATTTCACTGTCGGCGCCAATGAACCGGCATGCAAACCACTTTTGCTTTTGCCCGCGATAGCGCCCGCCCCAGGCTTTGCCGAGGAGATCGCGCGGCAGATCATAGTTGATCCAGCCGTCACGCTCGGCAATGAACTCGACTGAGCGAATGCCGGTTTCTTCAAAGAGTTCGCGGCGTGCAGCGGCGCGCGGGTCCTCGTTTTCATCGATGCCGCCCTGGGGCATTTGCCACCACGAGCCCCGCCCTTCGGCCAGGTTCTTGGCATCTGCCCGGCAGCCGATCCAAACGAGGCCGGCGGCGTTCAATACCATAATGCCGACGCAAGGGCGGTATCCGAGACCCGTGGGGTCAACGTACTTCTGGTCGCTGCCGGCCATATGCGCTGAGGCTCCTCGATGATGTAGAAGACCGTAGCATCAAACAAAATGGGCGCCAACGCGGCGCCCATTCTCAATAGCGAGTTTCATTCTGTCGAACCCATCAGTTCGGCGAAGGTTTTTTCTCAGTGTCGCTGCCAGCGGCCGGTGCGGGCGTCGTGCCATCAGACGGTGACATTGCCGGGCTGCTGTTGGCAGCGGGCGGCTCTTTAGCGGTACCGCGCAGGAATGACAGTGCGTATTGCAACTGCGTATCCTTTTCGGGTTCCTTGGGGACGTAGGACGAAGAACCCGAAACTTCGGGCTTCTCTTTTTCCTTGGCAACTTTGTCTTCGCCTTCCTTGGCGTCTTTCGCGTCCTTGCTTTCTTCTTTGATCGTGCCGTCCGGATTTTTGAGATGGCCTCTAAGGCTTGCTTCGCCGCGCGGCTTCTCGGTGGCCATTTTGGCTTTGAGATCATCCGGCAGTTCCGATTCGATCAGAATATCCGGGTCGATGCCCTTAGCCTGGATCGAACGGTTTGACGGCGTGTAGTAGCGCGCAGTCGTCAGCCGGATTGCGCCGTTCGCGCCAAGCGGGATGATCGTTTGCACCGAACCCTTGCCGAACGAACGCGTACCGATAATGGTTGCGCGTTTGTGGTCCTGCAGAGCGCCCGCGACAATTTCAGACGCGGATGCCGAGCCGCCGTTGATAAGTACGGCGATTTTCTTGCCTTCCGTGATGTCGCCTGGGCGAGCGTTGGCACGCTGCGTTTCTTCATTGTTGCGGCCCTTGGTCAAGACGATAGCGCCGCGATCCAGGAAATCGTCGGAAACGGCAATGGCTTGGTCAAGAAGCCCGCCGGGGTTGTTACGCAAATCGATCACGTAACCCTTAAGTTTCGGGCCGATCTGCTTGTTCAACGCTTCCAACGATTTCTGCAGGTTGGCGTGCGTTTGTTCGTTGAAGGTTGTCACCTTGACGTAGGCGATATCGTCTTCGGCACGCGACTTGACGGCATTGATGCGAATGACGTCGCGCGTCACCTTCACATCGAACGGATCGTCCTTGCCTTTGCGCACGATCGTCAGCGTGATCGGCGTATTGACGGGCCCGCGCATTTTTTCGACGGCCTGTTCGAGAGTGAGGCCGGAGATCTGTTCGTTATCGAGGTGGGTGATGAGGTCGTTGGCCATCAAGCCGGCTTTGGAGGCCGGCGTGTCGTCGATCGGCGAGACAACCTTGATGACACCGTTTTCCATCGTGACTTCGATGCCGAGGCCGCCAAACTCACCACGGGTTTGCACCTGCATGTCGCGGAAGCTTTTCGGGCTCATGTAGGATGAATGCGGGTCGAGCGACGACAGCATGCCGTTGATGGCGCTCTCGATGAGCTGCGTGTCGTCTGGTTTTTCGACATAGTCGGAGCGCACGCGCTCAAGCACGTCACCAAAAAGATCGAGCTGGCGATAGAGCTCGGAGTTCTGTGGCGTATTCGCCGAGTAGCTTTGCGTGACGTTCAGAAGTGTCGTGGCTCCGGCAAGCCCTGTCATCATCAGGAACGACCAGAAGGCGTAATCTGTCTTGCGCATCATCCTTGTACCTTTTGCTGACCGGCAACCCACCAGGGGTCTGGGTCGATGGGCCGCCCGTCTCTGCGAA
>JANOKZ010000367.1:0-7961 GCA_031419515.1 Hyphomicrobium sp.
TTATTGATTTCGGTCTTACGGATCATCTTGCGTGCGGCTTTCTTTGCCGACGACGTATTGGCCATTTTCGTACTTCCCTATGGGTTGCCTAAACCTGATCCGGGCGCGGGAGTTGCGGGAACTACTCCCACAAAGTCGGCCAACAGGCTGATTTCAAACAATTTTACCGCCCAAGACGATTGTCCGGAGCGGCGCTTGGGTTTCCTATACGCGGCAAGCCGCGCAAGGTCAATCTTGGGGTGGTGGCGAATTGGGCATTTTCCGAAAATTTCGCGAACCGTTTCCCAGGTTGCGCTGATCACGCGCGCCAGACTCATGTATGTTCCGCCAGCTTTCGCTTCGGCAATGCACCTGAACAGCACGAAGAAGCACATGGGGGAATACTACGATGACGTCATTGACGGCTTGGATGATTAGCCTGACCCTTGGACTATGCGCTGTTATATTGACGGCTGCTGTCAATCAGCCGGCATGGCACCTCGTCGCAACGGGTCTCATCTCCGTTGTTTTCGCGATGATGGCCATCCGCGAAAACCATGCACTTATTGCGGCGGGCGCGACCAAGAACGTCATCGCAGCCTCCACAGCTCGTTACATCGGTCTCGTTTGGACCTGGGGTGCCATCGGACTGTTGGTGATCTATTCGCTGATATTTGAAGGCCGCTGGGCCGAATGGTGGCAGTTCTTCATCGCATTCTTATTCGCGGCCGTCGGCTGCATAATTTATGCGAACATGCTGACGCGGGACGCGGATGCGGGGCGCGAAGATCCGGCCGTCATCAAACTCGGGCGGATACTGGTCATGGCCTTGCTGGTTGGAATGGTCATAGCCATCGCCAGCCTCTTTGTTGATGGCAAGTTCCCCCGCGACGTCAGCCACCCTGACTGGGCTGCCTGCAACATTTTCTTTTTCGGTGCTCTCGCTGTCGCCGCAATTTGTATCAACGCACTTCTGTCTTCCAAGGCGTGAATGGATGGACGTGGCAGGACCTAATCTCAATATGATTCCGCGCCATTTGCTTTTTGTTGTCATCGTTGTTTTTTTTGTCAGCTTGTTTGGAACCTACTTAGGCGCCTCTTGGGCAAACCGCTGGCTGTTTGCAGCCTCGGCGTTCGTATTCAGTGCGACCGTCACAATAGCCGCTTTTTTGGTCAACCGGCGCTATTGGCGGAACACTGCAGTCGTCGGCGGTAAGCAAATGATCGTTCAAGCGCTTATTGCATCCATGCAGCTCTCAACTTTGGTCTACGTATGGGGGGCAGCCACACTGTTTCTCGTCTATTCCGCGTCCGGACTTCGCTGGCAGCATGGCTGGCAATACGGATTAGCGTTGGCACTCATCGCGGCCGGCATGGCCCACTACGCCAAACTTCTCGGCCAAAACCAACCCGAACTCATTAGCGACAGCGCCATCGAACGGGCTGTCGTTCTAGCGTCGGTTCAAGGCATCGCCGTGAGCGTGGTCCTCGTGTGGCTGGTCGCGTCAGGAAAGATCCTTACGCCCCGCGCCGATTGGGCGGCCAACCTCATTTTCGTTGCTGGCGGCCTGAGCATTGTCTGCCTCTGCGCGTTCTTCGCCAAGACGCATCACGAATCGACGCGGGACATAGATCAGTCCGGCCCATCTTGATCGCAATTAGTTCTGGCACTTGCTGCAGTAGAATGTTGCGCGCGACCCGTGCACGGCCCGCAGCACCCGGCCCGCGCAAGTTGTTCTGGTGCAAGGCTCTCCCGTTCGATCGTAGACCGAGAACTTTTCCTGAAACGCGCCCGATGCTCCATCGACCTGGCGATAATCCTTGAGTGTCGATCCGCCGGCGGCAATGGCGTCCGAAAGCACGCTCTTTATCGCCGCAACCAAATGTGCCGACCGTTCTTGCGCCTTACCGCGCACGCCACTCAGTGTTTGAGCCGCGCGTTCGGGCGACAATCCCGCCCGGAACAAAGCTTCGGACACATAGATGTTGCCGAGCCCGGCAATCATCCGTTGATCCATGAGAAACGCTTTGAGGTTGACCTTTTTGCCGTCAGCTTTCGCAGCCAGATACTCGGGCGTCAAATCTACTCCGAGCGGCTCAACACCGAGATTCTTAAAGAGTGGATGTCCGGCCCGCGTGACCTCCGGCATCAGCAGCATAAATCCGAACCGCCGTGCATCGTTGTAAATCACGCGTGCGCCGCCAGAAGTATAGAGTTCAACATGATTGTGGCGCGCGTCAGCGCCATTCGCGAAGACGTACTCCCCGAGTGCTGTCTGGTGACTATTTTGCTCGATTGTAAAGCGGCCGGTCATGCCGAGATGCATGACAAGCGCGTTGCCGCATTCGAAGATCGCAATGAGATACTTCGCGCGACGTTCAAGCCGCAAAATAACTTGACCAGCCAACCGGTCGTTGAACCGTTCTGGAAGCGGAAAGCGCAGATCGGGCCGGTTGGCGACCACCCGCTTGATACGTTGCCCGACAAGAACCGTCGCCAATCCGCGCCGCACCGTCTCAACTTCAGGTAACTCCGGCATGGTCCTCGTCGCGCGAAATTGACGCTTATCCCGGCCAACCATAGCGCTCCGGGGGGCCTTGCGCTATTGTGACCCAATGGAAGAAACATCCGGCAACACAAGCACCAGCCAAACCTCGTTTGGCTTTCGCGAAGTCCCCGAGGCCGAACGCCAAGGCATGGTCAACCGGGTCTTCGCGACTGTTGCCGAACGCTACGACGTGATGAACGACCTGATGTCGGGCGGATTGCACCGGCTGTGGAAGCGCGACTTCATCACGGCGCTCAATCCGCCACGGGGCGAAACGCCATTCCGCCTGCTCGACGTTGCCGGCGGCACGGGCGACATTGCTTTGCGCTACGCTGCTACAAGTGGGCCGAATGCGACGGCTGTCATTTGCGATATCAGCCCCGAAATGCTTGAGGCCGGCAAACGCCGGGTCCGTGATGCAAAGCTCGACGCCCGCATTTCCTGCGTCGAAGGCAACGCGGAAGTCTTGCCGTTCGCCAATGGGGCTTTTGACGCCTACTCAATCGCCTTCGGCATTCGCAATGTCACGCACATTGATAAGGCTCTCTCGGAGGCTTTTCGCGTGCTCAAACCGGGCGGGCGCTTCTTGTGCCTTGAATTCTCCGAGTGCCAAGTGCCGCTGTTGGACAGTCTCTACGATTTTCATTCGTTTGAAGTCATTCCGCGTCTTGGAAAACTAACCGCCGGAGCCGCCGAGCCCTACCAGTATCTGGTAGAGAGCATCCGCAAATTTCCCAAACAAGAGGCGTTCGCTGGCATGATCCGCGCCGCCGGTTTTGAACGCGTCACTTTTCGCAATCTGACAGGTGGCATTGCCGCGATGCACACTGGCTGGAAAATATAGCCCCGGCGCACACTCCCATATTGACCCCGGTCCTGGCTGGGGCTTAGCCTTGCCCCCAGGCCGCTGATTTGGGCCTCGGGGAATATTAGACAGGGAGAGCGCATCATGAAATCGGTTCGTCTGGGTTGCGCCGTTTTGGCGGCGATGGTGGCAATAGGTGTTTCATCGGCCAACGCAGGTTGCGTTAACAAAGGTGCGGTCGCGACGTCTGTATCCGAAAAGGACGCCAAATGGTTCGCGATGGAAACCATGGTTCAGGGCGTCAGCTGGAGCCTATGGCCGGGCTGGCTCTCAACCGGCAAGGTCGAAGGCCACAGCGTCAAGAACGAGCGTTATAAATGCGCTCCAGAAGGCGGCATGGTGACCTGCCACGGCCGCGCGACCTTCTGCACGAAAGGTTGACGCCGAAAGGTTAAGGACGAAAGCGGCGGTATCGGCCAAGAAATGCCGGTGGCCGCCGCTTCCGCATCAGGCTACACGTCAGATCCGAAGCTTCCTGCGGCCACGCTTGCTCTTACGGATCGCCACACCTGCATGGCCAACGCCATCATCAATACCCTGAGACTTGCGCGCGCCGGCATCGTGCTCGCCCAACACGGCGTGCGCTTCGTGCCCAAGGGCATGCCAGTGCCGCTGCCGCTGAAGCTCGCGAAAGCGGCGACGCTGCCCATCCGCCTGATCACGGCGCCGCTTCGCTGGGGTAAGCCAAAACACCGGCGCGTTGCGGCGGCACTCACACAACTCGGGCCGAGCTACATCAAACTCGGACAGTTCATGGCAACACGGGCCGATGTCATTGGTCCTGAATTGGCGGCTGACCTCAGCCACCTGCAAGATCGCCTGCCGCCGTTCTCTATGGCAGAGGCGCGTCTCGCCGTGGAGCAGGCACTTGGCGGGAAACTCGAAGATCACTTCGTTGAGTTCGGTCCGCCGGTCGCTGCAGCCTCTATCGCCCAAGTGCACAAGGCCGTCGTCATCGACCAGGGCGTGCGCAAAACGGTTGCCGTCAAAATTCTCCGCCCCAACGTCGAGAAGCGCTTTCGCCGCGATCTCGACAGTTATTACTTCGCCGCCACGCAGATTGAGAGATTTGTCGAGCCCGCGCGCCGCTTGAAGCCTGTTGCCGTGGTCGATAATCTCAAACACACGACCGATCTGGAAATGGATTTGCGCCTCGAGGCTGCCGCCATTTCCGAGATGGCCGACAATATCAAAGCGGACGCAGGCTTTCGCGTCCCCGTGGTCGATTGGCGCCGCACCGCAAAACGCGTTCTAACTCTTGAGTGGATCGATGGCACACCGATTGGCGATCACGCAGCACTTCGAGCGCGCGGACTTGATCTCTCCGCTCTTGGCCTCACTGTTATGCGCTCGTTCTTGCGCCACGCCATGCGCGACGGCTTTTTCCACGCCGACATGCATCAGGGAAATCTCTTCGTCGATCATGCAGGCAAGGTCGTCGCCGTCGATTTCGGCATCATGGGACGGCTCGGGCTGAACGAGCGGCGCTTTCTTGCTGAAATTCTGCACGGCCTGATCACGCGGGACTACACGCGCGCCTCCGCCATTCATTTCGAAGCCGGATACGTTCCGCCGCATCACAGCGTCGCGGAATTCGCACAAGCCATGCGCGCCATCGGCGAGCCGATCCACGGCCGCACGGCCGAAGAAATCTCCATGGCCGATCTCTTAGGCCAGCTCTTCGCCTACACCGAAGTCTTCGACATGGAGACGCGGCCCGAACTCATCCTCCTGCAAAAGAGCATGGTGATCGTTGAAGGCGTGGCGCGCGGCCTTGATCCAAATCTCAATGTGTGGACGGCATCTGAACCGATTGCGCGCGAGTGGGTTGAAAACAATCTGGGGCCCCTCGGCCGCCTGAAAGAAGCGGGAGCGGGGGCGCAAACCCTCGGCGAATTGATCCTGAAAACGCCAGGAGTTCTTCAGCAAGCGCAGGCCGCCGCGCAAGGATTTGCTGCCATGGCCCGCGACGGCATTCGGCTGGATGACGCGTCACTCAAAAAAATTTCACAGGGTCAGAAAACCACCGACCGCCTCGCCCGGACCGGATTTATTCTGGCGGTACTGAGCTTCGGTGCGCTGCTCTTGAAGCATTTCGGCATCATCTGACCCGGAAACGTAGTTTGCCGCCTGTGCGCGTAAATCGCGGCTTTGACGAGCGGCGTCCCACCCATCAAAATGCCAGCCATGAGACTATTGCGCCGTCACAGATCCGGATTGAGCTGGCTCGCCTCGCTTGTGCTGCTTGTTGGCACGCTGGCGGCGCTCGCCGTTCCGCATTCCGCGCAGTCAGGTCCGCAGGTCTACGACGCTGTCTTAGGCTGGATGCCGGTCTGCGCGCCGTCTCAAGCGGGGAAATCGAGCGACGGAACCCCGCAACACGCTCCGGGCGCCGCTCACGCCTGCTGCGCATTCGCCTGCGCGGCAGCGGCGACGCCTGTTGTGCTGACTCTATTTGTTCTCGGCCCCGCCGTATTTCCGCAGACAACAGCAACTGACGTTTTGCAGACGGAAGCTCCCCGCGTCCGGCCGCGCCTCGGTTCGGGCACTCTAAGAAGCCGCGGTCCGCCTCTCCAAGCCTGACATCCAATCATTTCGGATCGGCACGTAATGCGTTGCGTGTTTCAGGACATTTCAGGAGAGTACTTCCGTGACAAAATCACTTCGCATCCTTGCTGCAGCAACGGCCTGCGCGGCTGCGGCGCCAGCCTTCGCCCATCATCCGGGCGGCGTCGGCAATACCGGCGGCAGCGGCCCCATCAACACTATTTCAGCCACGACCTTGCGCGCCGGGCAAGGCGCTGCTGCTGTCATGTTCGAGATCATCCGCCTAAATCCGCTATCTGACGAAACGCTCGGCGCAGCGGCCAAAGCAAATGCCCCGCCTGTGGTTCATCACGAGGATGGAGAGGAGCATGAGGAAGAAGAGGTCGGCGGCGGCGATCACCATGACGATGCCGATGGCCAAAGCCCGCACAGCTTGAAGTCTATCGAGAGCATCAACATCGCGCTTGCTTACGGCATCACGGATGACCTCACTGTTTCAGCCAGACTGCCCTTCGTGCGCCGCACAGACATCCGCGAAGGCTTGTACTTCCGTGAACACCCTGAACTCGGCGAGGACGCCACCGTCATCGAAACGCTCGGCGGCGCGTCCGGTGTTGGCGACGTAACGCTGCTCGGCCAATACCGGTTTTTGAATGATACGGCGTCCGGATTTGAAATCGCGGCCCTTCTGGGCGTCAAATTGCCAACTGGAAAAGCCAACGAGAACGCCAACGAGGGCGAGCGCTTTGAAGCCGAGTTCCAGCCGGGCTCCGGCTCATGGGATGGCCAATTCGGACTCGCCGCAACTTGGCGCCAAGGCGCCTGGTCGTTCGACACCAGCGCGCTTTATCACCTCGTGACCGAAGGCACGCAGAACACCGATCTCGGCGACCGGCTGCTCTACGGCGTGGCACTCTCTCATCGCGTGATGGGTGGCCCGCCTGCCGAAGAGCATGTTCATGCCGATGGCGCGGTACATCTGCACAAGTCGTCCGCCAAGGCGCTTGCTGTCGATCTTGTTCTCGAACTCAACGGCGAATGGCACGACAAGCAAAAAGCCGGCAACGAGGTTGACGGCAACTCGGGCGGCCACACGCTTTATGTCTCGCCCGGCGTACGCCTCTCTGCTGGAGACTGGTCGGGCTTTGCTTCGGTTGGCATTCCGGTTGTCAAGGATATGAACGGTCTGCAACCTGATCCCGATTGGAAACTTATCACAGGCCTCGCGTTCGCATTTTAACCGCGGGCATAGCAACTCACAAAAAGCCGGGTGGTGAGCCGCCCGGTTTTTTTATTTGGTTTTCCGAGGGCCAATCAAATGCGTGCCGTGTGCAATCGCGGCTGTCGCCCGCATAGCCGAAGCGATGAAGATCACCTCTGCCAATTCGGCTTCCGTCACACCCGCGTTGACTGCATTCGTGCGATGCACTTCGAGGCTGTAAGGACATTGCGTCGCGAGCGCCACAGCGACCGCGATCAGCTCCTTATAGCGGCGCGGGATCGCACCCGGCGCCATGGCCGCGCGGTCGAAGATCTCGAATGCCTGCATGGTCTGCGGCGTCAGAGATTTAAGATGCGGCAGTTTCGACAAGTTGGCGGAATCATACATCGGCTGGTCTCCCTCGGTAGCGGCATTCCAACCCGTCATCCCGGATGCGGCGCAGCATCCTTTATGAAGCGGCGCTGGTCCGGGATCTTTTTCGCTTTAAGCGAAATGAGTTTAAGTTCCCGTGTCTGCGGTGCACCGTAAGGACGCTGCACACGCGCACGGGATGACGGGTGGATCGTGACGCTCCCGCCTTTTCTTGCGCCCGTCAAGCCTGAACCGCGCGCAAGCAGCACTTGCGAACGATCAAGCAAGGCGGATAGCTTGGAGGCTTCGGTGAGATGAGGATATAAACAATGACTGATCGCCCGCCGCTTCCCCCGTTCACGCGCGAAACCGCGATTCTGAAGGTGCGCATGGCGGAGGACGGATGGAACAGTCGCGATCCGGTCCGCGTTTCGCTTGCCTATACCGA